>DATLGK010000001.1:0-87476 GCA_035540475.1 Sphingomicrobium sp.
TGGATCGGCGAGGCCGGGCAGGCGAGGTTGTAGATCTCGTCAACCTCGACGTAGAGCGGCCAGGTAATGTCGTGACGCAAGAACTCAAAGCGCGGATGCGTGGCGACCCCGGCGAGATTGTCCTTAGTTCCGGTGAACAGATTATCGACGCACAGGACCTCATGGCCCGCCGAGAGCAGGGCTTCGACCAGGTGCGATCCCAAAAATCCCGCACCGCCGGTAACCATCACCCTTTTGCGCGACGAGTAAATGCGAGCCACGTGGTTTCCCTATCCCTCGGACCTTGGCGCCGTGCGGCCGCCGGTGCGATGACCTTCGGCACAGAAGCCGAGCGAAGACAAGCGGCATCGCGCTTGTGCCCCCCTCGCCCGCGTCCTACCCAAGTTACGTGAGCGGGGTCGCGCGGGGCAGTCTTTGATCAAGCAGCGTTTCAGTCGCTTCCGCTCCTACCTCGGTAGTGAAGGGCTCGGCCCGTTCCTTGCCCGCGCCCTCGCCGGCAGCGCGATGGTCCAGTTCGCGGGGATGGCCTTCGCCTTCCTCGTCGGTGTCCAGCTCGCGCGCGGCCTCGGCGCAAGCGGGTTCGGTTATTACGGCATGGCGATGGCGATCATCACCGTCGCCACCCTTCCCGCCGCGATGGGCCTCCCGAAACTGGTGATGCGCGAAGTAGCCGCGGCCGATGCGCGCGACGATGCCCCGGCCGTGCTCGGGGTGCTGCGCTGGGCCACACGGGCGAGCTGGCGGATGTCGCTGCTGGTGAGCCTGCTCGTGGCCGGCGGCGCCGCGGTCGCTTTCGCACGGGGGTCGACCGTGCTCGGTTTCGCCGTGCTCGCCGGCATTCCGATGATCCCGCTACTGCCGCTTGCCAACATCCGCGCCGGCGCGCTGCGCGCGCTGCACAGGGTTGTGCTCAGCCAGTTGGTGATGGTCCTGCTGCGGCCGATGGGCTTGTCGATCCTGCTGTTCGCGCTGCTAATTGCGAACCGGCCGATCACGGCTCCGGGGGCCGTCGCGCTGACGACCCTGGTCGCGGCCGCCGTTTTGATTGCCGCGCAGGTCATGCTGAAGCCACGGCTGCCGAAAGCCGAACCGCGCCTCGACGAGCATCGCAGTTGGCTTTCGAGCACCATCCCCATGGCGCTCAGCGACGCGGTTCAGAGCCTGCAATGGCAGCTTGCGACCATAGCGCTGGGGCTGCTGGCAACCGCCGCCGAGGTCGGCATCCTGCGCGTCGCCACCAGCACGGCGATCGTTACCGGCGTCCCTGCAATAATCCTGGCATCGGCTGTCGTGCCCATGTTTGCACGGCTCCATGCAGTCGGAGAGCATGCCCAGCTGCAGCGGCTCGCGACACTCGGCGCGCGCCTTCAGTTTACGGCGGTCGCCATGATCGTCCTGCCTTTGATGGTCGGCGCCGAGTTCCTGCTGAGCACGCTGTTCGGCCCGACCTTTGCTCCCGCTGCACCGACCCTTCGGATTTTGCTCATAGGCCAGCTTATCACGACCGCATTTGGCGCGAATGGGGCGCTCCTCAATATGACCGGCCACGAACGGCGAGTGACGCGCGGTGTGGGCATCGGGTTGGCGCTCAATATCTCGCTCGTCCTTCTGCTCGCCGGCCATTGGGGCAGCGTCGGAACCGCGGTCGCTGTGGTTGCAAGCCAATTGTGCTGGAACTTGCTTCTCTGGTGGGATGCGCGGCGCCTGTTGGGGATAGACACTTCCATCGCCGGCGCCCGGGTCGGCCACCGCTAGAGTTGCGCCCAGCCGAACTGTTCGAATTCCTCAGCGAAGATGCGGTTGACCGCCGCGATCTGGTCGGGCCGCATGATGCTGCGCGGGTCCAGCCGCTCGGATTGAAATCCTTTTTTCGCGTGGACCAGCGGAACGGCGTCGAGACCCTTGGACCGGAAAAAGGCAGCGAGATCTTCGCTTAGGCTTTCGGTTCTCCACGGCGTCACCGCCACGACCCCATTGAGATCGCGATAGCGGTTGATGTTGAGCACGCTGCGAATCCGCCCATCGGCGATCAGCCGGTCGATTGACGACCGAACCGCTTCCGGCGACCCGGGGAGATTCTCGCCGCGGTTGTACCGATCCTCGTTGGCGAGCCAGTTCGCGAGCGACAGCACTTTCGAATATGGCGAGCGTTCGACGCCGAGCACCTCATAATCGCGGGCGGCCGGGACCAGGCGAAGCACACGCGCCAATTCCATGTGGTTCCAGAATCGCCGGGGCGGCGATCGGATGGTCGAAAGCGCGTCCGGCGAGGCGCTGCGGATCTTCTCCACATAGCGCCGTTCGAGCCTTCGGCGCAGCCAGCCCGGAAAAAGGTGACGGGCATAGTTGCGCGGCTCGCCCCCGGTGCCGAGGCGATGGCGTTCGTCGGCAGGCGTGATGGGCGTGACGATGTCGTCTGCTTCGCAGACTTGGGACAGCGCGATCTCGACGCTGGTTCCTGCAACCTTGACGCCCTTGATGAAGACGAAGCGGTGCCGGTGCGACAGGATCATGATGGCGCTTTAACAGGCCGTGTGGTTGTGCCAACCACGCGCAGGAAAACGGCAACCAGTTGAACGCCTTTCGGCGCAGCGCAGGCGGATCGCCTTGCTGGACCTCAAATTACAGGCAGAGATGAAACCCAATCTGTTCATCGTCGGCGCACCAAAATGCGGAACCACCGCGTGGGTCGAATATCTCAGCTCCCATCCCGACATCTATTTTTCCCCGGTCAAGGAACCGCATTATTTTTGCACCGACTTCGTGCGGTACCGGGCAGTTCGCTCGGAGGAAGAATATCTAGCGCTGTTCGAGGATTCAGGTTCGGCCCGTATCGTTGGCGAAGCCTCGGTCTGGTACCTTTATTCCGAGGCTGCGGCGGCGCAGATCCGGCAATTCAATTCTGAGGCCAAGATACTGGTTTTCGTCAGGAACCAGCGGGATTTCGTCCCGTCGCTTCACAACCAGACGCTCTACACGGGCGACGAGAATATTCGCGATTTCGAGCATGCGTGGCAGCTCTCCGGAAAGCGCGATGAGTCCAACACCAGCCGCTTCTGCCGCGAGCCGACGTTCCTCGACTATAAGAATGCAGGTCAGTTCGACCGGCATGTCGAGCGCATTTTCGAACATTTCCCGGCCGGACAGGTTCGCATCTTTCATTTCGACGATTGGTCACATGATCCTCGCCCGACCTACCTCGAAATCATGCGTTTCCTCGGCGTCGCCGACGATGGCCGTAACGACTTTCCGCCGGTGAACGAGGCGAAACAATCGCGGATCCGATGGCTTGCGCCTTTGATCCGCACGGCACCGGTCAAAGCATTGCGGCAACTGATCGCTCGGGCAACGGGCCTGCGCGACCTGCGCGTCAACGCCGTGCTCTCGCGGTTCAACACGAGGCGCGGCTACGCGACCACGGTCCCGGAACCGCTCAGAAAGCGGATCGACGAATTTTACCGCAGCAGCAACCAGCGCCTCGAGCCGCGCATCTGGAGACCTGGCCGGGCCAATCCCAACTAGGCGGGCAGCTTCGCCAGTCGTCGATAGATATAGAAATCCGCGTGGCTGGTGTTGTCAGGGTCGTTCGGATCGAACGGATATGGGTTGGGAATGTGCCGGTCGAGCGCGAAGTCCGGGCGATTGAGTGAGACCCAATCGGCGAAACGGCGGTGGCGCACGTGCGGGACGGCATCCAGCGCCTCCTCGTTGCTCGAATAAATGACGACGAAGCGCTCGGAGCTGTCGAACAATTGAGCCATGTGCTCGGCGAAAAAGCGATCTTCGACGAGATGATAGATGACGTCTAGCGATAGGGTCAGCTCGGCGCGCGTCATCGGATCGAAGTCGTGGAGCGTAACGAACCGGTAGTTCGGTCGATCGGCGAATTTCCGCGCGCAGTGACGCACCGCGGTCTCGGAAACGTCGACACCCAGATAGTCAGGATATTCGGCGAGCTCCAATTGACCCCCGTCGCCGCTGCCGAATTCGATCACGGACTTCACGTTCTCGCGTGCCACGAGATTGTTGATGACGTCGGCCTTGAAGCGCGCCAGCCGCCCGTACGACCCCGACCCCGAGCTTAGCCCGGCCCGATAGCGCCGTTCCCAATATTGACGGGAATCGACTTTGGGGAGGCGATTTCGCACCGCCACGACCAACGGCCTGAAAAGCGTCTTCAGCTGCTCTTTCACCTGCCCTGTCCTTGCACTCGGATCGGATTGCCGAATGCCTCTTCGAGCATGCGGATCTGGCGGTCATTGCCGCCGAAATTGTTGGTCGCCGCGAGCGAATTCTCCAGCGGGAGCGGCCACATGACCGTCCGGGATCTTCGCCCCACCACCTTCGACCTGGTTCCCGCGAGCCGCGCCATCCAATAGAACCAGAGGTCATCGGCGGTCGGGCTTAGCGTCTGGAACAGGGACCTGTCGGTGACCCTGGGGTCGAGGGCACCGGGGGGAAACAGGGCTCCGGCTCCACTGGTCGCAAGGATGTCCGCAGAGGGCTTGCGCGCCGCGTCATCCCACACTTCCCAACCCCAGGACGCATAAGGCGCGATCCGACCCTTGCTGTCCTCTTTCACGCGGTGCGCTCTTCGCGCGAGGATTGTTCGCCGGTCCCCGTCCCAGGCTTCCGCGAGCTGCTCGAGCCAGGTCGGCTCATAATAAAGGTCGTCGTCGGCCGTGACGATGAAGGCACCGGGCTCGGCCTCGATCGCGGGAACGAGCTTCTTGTAGGACTTGAGGTCTTCGCACGTTCGGATGGTGATCCCGCGACCCTGCAGACGGAGTATGTTTTCCGGCAGTTTAGGCATGTCCTGGTCGGCAATCCACAGCACGATCTCGTCGGGCATGATGGTCTGCTCGAGGAGGCTGTTGAGCGTAAGCTCAAGGGTTCCGAAGCGCGGCGGGTAAGACGTCAGCGATACGATCATCCGCCCGGGCAATGGGTGCGGCTTGCGTTCGCCGCCGCGGCGCCGGCGACGCGCGGCGAGCACGACGAGGCGCACGTGCCACCACTGCAGCTCGCGCAGGAGTGAGCGTGGAAAAATGCTTTTGAGTGCGGACTTGAGCGCCGTCTTCATGTTCCCGGCAATCGTCCGGCCTCGATTGCCGATGATGCTCCCGCGATCACCGCTCGGCGGGTAACCTTGCGTCCTCCCGCTGCTACGTTCGCCCAGCAGTCCTGATACGCGGCTGCCATGGTCTTGAAGGAGAAGTGCCGAACGATCCGCTCACGGGCCGCGGAGCGGCGGTTGCTCCAGCGGTCCGCATGATCCTGCCATTCGTCATGCGCATCGACGAGCGCCGAAGCCAACCAGTCCGTGTCACCCGGCGGAACGATCCAGCCGGTCGAGCCGACCATCAGCGCGCAGGCGCCGACATCCGTCACGACGTTGGGGACGCCGGACAGCATCGTCTCGGCGACGACATTGCCGAAACCTTCGCTGGCGCTCGGGAAAGCATGCACGTCGAAAGCCTGAACGACGCGCGGCAGGTCGAGCCGCTTGCCGAGCAGCACGATGCGATCCGCGAGTTCGAGGCTGCGGATGATCTCCTCGATCTCCTGGTTCCGCGCATCCAGCTGCGCCCCGACCAAGACGAGTTTGAGGTTCACGCCCCGCTGGACCGCGATTTTGGCCGCGCGCAAAAGGCTGGGGACGTCCTTGTAAATGTCCCAGCGCGTGACTGCCCCAACGACGAAGCAGTCATCGCCGAGCGCGAGTTCGTTGCGGACCTCCGTCCTCGCGATCGAATCCCGGCGGAATTGGTCAGGATCGAAACCGTTGGAAATGACCTTGAGCCGCGCGCGTCCATAGCCCGAATTGGCGTGGATTTCGGCGGCCCGCTCCGAAAGCATGACGACCACAGAGGGGATCAGGCCCGACAACCACCCGCCGACACGCGCCCACAGGCGCGACCCGAACTTCAGCAAGTGGGGCGAGGAACAACGAATGTTCCAGACCACCCGCGCACCGGCAAAACGCGCGGCGATGCCGCCAACGAGATTGGCGTGATACATCCAGCACTGAACGACATCAGGCTTCGCCTTGCTGATCAACCGGCGGAGCCGAAACCATCCAGTGACGGCGGAAAACGCGGACTTAATGTCGAGGTGGTGCACTCGAATGCCGCGCTGTTCGAGCAGCGGGCTGTACCAATCGCGACCGCCAAGCACGATCACCTCATGCTCGGCGTCCGCGGCGCCTTGAATGACCCGAAAGAGCATGGTCTCCGCGCCGCCGAGCTGCATCCCGGTGATGACATGGGTCACGCAAAGCGGCCGCGCAGGGATGGGCCGCTCGGCGGCAGCCCGTTCAACCACCTCCCGGAACAAGGCAATGACCCGGGGCGCCTGTGACTGCAGCGAATAATGCGAGACCGCACGCTCGCGCCCGGCTGCGCCCATCGCCGAGCGTAGCTGTGGGTCGCCGACGAGCTTGAGCAGCGCCTCCTCCCACTGCTGGGGCAGCTCTGCAAAAATGCCCGAGCCAGGGGTCAATATGCTGCGGTTCGCGCCAACCGGCGACGCGATCACCGGAACGCCGCATGCCATATATTGGATAAGCTTGTAGCCGCTCTTGCCACGCTGGAACGGGGCATCGACGAGCGGCGCGATTCCGATGTCGAAACCCTGCACTTCGCGGATTTCGAACTCTTCCGACCAATCGACCAGCTCCATGGCCGCCATGCGGTCGCGCTCCGCCTGTACGCCGGCCCCGACCACTCGAAAGCGCGCTCCTGTCGCATCGCAAACCCGATTGATGACGGGAAGGACCGGCCGAACATTCTCCCAGGTCGAGGGTGAACCGATCCAGCCGATTGTGGGCGGCAAGCCCGGGACGCGGCCCTCCGGGCGGTACTTGTCGGTGTCGACCACAGTCGGCACGATCAATATCGTCGGGCAATAGGGCGCCGCGTGGTCCCGTAGATAATCGTTGGCCGCGATCACGGCATCGGCGCCCGCCATCAGCTTTTCAATCTTGCCGGAAAGCAGCCGGCGCACCGGGCTTCCGGAGCCGTTGTAGGCGAGGAAGAAAGCGTCGTCATAATCATAAACCACTGGCGCACCCGAGCGGAGAACTAGGCGGTCGAAGGACGTAGGCAAGTAAGGGAAGAGATCCGCATAAACCCAGATCAGGTCGGCATCCTCTCGGCGGATCAGCTGCGCGATCCGCCGCGTGTAGGACCGCAGCACGCCGAGCCGGGACCAATGCTCGCCGGTCGCGAGGCTGCGCACATAGTCATTGTCGAGGAGCGATCGGTGATCGACCTGGATGCCTGCCGCGGCAAGCGCCGGGATATATTGCAGCACCCGCTGTCGCGTGCTTGCCGCCTCCCGGTCGTACTTGGTGTAGGCAATCACGCGCACTAGCGCGGCACTCCGGCGAGCTCATCATAAATGCGATCATAAGCGGCAACGCCCGCTTCGACCGAGAATACCTGCTCGGCGACGGTGCGACATCGCGCCTGAATCCCAGCGTCGGCTGCCAGAGCGACAAGGCGTTCGAGGCCGCGAGCGATCTCCGCCTCCGAAAAACCGGTCAGCGCGACACCGACCTGCTGCCCCTCCAATATCGCCGCCATATCGCCCACGCCCTCATTGCCCAGACAGGGTATGCCGCACCCGAGATATTCGGCAAGCTTGGTCGGGGCGCTCGCGATCTTGGAATAGGCCGGCTTGATGATCGCCAGGCCGGCCGTCATGCGCGCGATGAGCGCCGGCATCGCCTCGTGAGGAGCCGATGTGAGCTCGATGGAATCGGCGCTGATCCCGTTTGCCGCCGCCCGGGCCCGGATCAACTCGTGTTCACCGCGATTGACGATCAAAAAGCGAGCGTCCGGTACGATCCGCCGCAGCACGCCAAAGCTGCGCATCATCTCGTCGAGCAGGTACCAGGTTCCCACAGCGCCGACATGGCCGAGGACGAAGGGCTTGCGTTGCAACGGACGCTGGACCCTGAAGCGATCAAGATCGGCGCAAGTCGGGATGACCGTAATCCGCACTGCCCGGTGCTGTGCACGCAATGATGTTTCGATGAGCGGAACCGACGCCTCAGTCAAAGTGACGATATGGTTGGCGCTGCGCAGCAACGCTTTTTCCGCGCGCTTCGCGGTTCGGTAGAGGAGTCCGTCCTCAGGCCATAGTCCGCCATCGACCCGCTCTTCGGGCCAGAAGCCGCGCATGTCGAAAAGCAATGCGGCGCCGCTAGCGCGCTTAGCTGCCAATGCCATCAGGCCCGCGACATAGCTGCGGGCGTGGATGACGCCGATATCGCCCGTCCTGGCAATCCGCGCCGCGGTCGCGCTGCCTGCCGCAATATCGAACGCGGTCGCAAGCGCCGACGGGCGTTTGTGATAGCGCAGGGGGTGCCAAACGATGCCCGCATCCGCAATGCGGGCGGCGACTTGCCGGCGCGTCTCCGCGTCGCGCCAATCGGTCGCCTTCTCGAAGCTGATTAGATGAACCGCTCGCCGGGATGCCAGGCGCTCGAGATAGGCTAGAACCTGCGATTGCCCGAGCGGTTCGAGCATCCCGTCATAGCTGATGTAAAGGGATGTTTTGGTCACTGCGGCATCAGGCGACTGGCGAACCGCTTCGTTGCCACAGCGACCGCTCGCTCGGATGACGGCTTGCTGTCCTCACAGTGGGTAGAACTGGTACGGAATCCACAGCCGCGAGTGTTGCGCGAAATTCAGCCAGACGAACTGAATCGCCGCGGAATAGCCGACAATCGCCAGCAGGCCTGAAATTTGGGAGCGGCCAAGGCCTGCCGCCCGTGCGAGCACGCCAACCTGAATCGGCATGATGTAAAGCGAAAGGCGATCCACGGCCGTGGTCGACGGAAAAACGGCAAGGAGCACGACGAAACCGAGGGCTGCTAAAGAGAAATTGCGCCACAATCGATATTCTCTCTCCGTGAAGCCCATCCGTCGACCAGCGACGAGAAAGACGAGCGCTGCAACGACGTTGAGAGAAACGCGGATGAACGCGCCCTGGGAGGACAGGCCTGATTCGATATAATTGGCAATCCGGGCATCGTCCTGGATGAATGCGCCATATAGCAGGTAGCCGACGGAGATAGTTATCAGGACATTGATCGCGCGGTTTCTTTCGGCCGAAAGCGCAACGAGTGGAAAAACGATGGCCGCGGAGGCATGAAAGCTGGCAGCGGCCGCGCAATAAACCGCGAAATTGAGTGTCGAAGCACCGCGAGCCTGCGCGGCGATACCGGCGAGAAGAATTCCGAGCGCGACGCCCTGGCGCGTATAGCCCATCCCGACGACGATCACGATGTACGGAATAGCGATCGTCATCGCGAGCCAGGGCGAGGGCTGCACGCGAACGAACCTCAGAAGGCCCCAGCTGAATATGGCGCCACATATCAGGTTGACCGCCCAGAAGCCGAAGCCCTGATGAAACAGGATCCAGTTAAGCGCCTGGTAGGCGGGATCCCCGAACTCCAGCATCTTCCAGAAGCTGTAGCGGGGGGAAGAGTTGAAGATGATGTCGTAGGCGTACCAGTCAGCGCCGACCTTGTAGCGAAAGCCAACGACGAGAGCGATGATAACGGCGCCAAACGTTAGAAATGCAGGCGATCGCGGCCGCGCCGCAACCCCAGCGGGAGACGCGAAGACGCCGATAGCGAAATACAGGAACAGTAGCCAGTAGATGAGCAAGTGGCGCCCCGATTTACCAATGCCGGAAAACGGACCTCGGCACGGACATTGCGGCAATCCGCGCGCCGAGGCCTGGGCGAACCTGCCAGCCCAAGCGCGCCCTTGCAATTGAGAGTGTTGACTTCAGAAAGCTTAAAGCCTGGCCAATCGAACCAGCCCCTCACTGTGTTCGGGGACGACGACGCGGAATCTGCGGTTCGCAAAGTCAATCGAGACCTTCTTGAACGCGCGCATCGCATTCATGCCCAACAGGAGCGCGGGGCGCTGTTCGAGTTCAAGCTGTCGAAACGTGTGCGCGTCGGCGAATACGACGACAAGGTTGGCGAGGGTCACCCCTCCAACTACCACCTTGGGCAGCGTGACGACCTCGCCTTGTACCTTGCCCCCCGTTACGGACTCGAGTTCGATTGTGCCCGTGACGCGGAGTCGTTCCCCGACACGCAGCGCCTTGCGCAGCGCGGCATTTCCGATGGTCACTTGGGCGCCAGTATCAAGCACGACGGTGACCGGCCGACCGTCGGCCTTGGCTTCGCTGATGATGAGGCGGCCGTTACGCCGCCTGGCCTTGACGACGATAGCCCCAGCCTCGTCCCGCACCTCCGCGGCAGTCGAAGGCACCACTGACATCGTCTGAGCGACGAAATCGAAAACAACCCGTTCCTTGCTCAGAGAATCGACTCCCAAAATCCCGTCCGCGCCGATGTGTCGCGCGTTGAGTAGCGGCGCCTGTTGGATCGTGACCGGGCGGCTCGTGAGGCGAAGGTCTCGGATCACCGCGGTCGCGACCGAGGACGGCCCGCTTATGCTATGCAGGCGCGCGTCTTGGCTCGGGCTGAGGTTGAGCCGGCCCGCAAGGTCGCGCGATATCGCGGTGCGATCCGCCCCCGTATCGACTAGGAAATAATAAGGGCCCGTGCCGGCCACGCTGACCGGAACCGTGAGCCGCTCATATTCCTCCGCCTTGAGCTTGAACTCTTCGGTTTGCTGGCTGTCCGTGCTTGGCGGACCAAGGGGCTGCGCGAGGGCCACGGATGCGTGTGCCAAAATCGCGGCTGCGAGCAATCGAATGGGGCCAATCACCGGCCGTCTCCTCTGTTGCAGGTTACGCCCGCGCTCGTCCCCGCGCAATGCGGAGGGATTTGAAACCAACTGGTAAGCCTTGGCCGGTATTTCTCGACGAAGAGTGGGGCCGGTTCGACGGAGGTCGGAACGGGGTAGCAACGAAGGTTGCCAGTAATTCTTTGTCGGAGCCCGCTCTTGAACTCACCGTCGGCCGAGATCACCCGCTACTCCTTAACGAGCCTTTCTTCCGGCCCCCAGCGCCGCTCAGGAGAGCGCCATCTGACCCTGCTGCGCGTCGGAGCGCTGACGATCGGCGATCGGCGCGAGCTTTGTCTCGTGCGCAATATTTCGAGCAGGGGAATGATGGTCCGCGTCTTTTCCGCGCTCGTACCCGGCGAGGCGGTCAAGGTCGAACTCAAGCATGGAGACACAATGGATGGCGAAGTCCGTTGGGTCGATGGCCAGTCAGCGGGAATAGAATTCGCCCGGACAATTGATGTCCTGTCGCTAATTGCGCCTTCGCCGGGAGCCGATCAGCCGCGCATGCCACGCATCGAAGTAGATTGCGGCGCCTGGCTGCGACAGGGTGCCCACGTACAGCGAGCGCGCGCCAGGAACATTTCGCAGGGGGGCATCTGCCTTGATGTTCGATCACCGGTTGCCGCCGATCTCGAGGTGGTTGTCAGTCTTGCCGGGCTTGCACCCTTGGTTGGATCGGTCAGATGGTCGGGTGATAGCGTCTGCGGAGTGGCGTTTCATTCCCCGCTGCCCGTTGACGGGCTGATGGGCTTCCTGCGCGAACTCCAGCGACTGGCAGGCGATCGGCCAGATCCGCTACTCGCCAACGCTTCCCAGCGGTGAGACGCTCATCCAGGTTTCGAGCATGCGCCTCTCGTACGGAGTGAGCGGACGGCAGGCCAATCCGGGACGTTTGAAGTCGAGTTGAGGCCTAGCGCGAGGTTTCGAGGCTGGGACATGCCGCAGCACGTCCTCGCGCTTCAACGGCTCGTCAAAGGCGATCCCTGCGAATCGTCCCTGGACCCAAACGACGCGGCCCGCCCGGAACATGTCACCGCGGGCAAAACAGGTGTCAGATTCGGGGGAAGGGAGGCGATCGCCCTCGACCAGCGCCCCCTGTTCCGAAAGGTTACGAAGGCGCACAGGCATTGGGGTGCCCGCTACTTCCACGGTCGCCGTGAGCAGCATTGGCGATCGGCGCGATCGCCGCTTCGAAGGAATACTTTCGTCCATGGCCGCAGGCAAAGCTAAGCCGCGCGGGTAAACCATGGTTTAACGGCGATGCAAAAGCAGCATCATGTTGTTGGCGGGCATCGGACGGGTCTCGACCAGGCCGATGCCGCGCTGTCGCGCCGCGGCGGCGAAATCCTCAACTCGGCGTAGCCCCCACTGCGGGTTGCGACCGCGAAGATCGGCGTCGAAGGCGCGGTTGCTGGCCGCCGTCTCGACCCCGTCACTGACCCACGGGCCATAGAGGATCAACGGCGCGCCAGCGCGTAGAAGTCGCTGGGCCCCGTCAAGCAGGCCAAGCGCAGAGTTCCACGGACTGATGTGGACCATGTTGATGCTAAGCAGCACATCGGCCCTTGCGATCGGCCAATTGGGCTGGGATGCGTCGATTTCCAGGGGCGGGTTAAGATTGCCTAGGCTGACGCCGCTACGCCGCGCCGCAATCGAGGCCAGTGCATCCGCGTGGATATCGCTCGGCTGCCATTCGAGGTTCGGGAATCGCTCAGCGAAGTAAACCGCATGCTCACCGGTGCCGCTCGCAATTTCGAGCACGAGGCCGCTGGCAGGCAACCAGTCGGACAGCACGTCGCCGATTGGTTCCCGATTACGGAGGGCGGCAGGGGCGGAACGGAGCGGCCCCGCAGCCGGCTCCTCGTAGAATCGCTGCGAGCTCATTTGGGCACCGCGCGGATCGCCACGGTGGGCGAGAGTAGCGGCGGCAGGCCCGCAAAAGGCAGTCCCTCGATCGACGCAATGTTGAAACGAGCGCCAATGGCCCCGATCAACTGTCGGTAATCGAAGCCCTTGTGCTCGCAGCGTCGTACTTTGTGCGTTTGTCCCAGCGTCGCAGCGACAGCTTCCTTCACCGAATAGTCGTCGGCGTCGCCGTAGCGCAGGCGCTTGAGGAGATATTTCGCGAGAAACACCGGACCCAATTCGTTCGGTACGGTGACCAGCAATTGCCCGGCTGTCACACGGGCCAGCTCGTCGAGGAAAGCAGGGAGCAACTCGGGCGGCAAATGTTCCAACGTCTCAAGAGACGCGGTAACGTCGAACTCTCTGTCCGCAAACGCGCGCAGCGCCTTCGGATCGGTTGCCTCGAGGAACGTCGCTCCGGCCACGCCGGCATACTTCCGGCGAGCGAGGTCGAGGCCTCCCTCCCAATTGGCATCGATACCGACATAATCGGCTACTTGCGGCCGGATATGGTCGAACAGTCGACCATCGAAGCAGCCGAGCTCCAGCACCTTGAGGCCGTTGCCGCAGTGGGTCCTGACCTGCTCCTCCGCCCATTTGAACCGCGCCAGATGATAGAAGCTGCGCAGACCCGCGGCATCGAACAATCGTTCGTTGTAGCCGGGTTTCGCCGCTTCCTGTCCAGGAGTCGCAGGAGTGGGCTCTTGCTCAGGCACGCTCCTCGGCCTCCGCGAGCGGCTTAGGGTCCCACTCGAACCTCCATACGAACAGCCCGATCGTGAAGGGAAGCGTGGCATAAGGAAGCGGCGACCAGCGCTCGGTCGCGCCGAACAGCGCAAGAACGAGAGACAGAACGCCGGTCAGCGTCAGGATCGACCAGATGATGATCTCGCCTCGAAGCGCGTTGCGATCGAGAGCATCGAGATCCGGGTTGCGGCGGGCATCGGCAAAGAGCGCCGTCAGCGTTGCGGCCATGGCCACGAAGCCCGCCCCGTAGACCGCAAACAGCTGGCCGATCCCGCCTTTGAATGCCCCGACTTCTGCGCCGAGATGTGCGCTTAGCGACAGGGCCACGGCCTGCAGGGGGCGCACGTAAATGAGGACCAGGAAAATGAGAATGAAAGTGAGGAGCACAGAGCGGGCGTCGCCATGGCCGCGGTAGCGGCGCCAGCGCACGTGGGTGAACCAGAACATGGCGATGATCGCAAAACCGATCGCGAAGGCCGGCACCTCCGCCATCGCCGATCGCAGCTCGGCGAAATCGGTCGGGACATCGCCGCGCCCGATCACCAACAGGGTCAACGCAAAAGCGAAGGCGGCATCCGTGAATCCGTCCAGCCGTTTGGTCACCCCTTCCATCGCTTACTCCGCGGCTTGCAACGGGCCTGGGTCGCGCCAGCTCAACACCGGTTTCCGCGCCGCCAGCGTTTCGTCGAGCCTCCGCCGGGGCGCATGGACGGGAGCCGATTTGAGCGACTGGTCGCCGTCTCTCGCCCGCTGCGCAATGGCGCGAATCGCGGCGATGAACTGGTCGAGGCTCGCCTTGGATTCGGTCTCGGTCGGCTCGATGAGCATCGCGCCATGGACGACCAGCGGAAAATACATGGTCATCGGATGAAAGCCCTCGTCGATCAGCGCCTTGGCGAGGTCGATCGTACTTACCCCCCCTTGGAATCCACGATCGGAAAAGATCGCTTCGTGCATGCACGGCCCGCTGCCGGCGAATGGCGCGTCCAGCAGGTCGGCGAGGCTGCGCAGAATGTAATTGGCGTTGAGCACGCTGTCCTCGGCAACCTGCTTGAGCCCGTCGGCACCGTGGCTGAGGATGTACGCGAGGGCGCGAGTGAACATTCCCATCTGGCCATGGAAAGCGGTCATGCGTCCGAAGGTTTCCGGGTGCATTTCCGCCGCGCTTTCCTCCTCGACCAGCTTGAAGCTGCCGTCGGGCATCTTGGCAGCAAACGGCAGCGGGCCGTAGGGGGCCAGCGCCTCCGAGACGACCACGGGGCCGGACCCCGGGCCGCCCCCGCCGTGGGGCGTCGAGAAAGTCTTGTGCAGGTTGATGTGCATCGCGTCGATGCCAAGGTCGCCGGGACGCACCTTGCCGACGATCGCGTTGAAATTTGCACCGTCGCAATAGACGAACGCGCCGGCGGCATGAACCGCCTCGCTAATCGCGATCATCTCCGGTTCGAACAGGCCGCAGGTGTTGGGGTTGGTGATCATCACCGCGGCGACGTCGGGCCTGAGACGCGACTTCAAGGCGTCAAGGTCGACGCGCCCGGCCGCGTTGGCGGGAATGCTTTCGACGCGGTACCCGGCGAAAGCCGCCGTCGCCGGGTTGGTGCCGTGCGCGCTTTCCGGCACCAGCACGACTTCGCGCTTGTCGCCGCGCGCCTCGAGCGCCGAGCGGATGCACAAAAGCCCGCACAGCTCGCCATGCGCCCCGGCCTTCGGGCTCATCGCCACGCCGTGCATCCCAGTCAGGTCGAGCAGCCAGAAAGCGAGCTCATTGATCACCTGCAGCGCGCCCTGCACCGTTTCCTGCGGCTGCAGCGGATGGACATCAGCGAACCCGGGCAGCCGCGCGACCTTCTCATTGAGCCGCGGGTTGTGCTTCATCGTGCACGACCCAAGCGGAAACAGGCCAAGGTCGATCGCGTAATTCTGCCGTGACAGGCGGGTGTAATGACGAACCATCTCCGGCTCGCTCAGGCCGGGAAGGCCGATCGCGCTAGTGCGATCCAGGCCCGCGAGACGCGCTGAACCGCTCGGTAGTTTCGTGAAATCGACGCCGGTCTGCTCGGTCGAGCCGCTCTCGAAGATCAGCGGCTCCTCGAGCATCAGCGCTCGGTTGCCGGTGACAGTGGTCGGCTCATCGGCCGCGCTCGCCGGCGTCGTTGGCCGCCACCCGGAGGGATTTACCGTCACGCGCAAACCTCCCGCACCGCCGCCTCGAGCGCCGCAACATCCTCATCGGTAACAGTTTCAGTCACGGCGACCACGAGCCCGTTCTGCAGCGCCTCGACCCCCGGATAGAGCCGCCCCAGCGAAACCCCGCCCAGCACGCCGCGCTCGACCATCGCGTGCACCGCAGGCCTCGCCTCGACCGGAAGCCGGACCGTGAATTCATTAAAGAAGCTGTCGTTGACAACGCTGACGCCCGGGACGGCGGCGAGCCGATCGGCGGCCTTGCACGCGCGCGCGTGATTCAGCGACGCAAGCTGGCGCAGCCCCTTCTCTCCGAGCAAGGTCAGATGCGCAGTGAAGGCGAGCGCGCACAGCACCGAGCTCGTGCAGATGTTCGACGTCGCTTTCTCTCGGCGGATGTGCTGCTCGCGGGTCGAGAGCGTCAGGACGAACCCGCGCTTGCCCTCCGCGTCCACGGTCTCTCCTGCCAGCCTGCCCGGCATCTGCCGGACGTGCTTTTCACGGCAGGCGAACAGACCGACATAAGGGCCGCCGAATTGGAGGCCGACGCCGATCGACTGACCCTCGCCGACGACGATGTCGGCGCCCATCTCGCCCGGCGACTTGATCAGCCCGAGCGCGACCGGCTCGGTGACCACGGCAATAAGCAGCGCGCCGTTCGCGTGGGCGGCCTCGGCAATCGGCGCGAGGTCAGTGATACGGCCAAGAATGTCGGGATATTGCACCACGACCGCGCTTGCTTCTTCGTCGATGGCGCCGATCAAGCGGTCGGCATCGGTTTCGGCGCCGAGTTCCGGAAGCGCGGTCTGCAACCGGTCCTCGGTGAACCTCGCCATGGTCTCGGCGACGCGAACGTAATGCGGGTGCACACCCGACGATATGATCGTCCGATTGCGCCGCGTGATGCGGTGCGCCATCGAAATCGCTTCCCACATTGCGGTCGAGCCGTCGTACATCGACGCGTTCGCCACCTCGCAGCCGTAGAGCCGAGCGACCTGAGTCTGGAACTCGAACATCATCTGCAGGGTGCCCTGCGCGATTTCGGGCTGGTAGGGCGTGTAGCTGGTCAGGAACTCGCCGCGCTGGATGATGTGGTCGACGCTCGCCGGGATGTGATGCCGGTACGCGCCGCAGCCGAGGAAGAAGGGCACCTCGCCGGCCACCATGTTCTTGCGCGACAGCGCCGTCATGTGCCGCTCGACGGCGAGCTCCGACTGGTGCAGCGGCAGGCCTTCGATTGGGCCCTTGAGACGGAGCTCCTCGGGAACATCCCGGAAGAGATCGTCGATCGAGGCGGCGCCGATCACCCGCAGCATCTCGCTGCGATCGGCATCGCTGAGCGGAAGGTAACGCATCAATTCGGCTTCCTCATGATGAAGCGAAGGCGGACGTAGTCGGCGATGTTGGAGCCGACCCGGTCGGCCACGGCCTCGGCAATCTCGACGCGCTCCTCCTCCGGCACGCCGGCGCGGTCGAGCCAACCCTTGCGAAAGGTGGTCACCCAGGCGGCGACACCATGTTCGAGCGTCGTCGGCCGCTCGATCAGCCGAGCATCCACGTCGCGGAAGCCGGCGGTTTCGTAGACGGCAGCGAATTCGTCCGGGGAGGGATACCAGTTGGCAGCATAAGTGGGAGGGCCGAAGCCGCGCGCAACGAGGACGTCGTCGAGCGCCTCGCGGAGGCGTGCGAGGTTGGCCTCGCCGCCCATCTCTCCGGCGAATCGCCCACCGTTCTTCAAGGCGAACCAGATCGCCCGCGCCGCCCGCTCCTTGTCCAGGACCCAATGCAGCGTGGCGTTGGAAAAGGCCGCGTCGAAAGCTTCGCCGAACTTGAGGTCGGCCGCGTCCATCAGCCGCGCGTCGAGCCCGCGCGCCTTAGCAGCGGCGACCATGCTGAGGTTGTTGTCGATCCCGACGACTTCGGCGCCACGCTCCTTGATCTTGAGGGTCAGCGCGCCGTCGCCGCAGCCAACATCGAGGATATGCTCGCCGGGCTGAGGGTCGAGCAGGTCAAGCGCAGCCTCGCCAAGCGCGGGCACGAAGGCGCCGACGCGGGCATAATCCCCCGCGTCCCAGTCGCTGGTCGATGCTGCCGGCTCGATCAAAGAGTCTTCACCCACTCGCGATAGGCGGCCTCGTCCAGCAGCCCGTCGAGCTCCGACGCGTCGGAGAGCTTGAGCTTGAAGAACCAGCCGTCACCTTCGGGGTCGCTGTTCACAAGCGCGGGCTCGTCGGCGATCGCCTGATTGCCTTCAATCACCTCGCCCGAGACGGGTGCGTAGACGTCGGATGCCGCCTTCACGGATTCGACGAGCGCAGCTTCCTGACCCTTGCTCACCTGGCGCCCAGCTTCGGGGACCTCGACGAAGACGATGTCGCCGAGCGCTTCCTGCGCGTGGTTCGAGATGCCGACGGTCGCGGTGTCGCCGTTGACCCGGATCCATTCGTGTTCCTTGGTGAAATACAAACTCATCAGGCGGCTCCCTTGCGGTGGTAGCGGTGCGGGACGAACGGCATCGGCGCCACGCGCGCGTCGAACAGCTTGCCGCGCTGCTCGAGCTTGAGCGCGGTCCCAGCTTCAGCCAGCGGCGTCGCGACATAGCCCATAGCGATCGGCCGCTGCAGCGAGGGCGAGAAGCCGCCGCTGGTGATCCGGCCGACCTCATTGCCTTCGCCGTCCAGCACCAGCGCGCCCTCGCGCACCGGCTGGCGCCCGTCGACGTCGAAACCGACGCGCTTTTGCGCCGGCCCGTTCTCGAGCTCGGCGAGAATGCGCATGGCACCGGCGAAGCCGCCCTCGGCGCGACGGCGTTTGTTGATGGCGAAAGTCAGCCCGGCCATAACTGGGGTCGTCGAGTGATCCAGGTCGTGGCCGTAGAGCGGCAAACCGGCCTCGAGGCGCAGCGAATCGCGAGCGCCAAGGCCGATGGGCCTGGCCCGATCATCGGCGATGATCGCATCGGCAAGGCCGGCCGCGGCACTAGCGGGCACCGAAATCTCGAACCCGTCTTCGCCGGTGTAGCCCGAACGGCTGATCCACAGATTGTGTCCGGCCCAGCGGAACGGACCCGCCTGCATGAAGCCGAGCTCGGCGACGTCGGGGACGATGGCTTCGAGCACATCGACGGCGCGCGGACCCTGCAGCGCCAGCAGCGCCTGCTCCTTCATGTGATCGATGACCACGCCGGCGGGCATTCGGCGTTCCATGTCGGCGATGTCGCCATATTTGGTCGCGCCATTGACGACGACATAGAAATCGTCGCCCCGCCGGGTTGCCATCAGGTCGTCGATGATGCCGCCTTCGTCGTCGAGCAGGAGCGAATATTTGGGCTTCATGTCGACGGCCGCCTGGAAGTCGCCCGGCATCAGCTTCTCAAGCGCCTCGGCGACACCCTGGCCGTGGATCAGCAGCTGGCCCATGTGGCTGACGTCGAACAGGCCGGCATTCTCACGGGACCACAAATGCTCGGCGATGATCCCTTCATACTGAACGGGCATTTCATAGCCGGCGAACGGCACCATGCGGGCGCCGTGCGCTCGGTGCCACGAATCGAGCGGGAGCTTTCCAAGCGGTGGCGTCTCGGCCGCACCTTCACCGCCAAGAGGGTCGCCGCGCATTGGCTCGCCCCGCGCCTGCGTCGTGTCGGTCGGACCTGAATGGACTTCTCGGCTCATGCGCGCTCCCAGACACCAAGCGGCAGCCTCCGCCACAGCGGCTTTTCGACTGCCGCCCCCGTCTGTCTTGAGCGCCTGAGAGCTTTGCCCCTTCGGCGGCCCTCCCGCGCGAACGCGCCGGAGAACGCTTTCCAGACTGTCATGGCGCGCGCGGTCCCTTGTGCCTGAGAGATTCCGGGGGCGGTTGCTCCTTCGGCGCCGCAAGCGCCTGAAGACGCTGGCGAACTCTCCCGCGTGGCCATCCCGGAAACCGAGGCTCCCGGTGACGAGCGAGCCTTGGCCGCGCGGTCGGACGAAGTCAACGCAGTCGAGCGTGAAAGACTAACGGGTCGCGTTGTAGCGCAGCTGGTCCTGGGTCAGCTCGAAACCGACGAGCTGCTCGAAGGTCGCGTTGGCGACTGCCGCCCGCACGCCCGGATCGGCGAGCGGGTCGACCGCTGCCTCGACCTCACCCGACTTACGCGGACGGGTCAGGATTTCCCGGACATTGGCAGGAAGGGTCGAGGCGGCACGATTGACCCGTACCGTCGCCTGGACCCGAGTCCAGGAATGGATGTCCCCCGGGGCGAAGTTCAGTACCGCCCGTCCCACCTGCTTGGCGACGACATTGGTCCCGCCGCGCAGAGCAACGTTGAAGTAAGGAAGGACCACCTGGCGCGCCGGTCCGGGATCGCGCCGAAGCCCGACGATCGTGAAGGTGACTGTCGAAACGACGTCATTGCCGACATCCTGGCAGACGGCGCGCACGTCGGTGATCGCGGCCGTTACGTCGATCGCCCGCGAATCCGTGCTTTGCGGCGGGTTGAATAGGGTGATGTCGCCCGTCCCAGCCGGGACCGCGGCGATCGGGCAGGCGCTGCGCACTGCATAGACGCCGCTGTCATCGGCGATCTCGCCTGCGTGGCGGCATGCGCCGAGCAGCGCGAAAGCAATCAGGGCGGAGCTAATCGACGCGGCAGAGCGAAGCTTCACTTGAGAGGTTCCTTACGAGGAGCGGAAAGTCTTGGCCGCGTTCATAGGAAGGGCCTTCTAAGGCTGCAAGCGATGGCTTACATGGCCGCCAGCATGACAGGCCGCCCTGCCCTTCGCGCCTTGATCGCCGCTCCGCGTGGTTTCTGCGCAGGCGTCGACCGCGCGATCCAGATCGTCGAGCTCGCGCTCGAGCGGTTCGGCGCGCCGGTCTATGTGCGCCACGAAATCGTCCACAACCGCTTCGTGGTCGATCGTTTGCGCTCGCTCGGTGCAATATTTGTCGATGAACTCGACGAGGTGCCGGACGATCGCCCCGTGGTCTTTTCCGCGCACGGAGTGCCCAAGGCCGTTCCGGCGCGGGCGCAGGAACGCGGCCTCACCTACGTCGACGCGACCTGCCCCCTGGTCTCCAAGGTTCATCGCCAGGCAGAGCGGTTGATCGAGGAAGGACGGCACATCCTGTTCATCGGCCATGCCGGCCATCCCGAGGTGATCGGGACCTTCGGCCAGGTGCCGCAAGGATCGATCACCCTCATTGAGACGATCGGGGATGTCGACCGTCTCCGGGTCCCGGACGCCGAAAACCTTGCCTTTTTGACCCAGACCACCCTGTCCGTCGACGACACGGCGGCGATCGTCGAAGCCCTGAAGCAGCGCTTTCCCACGATCCGCGCGCCGCGCAGCGAGGACATTTGCTATGCGACGTCGAACCGGCAGGCGGCGGTGAAGGCCATCGCGGCCGAATGCGACCGGATGCTGGTGATTGGCGCGCCCAACAGCAGCAATTCCCTGCGCCTCGCCGAAGTCGCCGAGCGCATGGGCGTACCGTCGCGGCTGATCGAGCGCGCAACGGAGATCGACTGGGACTGGCTGGGCCAGCCGCGCTCGGTGGGGATCACGGCCGGCGCGTCGGCACCCGAGGTTCTCGTCCGCGAAGTTGTCGACGCGCTGCGCTCGCGTTTCGACGTCACCGAAGAAGAAGCTGATCACAGCCCAGAGCGGATGACGTTCAAGCTGCCTCGTGAGCTCGTCGCCTGAAGTGAGCGAACTCCCGCTGGTCGAGATTTTCACCGACGGCGCCTGCCGCGGCAATCCCGGGCCGGGCGGCTGGGGCGTACTGCTGCGGATGGGCGACAAGGAGCGTGAGCTTTCCGGCGGCGAGGCGCTCACCACCAACAACCGCATGGAGCTGATCGCGGCGATCAAGGCGCTTGAAGCGCTCAAGCGGCCCTGCCGCGTCGTGCTTCACACAGACAGCATCTATGTGCGGGACGGAATCAGCCGCTGGATCCACAAATGGCGCCAGAACGGCTGGCGAACGTCTGACAAGAAGCCCGTCAAGAATGCCGAGCTATGGCAGCAACTGCTTGACGCCGCTGCGCCGCATCGCATCGAATGGCATTGGGTTAAAGGCCATAGCGGTCACCCCGAAAACGACCGCGTCGACGCCTTGGCCTGCGCCGCCGCCGACGACCAGCGGCGCCATCACCGGCTCTGAAGTTCCGCCGGCGCGCCGCCCGCGCCAGGGGCGCTCCACCCGCTCGGCCTGGCCGCTTACCGTGACCGGTCCAGAATGTTATATTCGCCCCTGCATTGAGAGGGGGAAATCGATGCCACACGATCTCCAGATGCTCGCCTACGCCGCGGCATTGGCCATCATCCAGATGCTCATCGCCGTCCTCGCCGCGATCAGTCAGTTCGGCCTTCCCACCCTCGCGGGTAACCGGGAAAACCTAGGCGCTTATACGGGATTGGCTCTGCGGGCTCAGCGCGCACATCTCAATATGCTCGAGAATCTGGCGATCTTCGCGATCGTGGTAATCGTCGCGGAGATCACGAACCGCACGAACGAGACCACCGCACTGGGCGCCAGCCTCTTCCTGTGGGGGCGCCTTGCCTACGCGGTCATCTATCTCGCCGGAATTCCGTGGCTGCGCACGGCCGCCTGGGCGGTTTCGATTGCGGGCATATTGCTGGTGATGAGTCAGCTTTTTTAGCGCTCGGCGGCGAACCGGGCCGGCGAAAAGATGTCCGGATCGATGCGGGCAACCATCGCATCAGGCGATTTTGAGAGCAGGACGGCCGCGGCCAGCTTCGCCGCGGCCGGCGAGGTCTGGATGCCGAAACCGCCCTGCCCGACACACCAGAAAAAGCCCGGCTCTACCGGATCAAAGCCGTAAACCGGGACGCGGTCCGGTGAGAAAGAGCGAAGCCCAGCCCAACTGCGCTCGACGCGCTCGACGGGCCAATCGACCACGCCTTCGAACCGATCGATCGCGATCGCGACGTCGATCTCGTCGGGCGCCGCGTCGCATGGGTCGCTGGCGATTTCGTCATGGGGGCTCAGCCAGACGGAAGAGTCCGTTTCTCCCTTGAAATAAAAGGTGCCCGCCGCATCGTCGACCAGCGGCAAATGCCTGATTCCGGTTCGGCCGACGCGGAGCTGAACCATTGTCCGGCGTTTCGGCAGAATCCCGAGTGGCGGCACGCCCGCCGCCTCGGCCGCGGAATCGGCCCAGGCGCCCGCGGCGTTCACCAACAGGCTTGTTGTGACGACGTCCCCTGAGCCGAGCTCGACATGCCAACGACCGCTTCGTCGCGTCGCCCGCTGGAAACGCCGGTCGGTCATCAGCGTGCCGCCGCGCCGGCGGAACTGGGCAAGGAAAGCGGCGTGAAGCCGGGCGACGTCGATGTCGGCGCAGCCAGGCTCCAACAGGGCCCGAACCCATTTTGGCCGGATGCCCGGAATCATTCGCTCCAACTCCGCGCGCCCGACCTCGCGCACCGCAATCGCCGGGGGCAGGTCGGGCAAATCCCCGTCGCTGAGGTGCAACGCGCCCCGCCTCGAAAGAAACCCCTCCTCGGAGAAATCCACTGGCGGGTGCTCGAGGAAGGGCCCGGAGGCGAGCGTAAGCTTGGAAACGTCCGGTCCGCCATAGCTTTCGAGGTAAAAGGCCGCCGATCGGCCCGTGGAATGATAGCCGCATTGGCTTTCGGCCTCGATGATCAGAGTGCGACCCTCGGCCGCGACTTCGGCGCCAAGGCTGGCCCTGGCGATCCCGCCGCCGACGATCAGGACGTCAAAATGACTCATTCGGCCCGGCGGTTACGAATTGGAAAGCCCCGCCGTCTAGGGGTGGTCATATGTTCAACGGCCTGTTTACCGAACTGCTGCTCGCACTGCTTGCCGCCATCCTCATTGTCGCGGCCGTGATTGATGTGCGCACGTTCACCATTTCGAACCGGCTGACCGCCACCGTCGCGCTGCTTGCGCCCGTCTACTGGCTCTCGATTGCGCTGACCCCTTGGCCCGGCATGGCGACCCATATCGCCGCAGGCGCGATTGTCTTCGTGCTGCTGGCCCTCGCCTTTTGGGCGGGGATGATGGGCGGCGGCGACGTCAAACTCGCTGCCGCGCTCGCGCTTTGGTTTTCGCCCGCCGGAACCATGCGCTTCCTCGTTATGATGTCCATCGCCGGGGGCGTGCTCACATTGGGAATCCTCATCTACCATCGCGTCCGTAAGCGCGAAGGAAGGCCGGAAATCCCTTACGGAGTGGCCATAGCGGCCGGAGGACTGATGGTCCTCGCGCCCCATCTGGCGACTCTCACCCAACGCTTTCTTAACCAATTTGTCTGATGTGTGAGGCTGTTACGGGAGCCCTTACAGGGGAGGCGATCGCGCCATGGATGTGAAGAAGCTCGCTCTGCTCATTGGAGCGCTGGTTGTCGCGGTGGTCACCGCTGTCATGGCCAGGAACATGTTCGCCGGCGCCGGTGCGCAGCAGGCCGCCGCTGCTCCCGCAGTTCCTGTGGGACCGAAGGTGCTCGTCGCCAAGAAGGCGCTGCCCGTGGGAACGATCATCGATGCGGACAGCTTCGCCTACCAGCCCTGGCCCCAGGAGCTGATGCAGAGCGTCTATTATGTCGAAGGCCAGCCTGACGGGGATCCCAAGAAGCTTTTCGGGACCGTCGTCCGCTATGCAATCACGGCCGGCCAGCCGGTCACTCGCGGCGCGCTTGTCGGTCCCAAGGACCGCGGCTTTCTAGCGGCCGCCCTCGGTCCGGGTATGCGGGCTATCACCGTGCCTGTGACGGCGTCGAGCGGGGTCGCGGGTTTCGTCTTCCCGGGCGATCATGTCGACATCGTGCTGACCCAGCAGGTCGAAGGTGGCGGCGACGGGCCCGCGCTGAAGGTTTCCGAGACAATCGTCCGCAATGTGCGGGTCCTGGCTGCGGACCAGCGCGTCACCGACAAGGACCAGGACGGCAAGATCGAGATCAAGACCGCGTCGAACGTGACACTCGAAGTTACTCCGCGCATCGCCGAAAAAGTCGCAGTCGCACAGAGCATGGGCAGTCTGTCGCTCTCGCTCCGCTCGATCGCCGACAATAGTTCGGAACTGGAGCGCGCAATTGCCGCAGGCGAGGTCAAGGTCCCGGCCGGCACCAATCCGGCGCAGGAGCGGCAGATGCTTCTCGCCTTTGCCAACCGGCCGTCGGACAGCAACACCACGTTCACGACCGGCGGGGACGTGTCGCGCTTCCAGCGGCGCACGGTCCCGGCGAAAACTCCGTCGGCGCCGTCAGCGGGTGCGGCGCCCGCCGCAGGCGCAGGCCAGCCTGCAGCACCGGTCGGCCCCGTCGTGCGCATCGCGCGCGGCAATGACGTCACCATTGTTCCGGTGGGAGTTCGTTAAGATGAAGATCTTCAAGACCAACCGCCGGACCGCGCTCGGCACTGCCGCAGCAGCGATCGCGCTCGCACTCGGCACAGTCGGAACGGCTGTGACAGCCGCCGCCCAGTCAATGACCGCCAAACCGGCGGAGACGCTCAACCTCAGCCGCGGCACCGGAACGCTGGTGCGCTTGTCGGAGCCGATGACTGACGTGTTCGTCGCCAACGACGCGATCGCCGACGTGCAGGTGCGTTCGCCGACGCAGCTCTACATCTTCGGCAAGGGCGCGGGGGAGACCACTGTTTACGCCACCGCCAAGTCGGGACGCATCGCTTATGCCGCGAACGTCCGCGTCGGCAACAACATCAGCTCGGTCGGCGAAATGCTGCAGCTGGCCATGCCGGAAGCCCGCATCCAGGCGACGCCGATGAACAATCTGGTGCTGCTGACCGGCACGGTCGCAAGCCCCGAGGACGTGGCGGAGGCGCAGCGCTTGACCCAGGCTTATGTCGGGGAAGGCACGCAGGTCGTAACCCGACTCCGCTCGGCAACGCCGCTGCAGGTCACGCTCAAGGTCCGCATCGCCGAGATCAACCGTACCTTGCTGAAGCAAATGGGCGTCAACCTGCTGACCCAGGACCCGACCTCCGGCTTCCAGTTCGGGATCGCGCAGGGCCAGGGCATTCACATCGCCGACCCGACGGTTCCCGGCGACGTCACCAAGGTCCTTCGCAATGCGGTCGGATCGACGCTGATCGGCAGCGGCAAGCTGCTCGGTCTCAATGTCCTCGGTTCGCTCGACATCGCCGCCCAGGATGGCCTGGTGTCGATCCTGGCCGAACCGAACCTGACCGCGCTTTCGGGCGAAACGGCGAGCTTCCTCGCCGGCGGCGAGTTCCCGATCCCGGTTTCGCAATCGCTCGGCTCCATCGCCATCGAGTATAAGCAATATGGCGTTGGCCTCGCCTTCACTCCGATCGTGCTCGGCGACGGCCGCATCTCGATGCGCGTCCGGCCCGAGGTCAGCGAGCTTTCCAACGAAGGCGCCGTGCGGCTCAACAACTTCCTCGTCCCCGCGCTAACGACGCGACGGGCCGAGACCACCGTAGAGCTCGGTTCTGGCCAATCGTTCATGATCGCGGGGTTGCTGCGCAACACTGCCACCAACAATGTCGACAAGGCGCCGTTCCTCGGTGACCTGCCGATCCTCGGCGCGTTGTTCCGCTCGACCAGCTTCCGGCGCAACGAGACCGAGCTAGTGGTGATCGTCACCCCCTACCTCGTCCGTCCGGTGTCGGGCCAGCTGGCAACGCCGGTCGACGGCTACCGCGTGCCCAACGACATCGAGCGCGACGTTCTTGGCCAGACCTTCACCGGAGTCAGCGGAAAGCCAGCTCCGACCGCGGTCCAGGCCGTGCCCGCGCCGGCCGCCGGTGCCGTCGCGGTCCCCGCCCCCGGGTTCAAGCTGTGATGCGCGGCCTCTTGAGGAAGGATGCAAGCATGCGTTCGAAAGTGCTTTTGACGGGTCTCGCTTGTTCGGCCCTGGCCGCGTGCGCCACGCCCGACGTTCCGAACAAGGGGCTTGCCTCGGTCAACGTGCCGGTGGTGACGAGCGTCGACTACGTCTTCGACGCGGCCGCCCCCGGAGGCGTGCTGGCGCCGGGAGAAGCGGAGCGGCTCAACGGATGGTTCCAGGGCCTAGGGCTCGGCTACGGCGACTCCGTCTATGTCGACGGCGCATATGCCGAAGCCGCGCGTCAGCAGGTCGCGGCCATTGCCGGCCAGTACGGCATGATGGTTTCGGCCGGCGCTCCCGTCACCGCGGGAATGGTCGGTCAGGACGCGGTCCGGGTCGTCGTCGCGCGCCGCCGAGCAGTCGTTCCCAACTGCCCGAACTGGAGCATTCCCTCCCAGCCCAATTGGGACAACAGCTCCATGTCGAACTTCGGCTGCGCGGTGAACACTAACCTCGCGGCGATGGTCGCCAACCCTCAGGACCTGGTCCATGGCCGCGAGAGCGCCGGCGTCTCGGACACTATGACGGCCGCCAGGGCAGTCGAAATGTACCGGACCGCTCCCCCGACGGGTCAGAAGGGCCTGCAGGACATCAGCACGAAGAAGGACAAGTGATGAACGCTCCCTTCCAAGCACGCGCCGGACTGCGCGACCCGTTCACCGCCTTCGTCTGCGACGATTCGACCGCCGACATGCTGCGGCCGGTCGCGGTCGAGCACGGCTGGTCTCCGGAGAAGGTCAACAAGGGCGGGCTGCGCAATGCCGTCCAATCGCTCTCGGTTTCGGCGAGCCCGAACATCCTGTTCGTCGACCTGTCGGAATCCGCTGACCCGCTCAATGACATCAACGCCCTGGCCGAGGTCTGCGAGCCCGGCACGATCGTCATCGCGGCCGGCACCGTCAACGACGTGCGGCTGTACCGCGATCTCGTCGCCAGCGGGATCCACGATTATCTGCTGAAGCCCTTCACGGTCGATCAGCTCCGCGACACCTTCGCTCATGCGCAGATGATCCTTTCGGGCCCGCGCGGCGAAGCCCAGGTGGATCGTCCGCACGTCATGTCGGCAGTGATTGGCGTCCGCGGCGGCGTCGGAGCCTCGACCATCGCCACCTCGCTGGCGTGGCTCCTTGGCGAGAAAGCGCGCCGTTCGACCGCCCTTCTCGACCTCGACGTCCATTTCGGCACCGGCGCGCTGGCGCTCGATCTCGAGCCTGGCCGCGGTCTTACCGACGCGATCGAAAATCCAAGCCGTATCGACGGCTTGTTCATCGAGCGAGCGATGGTCCGCGCCAACGAGCGGCTGTCGGTGTTGTCGGCCGAAGCTCCGATCCACCAGCCGCTGGTGACCGACGGGAGCGCATTCTTCCAGCTTCAGGAAGAGATGCGCAACGCGTTCGAATCGACGGTGCTCGATCTGCCGCGGCACATGCTGATCCAATATCCGCATCTGGTCCATGACGCGCATGTCGCAGTGGTCGTCGCGGAGCTCACCCTGGCGGCAACCCGCGATACGATCCGGGTGCTTGCCTGGCTGAAGTCGAACGCCCCGCAGACCAAGCCGATCGTCATTGCCAATGGCGTCCCGTCGGGAGGCGCGCTGGAGATCAGCCGCAAGGATTTCGAACAGTCGATCGAACGTCCGGTCGATATCGTCTTTCCGTATGACGCCAAGCTCGCGGCTCAGGCGGCGAAGCTCGGCAAGCCAATGGCGGAGGTCGCCAGCGGCAAGATGGCGGGACCCTTCAACCAGCTCTCGAATCTGGTTCTGAGCCACGCCAGCGACGAAGGCGCCGCCGAAGCAAAGGCCGGTTCCGCCAACAAGTCGCTGGTATCAAGCTTGAAGTCGATGCTGGCGAAAAAGGAGTCGGCGAAAGCCGCGTGACCGTAAGCCGCCCGCGAGGGCGGGAATGAGTGGATGAGAGGCGAAGGCTGAATGCTCCTGTGGCTACTCCTGTTCGGCGGTTTCGGCGCGCTGGCGCTCGCTTATGCGGCGATGCGCGGGCCGTCGGCCGGAAAGGCGGTCAAGCGCCGCATCGAATTGATCAAGGAGCGGCACGGCGATGTCATCGCTGGCAACGCCCAGGCGCAGATCCGCAAGCTGTTCGCGCAGCGCGCCGACCGCCTGGAAGGATATGCCGCGTCGCTGATCCCGAAGCCGGCGCTGCTGCGCAAGCGGCTGGAGATGACCGGCAAGGACATCACGCTTGGCAAATATCTGACCATCTGCGGCGGGACGGCCCTGTTCATCGCAATGCTGTTGATGTTCCGGGGCGCACCGTTGTTGCTCTCCCTGCTGCTGGGCGTGTTTTTCGGCATCGGCGGCCCGCATTTCGTCATCGGCAAGCTGATCAAGCGCCGCATCGCCAAGTTCAATACGAGCTTCCCGGACGCCATCGAGCTGATGGTCCGCGGGCTGCGCTCGGGACTTCCGATCACCGAAACGCTGGGCATCGTCGCGAGCGAAATCCCGGGGCCCGTCGGCGTCGAGTTCCGGATGGTCGCCGACAAGATGAAGATCGGCCGCACCATGGAAGCCGCGCTTCAGGAGACCGCCGACCGGCTGGGTACCGCCGAGTTCCAGTTCTTCGTCATCACGCTAGCAATCCAGCGCGAAACCGGCGGCAATCTCGCCGAGACGCTGTCGAACCTTGCCGACGTGCTGAGGAAGCGCGCGCAGATGAAGCTCAAGATCCGCGCGATGAGCTCGGAATCCAAGGCCTCGGCCTACATCGTCGGCTGCCTGCCGTTCGTGGTGTTCACGCTCGTGTGGATGATCAACCCGACCTACATGGGCGGCTTTTTCGAGGACCAGCGGCTGATCGTCGCGGGTTTGGGCGGCCTGGTATGGATGGGCATCGGCGCATTCATCATGGCCAAGATGGTCAACTTCGAGATCTGACGGGGTAGAGGATCATGCAGCAGGCCACTGGCCCCCACATCCTCGGCTTCGATGTCATCTGGATCGCGACGATGCTCAGCGCCGTCGCGACCTTCTCGGTGATCATGGCGATCTACGCGGCGACTACGGTCAAGGATCCGATGGCACGCCGCGTCAAGGCGCTCAACGAGCGGCGCGAGCAGCTCAAGGCCGGCATCGTCGCCTCGACCAACAAGCGCAAGAAGCTCACCAACCGCAACCAGGCCGCGGACCGCGTTCGCTCGATCCTGTCGCAGTTCAAGATGCTTCAGGACGATCAGGTCAAGAAGACGCAGATCCGGCTGATGCAGGCCGGCATCCGCACCAAGGACCTGGCCTTTTTCATCATTTTTGCCCGCTTCGTGCTGCCGGTCGTCCTTGGCGTCATCGCCGTGGTGATGATCTACGCGCTCGACTACTGGCCCGAATGGGGCTGGTTCCGCCGCTATGCGACCGTGGCCGGCGTGCTGATCGGAAGCTACAAGGCGCCCGACATCTGGCTGAAGAACAAGGTCACCAAGCGCAGCGCCGCGATCCGCAAGGGCCTGCCCGACGCGCTCGACCTGCTCGTCATCTGCGCCGAAGCGGGCCTCACCGTCGACGCCGCGTTCGGCCGCGTTTCCAAGGAACTCGGCAAAGCCTATCCCGAGCTCGGCGACGAATTCGGCCTCACCGCGATCGAGCTCGGCTTCCTCAACGAGCGCCGCCAAGCCTTCGAGAACCTCGCCGAACGCGTCGACCTCGAAGCGATCCGCGGCGTGGTCACGACCATGATCCAGACCGAGAAGTACGGCACGCCCCTCGCCTCGGCCCTGCGCGTGCTGTCGGCCGAGTTCCGCCATCAACGCATGATGCGGGCCGAAGAAAAAGCCGCGCGCCTGCCGGCGATCATGACCGTGCCGCTGATCCTGTTCATCCTGCCGGTGCTGTTCATCGTCATCCTTGGCCCGGCGAGCTGCGCGATCAGCGACAATCTGATCAACAACCAATAAGGGCGCTCCCCTCCCCGGCAATCGCTGCTCTTGGAACGAGGCGGTGCGCTGAAGCGTAATCGCTTGGGTTCACGCTGCCGAAGAGGGGAAGGATGAACATCACCAGCGATCCCAATCTGTGGGCAATCTGCGCCCTCGTCTTCCTGCTCGGGTTGCTGATCGGCGTCTTCCTGACGGCCGGCGGGCGCAAGAAATGGAAGACGCGCTACCACGACGAAGTCGAGCGCCGCCGCGAGCTCGAGAAGGCGCACGAGGAACGGCTCCGCGAGCATGAAACGCGCGAGAAGGAATGGCGCGAGCGGGATTCGCTCCGCGCCGCCGCGATCAAGGGCGGCCGCGACCCGGACAGCGATCGGCCGCTCTAGCCCTCGATTTTCGAGAAATCCGCGACCTGGTTCACTGCGTCGCGAAAGCGGGCAAGCAGGTTGAGGCGGCGCTCGCGCTTGGCTGCGTCGGGATCGTTGACCGTCACATGGTCGAAGAAATCATCGATTGGCTTCCGAAGCGAGGCAAGCGCGGCCATCGCCGCAGTGAAATCTTCTTTGGCGATGGCGGTCGCGGCCTTGGGTTCGGCCTTGTCGAGCGCGCCGATCAGCGCTTGCTCCTCGGGCAAGTCGGCGCCGGCCTCGCCTGACGCCATCTCCGCAACCGCTTCTTTCAGGATCGGCTCCTCGACCAGGACCAGCGGATCCTCCTCGCCCGTCTGGGGAATTCCCTGCTCTTCCGGCGAGCTCATCACCTGCGGCCCGGTCCAATTCTCCTTCCTGAGGATGTTCGCCGCGCGCTTGTAGGCAGTGAGCAGGTCGGCGCCGTCTTTGGTTTCGAGGAAACCTTGAAGGGCATTTACGCGGGCAAGGAGCCGGACCAGGTCATCCTCGCCACTCAGCGCGAAGACAGCGTCGATCAGGTCATGCCGCACCCCGGCCTCTCGCTGCTGTACCTTCAGCCGGTCGGCGAAGAAGTCGAGCAGCTCCCCCTCAGCAACCGACAGACGCAGCTCGTTCATTACGATGATCTGGATTGCTCCCAATGCCGCACGTCGAAGCGCGAAGGGATCGCGCGAGCCCGTCGGCTTTTCGTCAATCGTGAAAAACGAGCGAAGCGTATCCAGCTTGTCCGCCAGCGCGACGGCGACTGTCGCCGGCGCCGTCGGCACTTCATCCCCCTGCCCCGCGGGTTTGTAATGATCGCGGATGGCGTCGGCGATGGCCTTGGGCTCGCCCTGCGCCTCGGCGAGGTAGCCGCCGATCACGCCTTGCAACTCCGGAAACTCCCCGACCATTCCGGTGACGAGGTCGGCCTTGGCGAGGCGCGCGGCGCGCTCGACCTGGGCGAGATCGGCTTTGACGATCCCCTCTTCCGCGAGCCAGCGCGCGAGCTTCGCCACCCGCTCGACCTTATCAGCGACGGTCCCGAGCTTCTCGTGGAAGACGATGCCGCCGAGCTTCTTCGCCTGCTCTTCGAGCGGGACCTTGAGGTCCTGCTCCCAGAAGAACCGAGCGTCGGCAAGGCGCGCGGCCAGCACCCGCGCATTGCCTCGCGCAATCGCCTCGCCGCCGTCGGCGGCGGCGACATTGGCGACGCACACGAATGCCGGCGCGAGCAGCCCTGCTTTGCCGGTGCACGCGAAATATTTCTGGTTGGTGCGCATGGTGAGGACGATCACCTCGCGCGGCACGTCGAGAAATTCCGCGTCGAAGCGCCCGACCAGCGGCATCGGCCATTCGGTTAGGCCGGCATTTTCGACCACCAGCCCTTCGTCCTCGAGCAGGGTCAGCCCGGCCTCGGCGGCGGCCGCGGCTGCGCCGTCACGGATGATCCGCTCGCGCTCGTCCTGGTCGACGATCACATGGCAGGCGCGCAATTTCTCGTGATAGTCGCTCGCGCCGCCGATGGTGATCGGCCCAGGATGGTGGAAGCGGTGGCCGACCGTGGTCGCGCCGCTTTTGATTCCATCCACCTCGACCTCGACGATCTCCTCGCCGAGCATCGCGACGATGCCGTGCAGCGGCCGCACCCAGCGCAGCGATCCCTCGCCCCAGCGCATTGACTTGGGCCAGGGGAAGTCGGCGATGATCCGGCGGACGGCGTCGGCCAGGATTTCGCTGGCCGCGCGACCCGCGCGCTCGATCACCGCGAAATAGACGCCGTCGCGCTCTTCGAGCTGCTCGCGCGTGAGGCCGGTCTTGCGCAGGAATCCCTCGAGTGCCTGCGGCGGCGCCGAGGTCCGCGGTCCCTTCAGCTCCTCGCGGCTCGCAGCGGTCGCTTCGGCAACGTCGCGGGCGATGAGAACCAGCCTCCGCGGCGTCGAATGAACGTCGATCGCGCCCGTCTCCAGCCCCGCTTCCTCGGCATATTGCGCGAACAGCCGCGCGAGATCGTTGCGGGCCTTCGACTGCATGCGGGCGGGGATTTCTTCAGACAGGAGTTCGAGGAGAAAATCGGCCATCAGGCAGCCCGCTCGAGCCATGCGCCGCAGGCCGCTTTCGCAAGGTCGCGAACGCGGCCGATATAGGCCTGGCGCTCCGCGACGCTGATCACGCCCCGCGCCTGCAGCGTGTTGAAGACATGGCTCGCCTTGATCGCCTGCTCATAGGCGGGGATCGGCAGCTTCGCCTCGAGGCAGCGCTCGCACTCGGCGGCGGCCTTTCGGAACAGGTCGAACAGGGCGTCGGTGTCCGCGACCTCGAAATTATAGGCCGACATCTCGCGCTCATTTTCCAGGAACACGTCGCCGTAGGTTACGCCCTCACTGTTGAAGCGAAGGTCGAACACATTGTCGACGCCCTGGATGTACATCGCCAGCCTCTCCAGGCCGTAGGTCAGCTCGCCTGTCACCGGCCGGCACTCGAACCCGCCGACCTGCTGGAAGTAGGTGAACTGGGTGACCTCCATGCCGTCGCACCACACTTCCCAGCCGAGGCCCCAGGCGCCGAGCGTCGGGCTTTCCCAGTCGTCCTCGACGAAGCGGATGTCATGCTTCAGGGGGTCGATGCCAATCTCGGCGAGGCTGCCGAGGTAGAGCTGCTGCAAGTCTTGCGGGCTCGGCTTCAGCACGACCTGGTACTGATAATAATGGCCGAGCCGGTTGGGGTTCTCGCCATAGCGGCCGTCGGTCGGGCGCCGGCAGGGCTGGACATAGGCGGCCTTCCACGGCGCGCACCCGAGCGCGCGGAGCACGGTTGCAGGGTGGAAAGTCCCCGCACCCATCTCCATGTCGTAGGGCTGGAGGATGACGCAGCCGCGCTCGCCCCAGTAGCGGTGGAGCGTCAAGATCAGATCCTGGAAGCTCAGGCTCAAGCGGATGGCCCCATTGTTCCGTTACTCGGGCGGGGCTTTGGCCGCGCCTTCAGCGAAGCGCAAGCTTGAGCGCGCCATTGCGGCGCAAAGTCGGAGATGTCGATGAATCTGCTGAAGCGTTTGCTGGCGCCCCTCGTAGCCTTGCTGGCGGTGAGCACGCTGGCCGAGGCGCGCGAGACGCCAAAGCCGGCCCTGTGGGAGGTCTCCGACCATGACACGACAATCTATGTTTTCGGGACGATCCACCTGCTTCCCAAGAACTACCGGTGGCGCACTCCAAAATTCGACGCAGCCGTCGAGCGGTCGCAGGAATTGGTTATCGAGACGATCGTCGATGAAAAGAACCCCGCCGCCATCATGTCGGCGATGGCCAGCCTCGCCTTTTCGCCTGGACTGCCTCCGCTCGCCGATCGCGTAGCGCCGGAAAAACGCGCGGCGCTTGCCGCGGCGGTCCAGGCGAGCGGCTTGCCCCCCGCTGCACTTGACCGCATGGAGACCTGGGCGGCGGCCTTCATCCTGCTCGGCAACCAGTTCAAGCAGCTCGGCCTTGAAGGCGCGGAGGGCGTCGAAATCTCCCTCCGGCGGGCCTTTGCCGCCAAAGGAAAGCCGGTCGCTGAACTCGAGAGCAATCTCGAGCAGCTGAGCTACTTCGACCGCCTGCCCGAGAAAGCGCAGCGCGACCTGCTCGAGGGCGCGATCGAAAAGCCCCGGGAAATGAGCAAGCAGTTTAAGAGCATGCTCTCCGCCTGGGCGCGCGGCGACGTCGCCGGAATCGCCCGCACGTTCGACCGCGACCTCGCCTCCTCGCCCGACCTGCAGCAATCACTGATTCGCCAGCGCAATGCGAACTGGAGCCGCTGGATCGAGGAGCGCATGCAGAAGCCGGGCTCGGTCCTGCTGGCCGTCGGCGCCGGTCACTTGGCCGGCCAATATTCGGTCCTTTCGATGCTTGAACAGCGGGGCTACCGCGTACGCCGCCTGCAATAGCCGCGGAGCAGCCGACGATCGGCTCCATCCGTCGATAAAAGTTCACATTTCGCGGATTTTACTAGACATTTGTTAACGCCTCGGTGACCATGTTTATCGGGTATCGGGCTGGGGGGTCTGATGCGCGAAGCCAACGTTGGCGAGCTCGCCTCGCAACGGGAAGTTGCGCCCGCCAGGCTTCCGAAACTGCCGCCCAGCACCTCTTCGCCTTGGGAGGGTGACGGATGTTGGACCTGCTCTTCGCTGCCGGGGTCGTCGCTGCGTCGCCGGGTGCAACAGTGCCGGCGATGCCGGAAGCAACACCGGCCATGTACATGGTCCGCGATGCCGACACGACCATCTACATTTTCGGAACCTTCCATGCGCTGGATGGCGAGGCCAATTGGTTCGGCGAACGCCTGCGCGCAGCGTTCGACCAGTCGAGCGAACTCGTGCTCGAGACCCTCATCCCCGACACGCCAGCAGTAGCCCACCAGTTCGGTCCGGGTTTCCGGCCGCCCTCGGTCACGCCTTCGGGCTCGTTTCTCGCCACCACGCGGATGGCGATCGACGCTGGCCGCTCACAAGGCATGCAAGTCGAAAAAGGCGCCGACATGATCCTGCGCCGCGCTGCGGAGGCTCAGGGCAAACCGGTCGCCGGCCTCGAGACGCTGGAGCTTCAGTTCAGCATGTTCAACCGCATGCCTGCGCCGGCAACCGTCCCGGCGAAGGCCGCCCCTTCGGCCGCCGCACGGGACGAGGCACTGTCCCGGGCAATGGTCATGATGCAGGCGGCCTGGAAGCGCGGCGACCAGAGCGTGTTCGTCAGCATGCTCGACCAGCTGCGCAACGGCTCGCCCGAAACCTATCGGATGATGTTCACCGAACGAAACGAGCGCTGGGCCGACTGGATCAGGGCACGGATGCAGACGCCAGGGACAGTGTTCGTCGCCGTCGGCACCGGTCATCTGGTGGGCAAGGACAGCCTTCTTGTCCGTCTCGCCGAGCGCGGGATCTCATCGCAGCGGGTGAATTAGACTCGAACGGCCGTCGCGACTATCGGACGTCTATGGTCAATCGCCGAAATTTCCTCATTCTCGCAAGCGCGGCATTACTTGCTGCGCCAACGTCAGCGAACGCACAGCGACGGCCACGAATTCTGTTCGTCTGTCAATTCGGGTCGGTCAAAAGCCCGATTGCGCGCGAGCTGCTCAAGCGGGCAGCGCAAAGACGCGGGGTTCGTCTAGAAGTTTCGGCGCGCGGAATCACGCCGGAGGATCATATCAGCGCTGAGCTCAAGGCGCGGCTCGCAAGCGAAGGAATCAATCCTGCCGCCGAGCCGCTGCGGCAATTGCGGCCCGAGGATGTGGCAGCGGCCGACCTGGTCGTCGGTTTCGCCAAGCTACCGCCGAAGCTCCTTCCACGCCACTTCGCCGACTGGACCGACCTGCCCTCCATGAACAATGACTATATTGGTGCGAGGGCCCTATTGGACGTGCGCATCGAGCAACTCCTCGACACCTTCGCCCGGCGCTAAGGGCCACGCCTTGGCCAGGCCTCCTCCCCGCGCTTGGAGGACATCGCTTGCATTGAGAACGCGTCTGCACTAGTGCGCGCGCTCCCCCGTCATGGTCATCCCTGGAGGCGTGGCGCGGGGCTATTTAGCAATCGGAGAATAGCCAAATGAGCGAACAGCTGACGCTGCCCGCCGAGGCGCGCGAACGGGCTGGCAAGGGAGCCTCCCGTGCACTGCGCCGCGAAGGTCGGGTGCCCGCCGTGGTGTACGGCGAAAAGAAGGAGCCCTTGTCGATTCACGTCGAAGAGAAGCTTCTCACCAAGATGCTTCACACGGGCCACTTCATGAACTCGGTGGTGATGATCGACCTCGCCGGCAAGGCGCACCGCACGCTGCCCAAGGCGGTCGACTTCCACCCCGTCACCAGCCGCCCGGTCCACGTCGACTTCCTGCGCATCGGCGAACACACCAAGGTCACCGTCGCGGTGCCCGTGCGGTTCGACAATGAAGACGCATCGCCGGGCCTGAAGCGCGGCGGCGTGCTCAACGTCGTCAGCCATGAGCTCGAGCTGGTCTGTGACGCGGCGCACATCCCGAACGAAATCCACATCGCGCTCGACGGGCTGGACATCGGCGATTCGATCCACATCAGCCAAGTCCAATTGCCTCAGGGCGTAGAGGCGGCGAACAAGGACGAGGATTTCACCGTGGCGACGATCGTCGCACCGTCGGCGATGAAGTCCGAAGAGGATGAGGCCGCGGCGACGCCAGCGGGCGAAGTGCCGACGGTCGAAGGCGGCGCCGAGGAAGGCGAAACCGAAGGGACCGAGGAAGAAGGCGGCGAATAAGCCCCCTCCCTCCCACCGACCACAAGGAGCCGCTCGTCCCGTCGGGACGGGCGGTTTCTTTTTGGCCCATGCTCACGCTAGGGGGCGGCGATGCAAATCTGGGTCGGCCTTGGCAATCCCGGCGCGCAATATGCGCTGCACCGGCACAATGTCGGCTTCATGGCCGCCGACATCCTCGCGGAGGTGCACGGCTTCTCGTCCTGGACGAAGAAATTCCGCAGCCTCACCGCCGAAGGGCGCATCGGCCGCCACCGCATCCTGCTCTTGAAGCCGCAGACCTATATGAACGACAGCGGCGATGCTGTTGCTCAGGCGCTGCGCTTCTACAAGCTCGACATGGACGCGCTGACGGTCTTCCATGACGAGCTCGACCTCGCGCCGTTCAAGCTCAAGGTGAAGGTCGGCGGCGGCACGGCGGGGCATAACGGTCTCCGCTCGATCGACGCCCATCTCGGTCCCGATTTCCGCCGGGTGCGCATCGGCATCGGCCATCCCGGCCCGGGGCTCAAGCATCTCGTCACGCCGCACGTCCTGGGCAATTATTCGAAGGCCGAGATGGAACCTTTGTCGGACCTCCTCGCGGCGATCGCCGCGGAAGCCGACTGGCTCGCCGATGGCGAGGACGCGCGCTTCATGAGCGAGGTGGCACTGAGAATGCAGCAAGAATGAATGCCGGCGTTCCACGGTTGGTCTTCGCGCTGGCGTCCGCCGTGGCCGTCGGCGCTGGCGCAGCGGCGCTGGCGATGACTGGATCGCCGCCCTCGACCTGGGTCCGCAACCCGTTGTCTTGGCTCGTCGGGGCGGTCCTTGCGGCATTCCTCTACCCTCCGCGCGGCGAACGGTCCTCGCTGGTCGCAATCGCGCTCGCCCTCGCCGTCCTGCTCGCCACTTTCGCGGCGGCGCCGGTCGACGGCGTCCACCGGTGGCTCGACATCGGGCCGCTGCACATCAATGCCGCCGCATTGGTTCTTCCCTCGCTTCTCGCCCTGCTCGCCCGGACGGAGGGCTTTACGATCCAGGCCGCAACCGTCGCCGCGACGGGCACGATTCTCGTGCTTCAGCCGGACGCCTCACAGGCGACGGCTTTCGCCGGCGCTTCGGCCCTGATCCTGCTCGTTCGCGCCCGCTCTCCATGGAAGAAGCTGCTCGGCGTCGCGATGTGCCTCGCCGTGGCGGCCTCCAGCTGGCTCCGGCCCGACACCCTCGACCCCGTCCCCGAGGTCGAGGGTATTTTCGTGCTGGCGATGCAGGCGTCCCCGGCGCTCGCCTTTGTCGCCGGTGCCGGGCTCGCCCTCGCTTGTGCTGCTCCGCTGTTCGGCGCCGTCAGCCGCGAGCGAAACAGCGCGCCCGCCGCCTTGACGCTCTACTTCGCCGTCAGCGCGCTTGCGCCGGCAGTCGCCGATTTTCCTGTCCCACTGGTCGGCCTGGGAATGAGCTTCCCGCTCGGCTGGTGGATCGGGATCGCCCTTGCACGGCCAGCTTCGGACGCGATCGGCCGATGATCATCCGGCCCATCTTCGTCACCAAGCTCTACGAAGCCGGAATCGACGGCGAGCCTCTCCTCGCCGCCCTCGCCCGGTCGATCCGCAGCTTCGCGGCCGACGACCAGGCCGGGAGGCGTTGGTCGCGCGAGCACCGGTACGCAGGCTACACCAGCTATGCCTCACTGAACGACCTGCCACGGCGCGATCCCGCTTTCGCCGAGGTCGCCAAGCTTTTGGCTCGCCACGCCTCAAAGTTCGCGCAGGAGTGCGCGTTCGACTTCGAACGCAAGCCGCGGCTCGACAGCCTGTGGGTCAATCTGTTGAAAGCCGGTGGGCATCACAGTGGACACATCCACCCGCACAGCATCATTTCCGGCACGCTTTATGTCGAAGTCCCCGTGGGGTCGGGCGCGATCCGCTTCGAGGATCCGCGGCTGCCTCTGATGATGGCCGCGCCGCCGCGCGCGAATACATTCGTCACGGTCGAGCCCCGCCCCGGGCTGCTGCTGATGTGGGAAAGCTGGCTTCGCCACGAGGTGCTGGCCGGCACCGGCAAAGGCGAGCGGTTGAGCATTAGCTTCAATTTCGCGTAGAGGGCACCCGACTTTCCGTCATTGCGAGCGAAGCGAAGCAATCCAGCAGCCTGGATCGCCGCGTCGCGACGCTCCTCGCGATGACGGCGATACAGGAGAAATCATGGGCTTCCGCTGCGGCATCGTCGGCCTGCCGAACGTCGGCAAATCGACGCTATTCAATGCATTGACCGAGACGGCCGCTGCCCAGGCGGCCAATTATCCCTTCTGCACGATCGAGCCCAATGTCGGCCGCGTCGCCGTGCCCGATCCGCGGCTCGACCAGATCCGCGAGATCGCAGGCTCGGCCCAGGAGATCGAAACCCAGATCGAGTTCGTCGACATCGCCGGCCTGGTCCGCGGGGCGAGCAAGGGCGAGGGCCTGGGCAATCAGTTCCTCGCCAACATCCGCGAGGTCGATGCGATCGTCCACGTGCTGCGCTGCTTCGAGGGCGGCGACGTCACCCATGTCGAGGGCCGGGTCGACCCGATCGCCGACGCCGAAGTCGTCGAGACCGAGCTGATGCTGGCCGACCTCGAATCGCTCGAGCGGCGCGTGCCGAACCTGGTCAAGAAAGCGCAGCAGGGCGACAAGGAGGCGAAGATCGAGGCAAGCGTGCTCGGCCAGGCGCTCGAGCTGCTGCGCGCGTCGAAGGCGGCGCGGCTGGCCCAGCCCAAGGACGCGGAAGAGGCCAAGGCGCTCGCCCGCGCGCAGCTGCTCACCGCCAAGCCCGTGCTTTACGTGTGCAACGTCGATGAAGGCGACGCCGCGAGCGGCAACGCCTTCTCTCAGCGCGTGTTCGACAAGGCCGCGACCGAGGGCGCCGAGGCAGTGGTGATTTCCGCGGCGATCGAGGCGGAGATCGCGACGCTTCCGCCCGAGGAACGCAGCGCCTTCCTGTCCGACCTCGGTCTTGAAGAGACGGGCCTCAATCGAATGATCCACGCGGCCTACAAATTGCTCGGCCTGATCACGTTCTACACCGCGGGCCCGAAAGAAGCGCGCGCCTGGACCGTTCGCAAAGGGGCCAAGGCGCCCGAGGCCGCGGGCGCGATCCATACCGACTTCGAGCGGGGGTTCATCCGCGCCGAGACCATCGCCTTCGCCGATTATGTCCGCTTCGGCGGCGAGGCCGGCGCGCGCGACGCCGGCAAGCTGCGCGCCGAGGGCAAGGAATATGTGGTGCAGGACGGGGACGTGATGCTGTTCCGCTTCAACGTCTAGTAATCGTCCCTCCCCGCCTGGGCGTTCGGCGGCCCGGCGCGGAGCAACCGTTCCGCCGCTCGCATCGTCACCAGGACCCAAAGCAGCCCGAATGCCCATCCGCCGATCACGTCGCTCGGCCAGTGGACGCCCAGCATGACGCGGCTCGTGCCGATCAGCAGCGACAGACATATGGCGGCCGCGGCCGCCGCGCGGGCCCAGCGAGTCCCCGAAGCGAGCGCAAGGGCGAGCGCGAGATAGAAGATCATCGAGCTGCTTGCATGGCCGCTCGGGAAGGACTGGGTCTTCACCACCACCAGATGCACCTCGAGGTCAGGGCGGACGCGGGCAATCCAATATTTCTGGGATTCGCTGAGCAGACGGCCGATCATGGCGATCGCCAGCAGCGCAAGTCCCAGGCGCCCCCGGCCCGCGTACCAGAGCCAGAGCCAGGCGGCGACGGCGGCCGGGATCAGTAGCGTCGGTTCGCCAAGTGAGGTGAAGAAGTGCGCAATCGCCGCCCAAGCACGACGGTCGCCTGCATAAAGCGCTTGATAGATGCTGCGATCGAGCGGCCCCGTCCCCATCAGCATCATCAGCAGCCAGAGCAGGGGCAGCACGACGAGCGTGCCGACGAATTTCCAGTTCACGTGCCGCGAGACCATGGCTCGCCCAACCCACGAACCGACCGCGATGTTGCGATCGGCAAGCCGCTGGCTGGGTTAGAACTTCAGGCCGGCGCGGGCGCCGAATGTGCGTGGACGTCCCGGCAAAATGTAGGACCTGGTGCAAATGCTGCAGGAGACGAAGCGCGCTACCTGGTTGCGCTGGTCGAACACGTTGGTGGTGAACAGCTCGAAGCTGTAATTGCGCCAAGCATATCCGGCGAAGAGGTCAACCAAGGTCGAGCTCTTGATGCGGCCGAGATAGCTGTTGGGGTTGGTCCCCGCGCCATCTACGTTCTGGCGAATGTCGGCGCTTGCCGAGCTTTGGTGCGCAATGCTCGCCTGGACGTGCGGCTTTCCGGCCCCCAGCGACCATGTGTAGCGCGCCGTCGCGGTCCCCTTGAACTTCGGTGTGATCGGCAGCCTCGTACCCGACGGCGTCACGATCCAGTTGCCCGGCGCCGAACAATCCGCCGACGGATCAACGGAAGAATGACAGATCGCGCCGCTCGTCTTTGCATCGGTGTAAGCGGCGGCCGCGCTCAGCGTCAGGCCATGCGCGGTGTACGAGATATCGGTCTCGACGCCGTTAATCCTGGCGTTGCGGCCATTCTGGATGACGGTGAGGCTGTTCTCGCCAAGGAAGCTGAACTGGAATTTCTTCCAAATCTGGCGATAGACCGCGCCGTTCCAGATCAGGCGCCCAAACGAGGTCTTCCAGCCGATTTCATAGTTGGTGAGATAGTCCGGCGCATAGGCAGGCGCATTGGGCTGTCGGTTGATCCCGCCGGGTCGGAAACCGCGCGACCATGTACCGTAGAACATGAGCGTGTCCGTCGGCTTGTAGCGCGCGCTGAGGCGGTGGATGAAGCCGTTGCCGGTCGTGCGCCGAGGCACCGCCTTGCCGTTCACCACATTGCCGACGTTGGTGCAGGGAATCCCTGAGATTCCCCCCGGAGCGAAGGCTGCTCCTTCGTCATCACGCAGCTGCAGCCCGTTGACGGTGAGGCAGCGCCGCACGCCGGAGCTTCCGCCTGCGCCGTTGGGCGGCGGCGGGAAACCATTGTCTTCGGTGAATGCCGGATTCTTGCCGAAACCGGCGAAGCCGAACAGGCTGTTGTCATATTTGAACAGGCGGCCGCCGGCGATCAGCGTGAGCTGCGGCGTGATGTCGAACTCCCCTTCCCCGAACAGCGCCCAGTCCTTGTCCTTGCGGTCCTGGAGCGTCAGCCACAACGTTCCTGGCCAACCGTTCACCGATAGCGCAGGGGCAAGGTTGGGGATCAGATAGTCCTGGTAAATGTGGTTTTTCTGAACCTGGTAGAAGCCGCCGACGATTGCCCGCGCACGCCAATCCTGGGGGGTCGCGATGCGCAACTCCTGGCTCATCTTTCGGAAGCGCTCGCTGCCGACGATATATTGGCGGGGGTCGATCGTGTTGCCGGCCGCGTCCTGGAAATAGAAGTAATTGGCGAGGCCTCCGAGGCTTTCGTAATAAGCGTCATAGGCATCCGCGTAATCGGTATAGTCGCCGATGCCGTGAGTTGGGCGCTTCATGTACGCGCCGGCATATGTGACGTTGAAGTGAGAGAGCTTGCCTTCGACGGTGAGAGCGGCCTGGGTGAACTTGTCGCTCCGATATTCATCCCCGCGGAAGCGCTGAACCTTGAGGTCGCCAAGCGTCGGGTCAAACCCGTTGAATCCGTCATAGCGCGCTTTTTGGTGCATGATCGTCGGGGTCACGGTCCAATTGTCGTCGAGGTCGACTTTGAGCGCCGCGCGCCCGCCATAGATTTTGGCGTCGTTGATGTTCCTCTTCACAAAGGCGGAATTGTTGACGCTGATGCCATTTCGCACGCAGCCGATCGGGTCGCCGCCCCCGTCGACGATGAGGTCGCCGCAATAAGTGCGCGAACCTGGGACATTGTCGATGAAGCCGGCGTTGCGCTGGTAGAAGCCGACGGCGCGGAAGGCGATATTGCTGGCAATCGGCAGGTTGAACATCGCCTGCAGCTTTCCGCCGACACCACCGTGGCGGACCGTGTTGATCTCGCCGTCCGCGCGCCCGTACGTGCCGGAAAGATCCGGCTTGTTGGTGATGATTCGGATCGTGCCCGCCTGGCTGGATGCTCCGTAGAGCGTGCCCTGCGGGCCAGCGAGGCTCTCGATGCGGGCGATGTCATAGATATGGACGTCGAGCGCACCGCCGATCGTCGTCACCGGCTGCTCGTCGAGATAGACGCCGACCGAGGGAAGCGACCCGGAGTGATTGCCGTCGCCGCCGGTCGCGACGCCGCGCATGTAGACCACGGTCCCGCCCGACTGCGACGTGTTGAAACTGACCGACGGGAGCTGCTTCGTATATTCTTCGAAATTCGAGATATTGAGCTGGTCGAGGCGCCGAGTGCCAAGAACCTGAACGCTTTGCGGGACGTTCTGCAGATTCTCCTCGCGCTTGGTCGCGGTAATGATGATTGCCGTTTCGTCGGGGACCTGTCCGTCCTGCGCCTGTTGAGCGAGCGGCGGAGGAGACGTGACGTTGGTTGCGTTCGTCGCCGGCGCCGGCGACTGGCCCGTGGTCTGGGGCTCGGATTGCGTCCCCTGCGCGAAAGCGGGAGCAGTCAGCGCGGTGGAGGCGAGAAGTCCAAGTGTCAGTGCACCCCAAGCGCGGTCGTTCATAACCCCTCCCCCTTTTGCGACGCATTGCGTCACAGCCCTTATCGTTAGTCAACAGCCTCGATGCTGCAGCGATGACGATTGTTACGCTACCGTTGCGTCGAAAGCGCGGGGTGCGTTCGGATAGGCATCCAGCACAGGCCCCAGCGCGGCTCTCAACGGTTCCAGGTGCGATTCATAGGCGCGCCATTCCTCGGCGGCCTCGGCGTAGATCGGCCGCCGCACCTGCTCCGAACTCGGGGTCCGGATCGCGCGCTCGGTCTTGTAGAACTCGAGCACCTGCGGCTCGAATTCCAAACCGCAATAGTCGAGCAAGCGCCGAATCTCGGCTTCGCTATCTTCCACCATCCGCTCATAGATCACGCGGTGAACGCGGCCCGGCAGCACCGCGTCGACATGCGCCATCAGCCGCACATAATCGGTATAATAGCGCCCCAGATGCGCGAGATCGTAGGTGAAGGCCTGGCCGCGCGCGAAATGCTGCCGGAAGTTCGACAGGCAGCAGCCGAGCGGGTGCCGGCGGGCATCGATGATCTTCGCATTGGGCACGATCAGCTGGATGAAGGGCACGAACAGCCAGTTGTTGGGCAGCTTGTCGATGAAATAGGGACGCGCCGTGCGGCGCTGGACCCCGGCGCGCTTCAAATATTCCTCGCCGAGTGCCTCGCGGTCCGCCGCGGACGCCGCGAGAATGCCGTCCGGGTACGCCCCCGGCTTGCGCGCCAGCACCGGGATGTCGGGCAATTCCGATGTCCCTTCGACCTGGCTGTGGGAAGAGAGGATCTGCTCGATCAGTGTCGAGCCCGAGCGCGGCAGGCCGACCACAAAGATCGGATCGCTTGACGGGCATCCTCCCGGTCGATCGGCAAAGGCCTGCGCGGTGAAGGCGGAAATGGAGCGATCGACCACTGCCGAGACGTCGCCCGGCCGGTAAGGCTGCGCTTTCAGCCGAAGGGCATTGGCCCGCGCGTAGCAGTCGAACGCCTCGTCGAAGCGGCCCCGGTCGTGCATCGCCTTGCCGAGCGCGAAGTCGATGTGCAGCCTGTCCTCATCGGGCAGGTCGCTGCGTTCGAGCGCGCTGCGCATCGCGGCAATGTCCGCTTCGTCGAACTCGATGGTCTTGAGGTTGGCGAGGCTCCACCACGCCTCGCCCAGCACCGGACGGATTTTGATTGCGCGCCGATAGGCAGCAATGCCTTCGGCGAGCCGACCGACCGTCTTCAGCATGTGGCCGTAGCTCAGCCAGACTCGCGGCTGGTTCGGGGCGGCAGCGAGCACCGCTTCATACATCTGGATCGCTTCGTCGAAATCGCCCAGCCGGCCGAGCGTCGCGGCCTTGAGGTTCCAGTGCCCGATATCGTCCGGCTCGGCCTCGAACACGTCCCCTAGCAATTCCATCGCCTCGGCCGGGCGGCCCATTCTTCCCAGCACCAGTGCAAGGTTGGCTTTGGCCGCGGCCCAGGCCGGGGCAAGCTCGACAGCGCGCCTCAGCAGATTCTCGGCATCGCGCCAGCGACCGATCCGTGCCGCAAGCTCTGCCAGCATCCGGATCGCCCTGGCGTCGAACGGATCTTCCTTGAGATAGGGCTTGAGGATGCGCTCGGCGACATCGAGGCGATTGTCGTTAAGCGCCATCGCCGCCTCGATCAGGCGCGGGTCCCAGTGGCCGTGATCGGTCGTGTGCGTTGCCACGGAGCGACCGTAGCGCGCGCCGGCCGTCGCCGCTATGCGCCTCGGCATGATCTATTTCGAAGATTTGGAGGTCGGCGCCGAAAGCCATTTTGGCTCCTATGCCGTCACCCGCGAGGAAGTCCTGGATTTCGCGCGCAAATATGACCCCCAGCCCTTCCACCTGTCCGACGAGGAAGCGGCCAAGACCCATTTCGGCCGAATTGCCGCGAGCGGATGGCATACGTGCGCAATGACCATGGCCGTGGTTGCCCGCTACGCCGTGGATCACCGCCAGGCGGGGCTCGGCTCTCCCGGCATCGACGAGCTGCGCTGGAAGAAGCCGGTCTATCCCGGCGACACGCTCCACGTGAGCGGCAAGATTATCGAGAAGACGCCTTCGCGCAGCCGTCCCGAGATCGGCTCATTTCGAACGCACATGACCGTCGCCAACCAGGACGGCGAAACGGTCATGAGCTTTACATCGATCGTCCTGATCCGGCGTCGGCCGGACAGCTGATAGCCGTTCAGTAGCGCCGGCCGTAATAGCCATAATAGCCCGGATAATAGCTATTGTAGCAGCGCGAATACGGATCCGCGTAGCCATAGCCGTAGCCCGGATAGGCATAACGGCTGCCGCTGCCGATCGAGATCGAAATGCCGGAGCCCGAGCCGTAGCGGCCATAATTCGAACCGTAGCCGTAGCCGTAGCCGCAATAAGGGTCCGAATAGCGGCTGTCGTAGGCGCTGCCGTAATAGCCGTAAGGACCGTAGCCGGCGCCAGTGCCGACGCCCAGGCCGACGCCGGCGCAGCCGCCGAGCGCGAGCCCGCCTGCGGCGATCAGGGAAATGAAGGGGATACGCATGTCACACCTGCCGTACAAAGGGACAGGCCGACAACGTTCCGCAATTACCCTCGTTCCTGCAAAGCCTTAGCCGGGGCTTAGCCGGCGACGCCGCTCTTCGCCTTGGCGCGGCGGTTCTTCGCCTGATTGGCTGGGTCGAGCACGCCCGTGACCCGCACCTTGCGCTTCGCCTCCTGCCAGATCTGCCGATAGGCGAGATAGCCAAGGATGGTCGCGATCAGCAGGAAGATTGCCACTGCGAGCCCCGCGGCACGCCGGCTCTCGAGCTTGGGCTCCGCCGTCCACTCGAGGAATGCCGACACATCCTTCGCCATCTGGTCGATGGTTGCCGGCCTTCCGTCGGCGTAGGTCACCTGACCGTTGGCGGTGAGCGGCGGCGGCATGGCGAGGTTGAGGTTGGGGAAATAGGGGTTGTAATACAGTCCTTCGGGGGTTTTCGCGTCCGGGAACTTGTGCACCAACTCGGCCGGCTGGTTCTGGTAGCCGGTCAGCAGCGAATAGGTGTAGGCGGCGCCGCCCTCGCGCGCCTTGGCGATCAGGGACAGGTCAGGCGGGAACGCATTGTTGTTGGCGGCGCGGGCGGCGACCTCGTTCGGGAACGGATCCGGGAAGCGATCAGACGGCAACGCCGGGCGCGTCGCCGCCTCACCCGTGTCCGGGTTGATCGAGGGAACCTCGGTCTTCCAGTCGGCCGCGATCTTCTTGATCTCCGCCTCGTTGTAGCCGAGTGCCTTGAGGTCGCGGAAGGCGACCAGGTTGAGCCCGTGGCACGCCGCGCAGACCTCCGCATAGACCTGGAAGCCGCGCTGCAGCTGACGCGTGTCGAACTTCCCGAAGGGCCCGTCGCTGGCGAGCTTGAGCGGCTTGGCATGCTCGTGGAATTCTTCCGCCGCCGTCGCTTCCGGCGGGCTGGCGAAATAGGTCGCGGCATTGCTGACCAGCGAGATGAGCAGGACTCCGGCGAAGACCAGCCCGACCAAGAAACCGATTACACGGACCATCTGTCCCCAAGCCCCCTTATTCGGCCGCAGCCGTGGCGACGGAGCCGCCGCGCTTTTTCTTGCTTCCCACCGGTGCCGCCTCCGCTTCCTCGCCATGCAGGACGCTCTCCGAGATCGAGCTCGGCAGCGGCAGCGGCGTTTCAAAGCGCGAAACGAGCGGGAGGATCACGAGGAAGTGCAGGAAATAATAAGCCGAAGCGATCTGGCTGACCGCGATCCAGAACGGCGTCGCATGCGATCCTCCGGCCCAGCCGAGGATGACGACGTCGGCGACCAGCAGCCAGAAGAAGCGCTTGAACAATGGACGATAGGAGCCCGAGCGGACCGGCGACTTGTCGAGCCACGGCAGGAAGAAGAGGAGCAGGATCGACAGGAACATCGCCAGCACGCCCCACAGCTTCGCCGGCAGGATGAAGTCGACCGTGAAGGCGCGCAAAATCGCGTAGAACGGCCAGAAATACCATTCGGGAACGATGTGCGCGGGCGTCGCCAGCGGATCGGCCGGGATGTAGTTGTCCGGGTGCCCGAGATAGTTGGGGGCGAAATAGGTGACGATCGCGTAGAGCAGAAGGAAGGCGCCGGCGAACCAGCCATCCTTGGCGGTATAGAAGGGATGGAAGGGTAGCGTGTCCCGCTCCTCCTTGACGTCGACCCCCGTGGGATTGCCCGAGCCTGGAATGTGCAGCGCCCAAATGTGCAGGATCACGACCGCCGCGATGATGAACGGCAGGAGGTAATGCAGCGAGAAGAAGCGCGTGAGCGCGGCCTGGTCAGGCGCGTATCCGCCGAGCAGCCACACCCGCAGCGGCTCTCCGACCAGCGGGAAGGCGGAGAAGAAGCCGGTGATGACCTGCGCGCCCCAATAGCTCATCTGGCCCCAGGGCAACACGTAGCCCATGAAGGCCGTGGCCATCATCAGCAGGTAGATGACGAGGCCGAGCATCCACACCAGCTCGCGCGGCGCCTTGTAGCTGCCGTAGTAGAGGCTGCGGAAAATGTGCAGATAGACGACGATGAAGAAGAAGCTTGCGCCGTTCATGTGGGCATAGCGGATCAGCCAGCCCGCATTGACGTCGCGCATGATGTGCTCGACCGAATTGAAGGCGCCGTCGACCGAGGCGGTGTAATGCATCGCAAGGACGATGCCGGTCACGATCTGGATGGTCAGGAAAATCCCGGCAAGGACGCCGAAATTCCACCAGTAATTGAGGTTGCGCGGGACCGGATAGCCACCGCCGATCGCGCCATAGACCACGCGCGGCAAGGGCAGCCGCTCGTCGATCCAGCGCATCAGCGGGTGCTTGGGTTCGTAGGGCTTTGCCCAGGAAAAGCTCATCTGTGTGTAGCCCCTCAGCCGATCTTGACCGTCGTGTCGGACGTAAACTCATAATCCGGCACGACCAGGTTGGTCGGCGCCGGACCCGTCCTGATGCGCGCCGCGGTGTCGTAGGCCGAGCCGTGGCACGGGCAGAAATAGCCGCCGTACGGCCCCTTGTTCTCGCCTTCCCCGATGCCGAGCGGAACGCAGCCCAGGTGCGTGCATACGCCGAGCGTGATCAGCCAGTTCATCTTGCCCGGCTTGGTCCGCTGCGCGAGCGATTCAGGATCGCGCAGGTCCGACATAGCGACCGCGTTCGCCTCGGCGATTTCCTTCGGCGTCAGGTTGCGGATGAACACCGGCTGCTTGCGCCACACAGCCTTGATGCCCTGGCCGGGCTGAATCTTAGAGATATCGACCTCGGTCGTGGCCAAGGCCAGCACGTCGGCCGACGGGGCCATCTGGACGAACAAAGGCGCCAGCGCGACCACGCCGCCGACGCCGGCAAAGCTGACCGCCGCAACATTGAGAAAGTCGCGGCGCCGTACGCCTTCTTCCCCCGTTGAGCCGCCCGAATCTGTGGTTGCAGGAACCTCGGCGGATTGTGCCCTGGTGGCCATCATACCCCTTTATGACGCTTGCTGCTGTCAGTGCCGGACCGGCACATAAGCGACGCCGCCCCGGCTTTCCGCCGATGCGATTGGCGCGCCTGATAGCGACGGGTTCAGGCTCTGTGAAGGGGCCGATTTACGGGGCTGGTGCGGGCACCGAATGTCAGCGGCGCTGGCCGGGTTCGGCCTCGCTGCCGACAGGCTGATTGCTGTTTGCCGCAAGCTTCGCGCGGCACGAGCGAAGCAGGAACTGACAGCGCTCGAGCCCCTTGGTGAGGTCGTCGCTCAGCCGCTCGATCTCCACCGGCTTCGTCGTATCCTGTTGGTTACTCATAAAAATCACGGTTCTCTGGGTTTGCCGCGTTAACTCATGTTACAAGGACCGGGTTCCACCGAACACGCAGATTCTACCGGCCGTAACGGATTTCCATGTAGATCAGCACCCCGATGTGGACGGTCATCAGGGCGATCAGGACCGCGGCTACAAGCTTGCTCGCGCCGATGAAATAGGTGGCGAGGGCGAGCAGCACCGCTGCAGCGACCGCAATTCGCGATATCCACAGCAGAACTGGCGCCGGGTTGGCGAGCCAGAACCAGAGCACGCCCTCGAGGTGGCGAAAGCGGAAATCGACATAGCTGTAGTGCACGAGAAGGATGGCAACGACGATCCCGAGCGCAATCAAAAGCGAATTCATTGGAGCTCAACTGGCATGGCGGGCCGCGCTGTGCAACGCCTCGCGCTCCACCGAGACGACTGTCCCGAAGCGGAACGACGCCTTTTGCGATGTGGACTTGCGGGCGGCGATGTGACTCTCCCGAAGACGGCAATATCGCCCTGTAGGAGCGTCTCATGTCGAAAGCTCGGTTCGACACAACCAATTCGGCCCAAGCCGACACCCGTCACCTCATCGCTCTTCTCAATGAAGCTCTCGAGATTGTCGACACGCTTGGCCGGCCCGAGATCGGCGCACGGCTGCAGCATGTCATCGATTCCGTGACGGATCTGCGGCGCGACGTCGCCGCCTGATCGGCGGCCATTTCGCGTTCCGGACAACCCCGCGCCCCCGGAGCGGTGAAATATTCGCCGCCCCCCTGACTCCGCGCGGCACCTAAGCAATCTGATCACCCAAGCTCGAATCGGTCGGCTGCAGCCTGGCGCCCCGCCGGGGTGCCCGGTCTCGTTCCGAGCGCCGCGAAATTTCGAAACGGGACTGAACGAAAATGGCCACGAACGCTGGAAGCATCGTCAAGCGCATCAAGGACGAGGAGATCGAATGGGTCGATCTCCGCTTCACCGACCCCAAGGGCAAGTGGCAGCATTTGACCATGGCATCCGGCGTCGTCGACGAGGACAACTTGAGCGACGGGTTCATGTTCGACGGCAGCTCGATCGCCGGATGGAAGGCGATCAACGAGAGCGACATGATTTTGAAGCCGGACCTCGAGGCGGCCTATGTCGACCCGTTCAGTGCCACACCGATGCTGGTCCTGTTCTGCAACGTCGTCGAACCCTCCACAGGCGAGCTCTACGGCCGCGACCCACGTTCGACCGCGACCCGCGCCGAAGCCTATCTGAAGCAGACCGCCATCGGCGACACCGTGTTCGTCGGCCCTGAGGCCGAATTCTTCATGTTCGACGACGTGCGGTTCGAGGACAGCTATCACACCAGCTACTACCGGATCGACGACATCGAGCTGCCGACCAACACCGGCCGCGAATATGAAGGCGGCAACCTTGCCCACCGGCCGCGGGCCAAGGGCGGCTATTTTCCGGTCGCCCCGGTCGACAGCGCGATGGACATCCGTGCCGAGATGGTTTCGACCATGCTCGAGATGGGCCTGCCGATGGACAAGCACCATCACGAGGTCGCCGCTGCCCAGCACGAGCTCGGCCTGACCTACGGCGGCCTGGTCGAGACCGCCGACCGCATGCAGATCTACAAATATGTCGTGCACATGGTCGCTCACGCGTACGGCAAGACGGCGACCTTCATGCCCAAGCCGATCGCGCAGGATAATGGCTCGGGCATGCACACCCACATGTCGATCTGGAAGGGCGGCAAGCCGCTCTTCGCCGGGAACGGCTATGCTGGCCTGTCCGAAACCGCGCTCTATTTCATCGGCGGGGTGATCAAGCACGCCCGCGCCCTCAACGCCTTCACCAACCCGACTACCAACAGCTACAAGAGGCTGGTGCCGGGGTTCGAGGCTCCCGTGCTGCTCGCTTACTCGAGCCGCAACCGCTCCGCTTCCTGCCGCATCCCGTACGGCGCCGGCGACAAGGCGAAGCGCGTCGAATTCCGCTTCCCCGACGCGATGGCCAACCCCTACCTCGCCTACGCGGCGATCATGATGGCCGGCCTCGACGGGATCCAGAACCGAATCCATCCGGGTGACCCGATGGACAAGAACCTCTATGACCTGCCGCCGCAGGAGCTGGTCAACGTACCGACGGTGTGCGGCTCGCTGCGCGAGGCGCTGGTCAGTCTGTCGAACGACCGCGCCTTCCTCACTCGCGGCGACGTCTTCAGCGACGATCAAATTGACGCTTATGTCGAACTGAAATGGGAAGAGGTCATGCGCTGGGAAACCACGCCGAGCCCGGTTGAATTCGACATGTATTATTCTTCTTAAATTTGGAGTAACCTGCTCCTTTCGGGACGCCGGTGGAGGGAAACCCTCCCACCTTCCCTTTTCTCTCCACCGGCATCATCGGGCAGCGGCATTTTCCTCGCGGACATAGATTGCGCCGACCGGATCTTGCGCAATCCTCCGCCAATTCGCCGAGTTCGACAGCAACCCGTCGAGCCCCGCCGATTCACTCGACACGATCGCCCAGCGGATGTCCCAGCGTTCGACCGCGGCCTCGAACGCCGCGCGGTCGCCGCGCGAGATCCGGGCATAATCGTGGACGAAGGCATCGCCGTACATGTCCGCGCGGCCGTCGATGAACGGGCGAATTCCAGACAGGATCAGCGGTCCCCCCATCGAATAGCTGTTGAGCACCGGCAGGCCGCGGAGGTGCGCGGGGACTGCGGCGATCAGCTTCCAGGGGTTGGCCCCGTTTTCCGGCGGCGCGAGCGGCATCAGTGCGCGAGCCGCGAGCAGCATAAGAGCGCCCCCCGCCAGGAACGCCGGCAGCTTGCGCTCGACTGCGGCGGGATGCACGGCCCCGCGCGCAAACCCCTGCGATAGAACCAGTGCCGCAACGATCGCGAACATCGCCTGATGGCGCACCTGATACAGCGCCATCGCCAGAAGACCCGCTAGGAACAGCCAGCGCACCCACGGCAGGCGCGGCCGCTTCCACAGAATGAGCGCGGCGACCAGCGCAAGCATTCCGAAGAAGAATGGCGTGACCGCAGGGTTCGACGGCTTCCACTCGTCGACCAGGGGCAGGATCGACTGGTTCGCGAGGTAGAAGGGGTGCGCGAGCCCGGCGGGACCGTTGGCATTGACCAAACTCGCGGCAAGACAGGCCAGGCCGAACACCAGCCATTGCCGAAGCGCCTTCAGCCGGTCGCGGGAGTCGACCAAGGCTTCAAGGCCGAACGCGCCGGCGATCACGAAGGCAATCACGAAGCTGCCGTGAAGGTTCGCCCACAGCGTCAGCAGCAATGCGGCAGCGAGCGACGGGGCGCGGTCCCGCTCGCGCGCCCGAAGCATCAGCAGAGTCCACAGCGCGAGCAGCGGCCAGGTCAGGACATGCGGTCGGGCAAGCAGCATCGGCACCAGGACGATGTCCATGGCGACGATTGGCAGCAGCGGCGGGACAAAGCGGCGGGTGTGGAAATAGACGAGAGCGTGCAGCGCCATCAGCGCGGCGGTGACGACCGCCGCAACCCCGCCGTAGCCGGCGAGCCGATAGGCTGAGGCATAAATGACCTCCGACAGCCATTCGATCGGCACCCACGGCTTGCCAGCGGCAGTGAAGGAGAAGGGATCGACCGCGGGAATGGCGCGGTGGTCGAGAATCCACAGTCCGGTCGCGATGTGCCAGCTGACGTCGCCGTCGTTGAAGATCGTCAGCGAGCTGCCGAGGACCGCAGGGAGCAGCAGCACCGCGATGAAGGCGGCAATCAGGCCCCGGGCGCCGACTTCGGACTCGCGGCGCGACCCCGCCGCGCGCACTTCGGAATCAGCCACGGCGCCCGGCAAGCGCCTCGATCCGTTCGGCCTCGCTTCGCTCGAAGGTGCGCACGACGCTCTCGGGCGGAGCCTTGTCGAGCAGGCTCACGACAATCGCCGCCGCGGTGCAGATGAGGAAGCCCGGCACCATCTCGTAGATCAGGCTGGAAAGCGCCGCGCCGCCGCCGAGCACCGGCGCGTAGATCCAGAACAGCACGGTCGCCGCGCCGAGGATCATGCCGGCCAGCGCGCCGTTGCGGGTCATCCGTTTCCAGGTGAGGCTGAGGATGACGATCGGCCCGAAGGCCGCGCCGAGCCCGGCCCAGGCATTGGCGACGAGCCCGAGAATCGTATTGTCCGGGCTCCAGGCGAGCATGATGGCGATGACCGCGACGACCACCACCGACAGGCGCCCGGTCAGCACCAGCTCCTTCTGGGTCGCCTCGCGGCGCAGCCAGCGGCGGTAGAAATCCTCGGTCAGCGAGCTCGAGGAGACGATCAGCTGCGAGGAGATGGTGCTCATGATCGCGGCGAGCAAAGCGGCGAGCATGAACCCGGTGATCAGCGGATGGAACAAAAGGCGCGAGAGGATGATGAAGATCGTCTCGGGATCGGCGACGTCGAGGCCGTTGCGGGTCGCATAGGCAAGGCCGACGAAACCGGTCGCGAGCGCGCCGAGCAGGCTGATGGTCATCCAGCCCATGCCGATCGCGCGCATCAGCGGCACGTCGCGGATCGAGCGCACGGCCATGAAGCGGACGATGATGTGCGGCTGGCCGAAATAGCCGAGCCCCCAAGCGAGGCTGGAAATGATGGCGACAACGCTGAGGCTGCCGATGGCGTTGAGGAATTGGGGATTGACCGCAGCGACGGCTTCCCCGGCAATGCCTGGCCCGCCAAGCTCGATCAGAGCGACGATCGGCACCAGAACCAGCGCGACGAACATGATGCAGCCCTGGACGAAGTCGGTCAGACTGACCGCGAGAAAACCGCCGAAGTAAGTGTAGACGATGATCACTCCGGCGGTGAGCAGCAGGCCGAACGCATATTGGAGGCCGAACGCGCTTTCGAACAGCTTGCCGCCAGCGACCATGCCGCTCGACGTGTAGAGCGTGAAGAAGATGATGATCACGAGCGCCGAGATGGCGCGCAGCAGGCCGCTCTCATCCGCGAACCTTTTCTCGAAGAATTCCGGAACGGTAATCGAATCCCCGGCACGTTCGGTGTGCACCCGAAGGCGCGGCGCGACGACGCGGTAATTGGCATAAGCGCCGAGCACGAGGCCGACGGCGATCCAGCCCGCGCTGATCCCGATCCTGTAGGTTTCGCCGGGAAGCCCCATCAGCAGCCAGCCGCTCATATCCGCGGCTCCGGCCGACAGCGCCGCGACTGCGGGGCCGAGGTCGCGGCCGCCGAGCAGATAGCCCTTGATGTCCGAAGTCGACTTCTTCCAGGCGTAGAAGCCGATTGCCAGCATCGCCACGAAATAGGCCGTGATCGAGATGATCGCGCCGGTCTGCATCAGCCCTGGTCCCCCCTGCCGTCAGCCGCGACCGTAGCGCGGCATTCGTCCCGCGCAACTGGATTGCCGCGCGGCCGCCGCCGCTCGCAATGACGAGCTGAAAGTTGTCAAAGTTGACGGTTCCACGCGCGCGCAGGCGCGCGCGTACGCGAGCAGACGCCCAATCTTCGCGAATGTTCGTAATCATGGGGAGACTTCGGAAAGACCCGGACTGTTTGGAAAAGCAACCGACTCACAGCCGAGCTTAAGCCACAAAAGCCGCGCTGTAGGACAGCAAAATCACCAAAGCTGCGGAATGCACGCTTTGACCCATTGCCGCCATTTGAGCCGTTGTGCAGAATCACCCGATGAGCGCCCGCACCGAAGAGCTTGACATGTTCCCCTTGGGCACAATCTTCCGCCGAACGCTCCCGCTTGGTTTTGCTTCAATATTAATGCTGAGCCTGATCCTAGGCGCATGGGACACCGATCAGTGGTCCGGTGTTCCTGTTAACCGGATCGTCGCTTTCGCATCGATCGTCTTCGTACTCGGATTGCTCGCGGCGGTGTTGATGGAGTGGGAGAGCCGCAGAGAAAGGCGTGGCTGGACGGTTACCTTGTCCGAAGAGCTAATTTCCATCGCTGACGAAAAAGGCACAAGGACAGAGTTGCCTACATCTTCGATCCACGTCGTCGTAGCCGTGGCGAGCCAAACTGCTTGGCGTAATGACTTGGACATTGCCTTATTTGATCATTGCGACGAGCCGCTGATCTCGTTTCCCCTCGTCGCAGTAGGCGGCGACGCTTTCATTGAGTTGCTCTCGTGCAAGAGGGGTTTTGATGCGGCTGCGTTCGCTGCGGCTAAAGCATCGTGCCGGTCCACTGGCCACGCAATCTGGGTAGCCGACTAATGTCCGCATTCCACCCATGCAGACGCTTCGCCGACGACCGTATCACCGCTTCTTCAGGCAGCTGCCGCAGCGCAAACTAGGGAATGAGCCGCAGTGACGACGCTGATGATTATACTCGGAGCCATAATTCTGAGTGCCGGAGTGTGGGCAATGATTCACGGTTCGCGGCGGGAAAAGCCCGGCCCAGCAAACAATTGGCAGAATGAGGATTACTTATCGCGCAAGGCCGATGGGACTTGGTCCGAGGGCTCGACCTACTCCAAGTCGCCGCCACGAGATAGTACGGGCTTGGGTCTCTAAACTGCACATTCGCGTTTGCTTTTCCACCCAAAGCAGACACTCCCGCAAGGCCGCCACGTTCGCTCAATAATCCTTGCTCACCCGAACCGCGGCGCTGGTCCGGCCGATGGTTGAGATGGTCGAGAGAAGGGAGAGCCAGCGGGTCATCTGATATTCGATCTGGGTCGCCGAATAGCCCTGGCCGTCGGTCACCACTTCGACGAACAATTTGCGGGTGATGTATTTGCCGGCGGCGATCGCGGTCTTCTGCCCGGTGGCGACGTCGGCGGGGACGATGCGCAGACGGTCGAGGCCGACCGCGCGGCGCAGCGCGTTGATCGGATCGACGCTGCCCGAGCCCGACTGAAGCGCGGCGACGGCGGAGGCGAGCTGCAAGGCTTCGGGCGCCGACAGGTTGGTGATCGAAGTGCCGAACAGGATCCGCGACAGCAGCTCATCCTGCGGCAGCGGGGGCGAGCTGGCGAAGGTGATTTCAGGCTTGAGGCCGGTGCCGCCGACGCTGACGCTGGCGTCGAGCCCCTGGACCTGCGCTTCGGCATGGATGTCGAGCAAGGGATCGGGCGGGCTTTCGCCGCGGAAGCGGATCACACCCCGCTCGAGCCGGAAGTTGCGGCCGGCGAAATCGTAATTGCCCTGGACGAGGTCGGCGCGGCCAGTGAAGCGAGGCGCGTCGGCGAGGCCGCCGATCTGGAGGTTGGTGGTCCAGCGGCTGTTGATGCCAAGGCCGGTGACCTGGAGGTTGCCGCCGGCGAGCTTGAGATCGAGCCGCCACGGCCTCAGACGTTCGGCCTCGATCACGTCGTCGGCATCGAGGCCGGTCTGGCGCACGTTGAGGCGCGGCACGGACGCGGCCGCGCCGGCTCGGCCGAGCTGGAAGCGCCCGCGATCGAGGCGCAGGTCGCCCGAAATGGTGCCGCCGTTGCCGTCCGAGCGAAGGCGGATCGGGCCGGTGACGCGGGCCGCGACGTCGTCGCGGTTGAGCAGCAGCGCGTCGCGCGCGGTGAAGGCAAGGTCGAGCGCGGTCTTGCCGCCCGAGAAGGTGATCGCGCCGCTGCCGCTGACCGCGCCGCCGCCGCTGGTCTGGCCGGAAATCTGGCTGAAGATCAGTTGCGGGCCGGAAAAGCGCGCTTGGCTGGTCACATTGTCGATCACCATGCCGGTGACCTGGCTCGCGAGCTGGGCGTTCTGGGTCCTGAGCGAACCACGGATGACGGGGTCGGCGAGGCGTCCGCCGATATCGGCGCCGACCGCGAGCGGTCCCGACATGTCGATCACTTCGCTGCCAGTCAGCCGCCACAAGGTGTCGGCGGGGCCGGAGTAACGCAGCTGCGCAAACAAAGGCGCATTCATCAGCTCGGCGATCAGCGGGCCGTTGCCCATCGGCGCGAAGCGGGCCTGGGCGCGTCCGACGATCGCGCCCTCGCTGGCGGCGACGGCGCGCATTGCCGCCTGCCGACCGTTGACGTTTGCGGCGATCCCGACATCGATCGGCTTGGACGCGAGCACCAGGCCGGCGCGGCTGAGGCCACGAACCCTGAGGTCGAGCCGGCCGCTGCGATTGTTCTTCCACGCATAATCGACGCGGCCGGTCGCGGCGCCCGACAGCTTGAGGTCGGGCCACAACAAATCGAGCAGCTCGAGCGGCATTGCGCCGAGCTGCGCGTGCACTTCGGGCGCCGAGCCGCTGCGCCCGGAAACCGTGGCGCTGCCGCCGCCGAAGCTGAGGTTGGTCGGGGCGAGCGCCCAGCCGTCGCCCGCGCGCGTCAGCACCGCGGCCTGGCGAAGGATCAGCGGCTGGCGGTTGACGCGGCCGCTGCCGGTCAGGCGGATCGTATCGGGCGAGACGTCGGCGAGGGTCGAGAATGCGAAGGCCGCGCCCCGCCGCCCGGCGAAGGCTGCGCGGACCTGGCCGACGCCGTTGACCAGCCTGGCGTTGGCCTGCAGCTGGGCGAGCGTGACCGCGCCCGAGGTGAGGCCGCGCGCGCTCGCGCTGCCCTCGATCGTCGTGCGGTCGTCGGCAAGGACGATGACACCGTCGACACGGCCGCTGCGCACCGAAAAAGCGTCGGGGAAGCTGGCGTTGGTGGCAGTCAGATGCGCTTCGATGCGCTGCGCCGTCCCGGCGGGGGCGAAGTCCAAGGTGCCGGCAAGAGTTCCCCCGGCGAGCACAAGCCGCCCGGCAAAACCGCCGGGGAGCGAGCGCAGATCGCCGCTGGCGCGGGCGCCGCCGGCCTCGAGCGCGGCGATCGACACGACCGTCGTCCCGCCCGGCGGGAGGAGGATGCGGCCATTGCTGGTGAAGGGGCCGAGGCGCGAGCCGCCGCTGGCACGATAGTCGAACCCGGCGGCGGTCGGTTCGAGCAGCAGCCGCATCGCGCGGATGCCGAGCGCGTCGTTGGGCCGCTCGAGGAACAGCTCGACCCGCGGCCTTTCGATCTCCCCGTCGAGGACCATCCGCAGCGGCCCGTATTTGGCTTGCCGCCCGCTGGCGACAATGTGGAACGTGCCGTCGCGCAGGCGATGGCCGGAGCCGGACAGCCGAAGCTTCGGCGAGTAGAGCTGCAAATTGCTGAAATGGACGATACCATCGCTGCCGCGGCGAAGATCGGTGGTGAGCGAAGGAAGCCCGCCGGTGAGATCGCGGAAGAAGCTGTTGTCGAGCCGCCGCACCCAGGCCTTGGCGCTGCCCGCGACATAGCTGCCCTTGCCGTTCGGGCCGGGGACGACCTTGAGGTCAGTCAGCACGTCGACCACCCCGAGGCCGGGGATCAGATAGCGCTGCATCGCGCCCGACAGTTGAACCTCGAAGCGCCCCGTCACGAGATCGACGAGAAGCGAAATCCGGCCGTTCCACTTCGCGCTGGTCAGCCGAAGCCCCTCGCCGCGAAGCAATTTCGGAGTCAGCGTCAGCCAGCCCTCGATGGCGGGATTGGCGAGCATAGCCCCGGCAACGTCGCCGATGCCGGTGATCGCCCGGGCCGAGAGCCGCAGGGGCACGCGCATCGGCCAGGCGGAAAGGCGTCCCCTCCCCTCCGCCCGCAAGGCGACGAAGCCGGTATCGTCGAACTTCACGCCCTCCGAGGTGAGGCGGTAGGAATAATCGGCGGTGCCGAACGGCCCGTCGAGGGTCCAGACCAGCCGCACGTTGCGCCCCGTCATGTTGGTGAACAGCGCCGGCGGGCGCACGAGATCGACGCCAAGGCGAAGGTCGCGGTAGCGGTTGCGACCAAGGTCGACCGCGCCCCTGGCGACAACGCGAAGCGCGGCAGACGTGCCGCTGAGCTGCCCGTCGAGGATGCGGTTGGTGAGCCTCGCTTGCCCACGCAGGGTCACGACGGGGACGGTCAGCCGTTGCAGCCGGCCGGAGAGGAACTGGGCCGGCGCCCAGCGCCCCTGGAGACGATAGAGGCCCTTATCAACGCCGAGCGCGAGCCGGGCCGTGGGCTGGCCGGACAGGTTGAGCGCAGCGCTGCCGCGCCAGCGTGTCCAGCTGCCGCGCCCGCCAATGTCGAGATCGATCGAGCGCTTTGTCCCGACCAGCGCCGGGATCACGCCGTCAGCGGGCGAAATGACCCGCGCGGCGACGTCGAAGCGATCGCGGTCCGGCTCCGCATCGAGGCGCAAGGCGATGCGGTCGCCGCCGTCGTCGACCAGGGCTCGAAGCTCGACCAGCGCCCGCCCCGATCGCACGTCGGCCCTTCCGAACAGCCTGCCGCTGCGCGGGCGCCCGCTGACCTGCGGGCCAATGTCGAGCCGGTCGATCCTCAGCTCGCCGATGCGGATGTCGAAAGCGGGAAGGATCGGCCCCTTCTTCGTGCTCGGCTTGAGTTTGGGGAGCCGGACGAGCGTCGCCCGCTCCGCAGTCAGGCTGTCGATCGACAGCCTGTTCTGAAGCCAGGCCCCGGGAGTCCAGTCGAGCTTGATGTTGGGTGAGGTGAAGAAGACCCCGGTGGAATCCGATATCCTGACGTTGCGCAGTTCGGACTTGCCGAAGATCGATCCGTCGATCCGCCCGATCTCGATCCGCAGGCCCGAGGCGGTCTCCAGCCCGGCGATGCGATCGACGACCCAGCGGTGGCCGGGCGCGCTGTCGAGAAGGACGAGGAGCGCGGCAAACAGCAGAAGCAGCGCGACGAACAAAGCGAACAGCTCGTTGAGCAATCTCCGCGGCCAGTCGCTGCGAAGCCTGCGCCGCGGCGGTTCGCCGCCTTCGACCGCGACCGCGGCCTCGGCCATCAGAAGGCCTGACCCAGAGAAACGGTCACCGCGACCGGACCATCGCCCTTTTCCCGGTTGAGCGGCGTGCCGACGTCGATGCGGATCGGGCCGAAGCTCGAATAATAGCGCACGCCGATTCCGGCGCCGAGCCGCCAATTGCCGAAATCCGGGCTCGCCTTGGTGCTGAGCGAACCGCCATCGATGAACGGCACGATTCCGAAATTGCCGCCGAAGCGATTGAGCCGGATGCGCGCCTCGAGCGCGAATTCGGCCAGCCCGCGGCCGCCGATCGGATCGCCGTCGACGTCCTTGGGTCCGAGCCGCTGGTAGCCGTAGCCGCGTACCGATCCGCCGCCGCCCGAATAGAGCCGGCGCGAGGGTGCAATGTCGTAGACGCTTGCTCCGAAAATGGTGCCGAGGCGAACGCGGCCGGCGGCGACCGTGCGGCTGCCGAGCGGATGATAGGCGCTGGCATCGAACTGGGTGCGAGCATAGCTGCGATGGCCGCCGTGAGAGGATACTTCGGGACTGACACGGCCGGTCAGGCGGAAGCCGCGGGTCGGGTCGAGCAGGCTGTCGCTGCCGTCATAGCCCAAAGTTACCGGCGCAGCCGCAATCAGGAACTTGCGGGTCGACTTGACGCGCGCAGGGCTGAACACGCCGCGCTCATCGGTGCCCAGGATCTCGCCGCCGTAAACCCACGTCCAGCGTTTTTGCCAGATGAAGTTGCTCTGCCGTTCGATGTAGCCGGCGACGAGCGCGGTGCGCGCTTCGTAAGCGTCGAATTTCTGGTTGGACACGGTGGCGGTGAGGTTGAGCACCTGGTCGCGGCGCAGGAAATTGCTGCGCCGGAACTGGACGCCGGCAAGCTGCTCGTTGGTGCCAAGCACGCCGCGCAGCGTCAGCGCGCCTTCGGGGTTGAAGAAATTGCGGTCGGTCCAGCTCGCTTCGAGCCGCAGCCCTTGGCCGGTGCCGTAACCCGCCTCTCCGGCGATGGTGCGCGACGGCGACGGTTCGAGCCGGACATTGACGTCGACGGTCCGGCCGCCGTTGGTCGGGGCCAGCTGGACCTCGGCATTGGCGACGAGCGTGGTGGCGATGAGCGCTCGACGCAAATCATCGAGCTTCGAACGCTGGAACGGGTCGCCGGGCTTGAACCGCGCGATGGTGGCGACGTGACGCGCGCTGAACGGCGGCCGGCCGCTGACGCGGATCACGCCGAAGCGAGCGACGGGCCCCGGATTGACCGGTAGCCGCAGCGTCGCGAGCCTGGTCTCGTGGTTGATCTCGATGTCCTGCTCGCCGACCTTCGCTTCGGCGAAGCCGAGCTCGCCAAGCGCGCGGGTCAGGGCAAGCTCGCCCGCGATCACTTCGGCGGCGATGACCGGATCCCCCGGCTTGATCCCGAATTCCTCGGCCAGCCGCGCGGCCTCGGGCCCCGCCGCGTCGAGGCCGGGGAGCTCGACCGAGGCGAAGCGGTATTGCGCGCCCGGCGCTGCGCTCAGCACGACGCGCAGCCCCGAGCCGTCCGCCTGGGTGCTCGGCTCCACCACGGCATCGTAATAGCCCTGGCTGCGCAGCAGCTCGGTCAGAAGCTCGGCGTCGGCGCTCGCCCGGCGGCCGATCTGCGCCGCATTGGCCGCGTCCTTCCGATCCGCGTCGAGCGCCGACTGGCGATGGAAGGAGTCGAGTATCTCTTCGCCGTTGGCGACGCCGTCGAGGCCTTCGATGGAAACCGTGTAGCGGACGGCGCCGCTCGTCGCGGTGACCTGCTGCGACGGGCTGGGACCAGCGGCACTTGGTGCCGGCGGGGCTGTGCCGCGAAGGTCGAGATCGGGCCATTCGACGCCCAGATCCGGCATCGGATCGAGCGGCGCTGTGGGGTCGAGCTCCGCCGGATCAGCCGACTGGGCGACGCCCTGGGCATGGGCGGGAGCGCCGCACAATGCGGCCGCGGCGGCCGCGCAGCGCAGCCGTGCCGACCATGGCCTTGATCCCCGCCCACTCATCGAGGCCGAGCCTTAACTAGCGCTTCTGAACGGCGCCAGTACGTTTCTTACGCTTTTTCCGGCCTTTAGTGGACCGTTCCTTCGATGCCGTCGCTGCTCAAGGTGGCGATCACGCGCTCGATCTGTCGCCAGTGGCAAAAGCGCAGGACATTGCCGGTTTCGCGGCTGCGCGCGGCACGCGCGGCGGCCTCGGACAAAGCGTCCGCCCCATATCGGTCGATGAGATCGTTGGCGTCGGACAAGGCGACGCGGCCGTGAATGAAGATGCCGTCCATCGCCTCGCTTTAACCGCTCCGCCGTTTCGCGACTGACGACAAAGTTCGTCAACGCCGCGTTGACCATCATCAAGGTTGGCGCGAACGAGCTGCCTCTGGCATGGGCGGCCGATGGTTGACCGCACGTCTCGCGCCGGAGGATGTTTCCTCACTCTTTGCATCCTCGCCGGGTTCGGCGTTGGCCTCGCGATCGACGATCCGATGAAGGGCGTGCTGATCGGCACCGGCATTGGGATCGTCATCGCCGTCGCCATCTGGCTGCTCGACCGCCGCCGCGGCTAGGCCGGCGCAATGTCGAAGTGGAGGACCTGCTCCTCCCGCCCGAGCTTGCGGTAGAGGGCGACTGCCGGCTCATCGACGAGGTCAGCCTGGACGAACATCATCCACGCCCGCCGTTGAAGCGCGATCGGCTTAAGCGCCTCGATCAATGCCGTGGCGACACCGCGGCGCCGGAACAGTTCGGCGACAGCGAGGTCGTAGATGTAGATCTCGCTGCGTTCCGCTTCATATTTGACCAGCTCGTAGGCCGCGATTCCGCCGATGACGGCGCCGTCGACGATTGCGGCAAGCGCGATGAACTTTGGGTCGGCAAGCAGAGCCTGCATGTAATCGTCGGAAGGCCTCGGCCGGTCAGGCTCGGCGAACGCCTGGTTGAACATGTCACGCCACGAATGCGGTGTCCGTATCGGCCGGCCCGAGCCGCCGGACCGACCAGTCCTTCGCCGCCACGTCAGTCGACCCTGCGGCCCGACCAGATCACGCGGCCGATGCACTTGATCTCGTCCAGCCCGCAGTCGGGCCAGTCGGGATAGGCCGGATTGTCGGACTGGATCGTCACCCGACCGCCGATCGGGTTGAGCGCGAGCCTTTTCACCACCAGCGCATCGTCGATGCGCAGCACGTAGATGCCATCGCGGAGGCGCTCGCCGGAATCGCCGAGGTCAACCAGCACGTCGTCGCCGGGATTCAGAGTCGGCGACATGGAATCGCCTTCGACGCGGACGATCGAAAGGTTGGCAGGACTGCTCGGCGTCAGCGCTTTCAGCCAGCGCTCGTCGAAGGCGAAATAGGGTTTGCCAAGCTCTTCGGTCACGATCGCGCCCGGTCCTGCGGAGACGGCAACGGGGTGGCGGTTCACGGTGACGAGGCCGTCGCGGCCGCGGCTTTCGTCCGGCGGCCCGCCAAGAAGCGTCTCCGGGATGGAGAAATAGCGCGCGAGCTTGCGCCGCTCTTCTTCCTTGAGGCGCTTGGGCACGCCGCGGCGGACGAACTGCTGAATATAGGCGGGGTTGCGCCCGAGCATCCGCGACAGGCCCGCGAAATCTTCGCCGCGCTCGGCACAAAGCCGCTGAAGGACCAGGCGGGGATCGAGTAGCATTAACCGCTCCTTAGTACTGATAGGAAAACGCCTAGACAAGTAGGAATTCGCTTGGAATGAACTGAGCTGCCGAGTCGCATGACACTACAAGGATACGACACGTGCAATTGCTTAGAGAGGTGGAGAAATTCCTGCGTCGCAGCGACACGACGCCTACCCGGTTCGGCCGCGATGCGGTGGGCGACCCCCGCTTCGTATTCGACCTGAGAAACGGCCGCGATCCCCGGCCCCGGACCGTCGATCGCGTCCGCGCCTATCTGCAGGCGGCCGCACAATGATGCGCCTGGCGATGTCACCGGCAGCCGCGGCGCTGATCCGGGCGCTGGTCGCGCGAGCCGCCGTCCCGCGCGATAGGGTTTTGCTTATCGATGCCGAGTCGGTCGACTGGCGCTCGCTGACCTTCAACGGCGAGCGCCATTGCCTTGCGCTGCGCGTCCGCGGACCCGCTTCTTCGCAGGCGGTCGCGCGCATGTGCGACGGCCTTGCCGATGCCGAGTTCAGCATTCCCGGGATCGTCGTCGCCGACATTGCGCTGGCAGAGCCGCCGGCGCGCTCGTCCGACGGCTCCATCGAGGTTTCGATCGAAGCGCTGACGATCAGCGAAGATTAGCGGAGCGCGCGGCGAAGTTCGGCGAGCGCGTCGGACAGCGCCTGCGACGCGTCGCCGGCACCCGATTGCTGGCCGAGATGGTTGTCGATGCGCGCCTGGAGCTGCCCGGGCGTTGGCATCGCCTGGCGGTCGAACAGCCGCACCACACGTGAGTCTGGGCCAAGCTCGGCGAGCACATCGTCAAGCACCAGCGGCTCCGGCGCGTCCGAGCCGCGATCGACCCGGTCGGCATCGGTCAGAACGAGCTCGGTCAGCGCGGCCGGGTCGATGGCGCGAAGATCGAAGACGGGCACCGGGAAGCGCGGGCGCGAGTCGAGCGCCGCGAGAGCCCTGACGCAGACGAGATAGGCAACCGCCGCGGCGCCACCGGTAAAGGCGCCGAGCGTCGGTTGCTCAACCGTCGGGAGCCACCAATGATAGGCCGCGAAAGCCACGGCCGCGGCAAACACGGCAGCAGCCGCGCGCTCCACCCTGCGCTCGAGGCGCGTCGCTCGTTCGGCATTCATGCCGCCGCCTTACGCGGCAATGGTTTCCACTCCGTTAGGCGGAGAGCACCCCCGCCCTTCGGATCCGGTCCGTTTCGGGCATATTCTCGATCAGATCGATCAGCGCCCGGGTGAAAGGCTCGACGTCACCGGGTTCGCGGCTGGTGACGATATTGCCGTCGGTCACCGCAGCCTCGTCGACCACCTGTGCGCCGGCATTGCGAAGGTCGGTTCGAATCGAGTGCCAGCTGGTCGCCTTGCGGCCTCGCAGCAGGTCCGCCTCGATCAGCATCCAGGGGCCGTGGCAGATCGCGCCGATCGGCTTGTTGGAGCGGGCAAAGCTGCGGATCAGTTCGATGACATTGGCCTGCGTCCGCAGCTGGTCGGGATTGCGCAGCCCGCCGGGCAGGATCAGCGCATCGAAATCCTCGGCGCTTGCTTCATCGACGGTCATGTCGGGGCGGATCGTCTTGCCCGGATCGTCGTGCACCGTCGCCTGGATGGGATTGCGGTCGAGCGAGGCGAGGACCACTTCGGCTCCGCTCTCCTGCAGCATTTGCCTGGGTCCAAACAGCTCCCATTCCTCAAAGCCGTCGGTCGCGACGACGAGTATCCGCGCATCGGAAATTCGGGGCACCGGAACCTCCTTCCTTCGCCGCTCGCTTATGCCTGCCAATGAGCAGAGTGAAGCGAGATGCGTCGTGCTGAGGCACAGCAGCGACACCGAACCCGGGATCACGCGCAAGCGGATCGGCCGCTCCTGGGGCTATTTCGACGCCGAGGGCAATCGGATTACCGACCGCGAGGAAATCGACCGGCTGAATGCGATCGGCCTTCCGCCAGCCTATGAAAATGCGTGGTTTTGCGCAGATCCCGACGGCCACCTCCAGGCGACCGGCATCGACGCGCGGGGGAGGAAGCAATATCGCTATCATCCGCAATTTCGCGCACATCGCGAGCAGACGAAATATGACGGGCTGCTGGAGTTCGGCAAAGCGCTCCCCAAGCTGCGCCGGCGGGTCGAGCGCGACCTTCGGAAGCGCAAGCTCGGCCGCGAGACCGTCCTGGCCGCGATCGTTCGCCTGCTCGACACCGAATATATCCGCGTCGGCAACGAGGCCTATGCCAAGGAGAACAAGAGCTTCGGCGCAACCACGCTGCGCCGGCGCCACCTGCGCCGCAAAGGCCAGGCGCTGGTCATGCGCTTCACCGGCAAGGGCGGGATCACGCACGAGGTGCGCGTCACCGACAGCAACTTGAAGCGCATCTGCCGGCGCTGCCAGGAGCTGCCCGGCCAGCTGTTATTCCAATATCTCAACGGCGACGGCGAGCCGAAGCCGGTCACTTCGACCGACGTCAACGCTTACATCAAGGAAGCGACCGGCGGCGATTTCACCGCCAAGCATTTCCGTACCTGGAGCGCGAGCGTGATCGCGTTCGAGCAAATGCTCGAAAAGGCGGAGGACGCGCGGGTCAGCGTGCGCTCGGTGGTCGAGCCCGTCGCCGAGGCGCTTGGCAACACGCCCGCGATCAGCCGCAAATCCTATGTGCATCCAAAGCTTCTCGACGCGGTCAAGGAAGCGCCGCGCGACCCGCTCGACGGCATGGAGCGGCCAAGGGCCCGCAAGCGCCTGTCGAGCGCCGAGCTCGGGCTGCTGGAATTCCTCGCCCGCGGCGGGAAACGTAAGCGGCGAAAGGCGGCCGGCCTCGGCCAAGCGCAAGCCGCCGCTTGATTGGCGGCCTGCACGCCGCCAAGACGGTGGCGATGGGGGCAGACGCGCTTAGCAGCTGGCTTGAAGCAAACCGCGACGGGCTCGTCGCCGGGCTGCTCGCCGGCCTTGCCCTGGTCGCGGTCATGCTGGTGCTGCGCAGCTACGGCCGAAGCGTGGTCGCCCGCGATCCGCTCGGGGTCGGCTGGCGCAGCCTGATCGGGCGAATCCTCGCCAAGACCAATGTCTTCTTCATGATCTTCACGGCGGCCGCGGTCGTCGCGACCTATGCCGAGCTTCCCGCGAGGGCCGCGCGGCTGATCGACATCGGCTTCGTCATCGCCTTCGCGATCCAGGGTGCGCTGTGGGGGCGCGAGCTCGTCCTTGGCGTGATCGGCCGCAAGGTAGCCGAGGAGAATGGCGCAGGAGCGCTCAGCAACGCGATGGCGCTGATCCGCGTGCTGATCAGCGTCGCGCTGTTCGCCATCGCCGGCATCCTGATCCTCGACAATCTCGGCGTGAACGTCACGGCGCTGATCGCCGGCCTTGGCATCGGCGGCATTGCCATCGGCCTTGCCGCGCAGGGCATCTTTTCCGACCTGTTCGCGGCGCTCGCCATCCTCTTCGACCGGCCATTCAAGAAAGGCGATACGATCCGCTACGGAACGAGCGTTGGCACGGTCGAGCGCATCGGGCTCAAGACGACGCGCCTGCGTTCCCTGTCTGGCGAGCAGCTGGTCATGGCCAATACCAAGCTGCTCGAGCAAGAGATCCACAATCTCGCCGAGGGCAACAGCCGCCGGATGACCCTGCCCTTCGGCCTCATTTACCAGACCCCGCCCGAGCAGCTCGAGCGTCTTCCCGAAATCGCTTCGCAGGCGGTGGGCACGCAGCGCGGCTGCAGGTTCGTGCGATGCGCGATGGTCGGGTTCGGCGCATCCAGCCTCGATCATGAGCTGGTCTACGACAATATGACGCTCGATCCGGAGCGGATGGCGGCCAACCGCACGGCGATCATGATCGCCCTCATCAGAGCGTTCGCCGAGGAGGGAATCCAGTTCGCCTTCCCGATTGAGCTGAGCTTCACCGCAGCCCCCGACGGAACGCTGATCATGCCCTATCCAGAGCCCTCACGGGACGAGGGCTGATGCCGATCGCCAGCCTTGAGGATATCCGCTCCCGCATCGGCGAAGAGGTCGGTGTTTCGTCCTGGCTGGTGGTCGACCAAAGCCGGATCGACGCGTTCGCCGAGGCCACCGAGGACCGCCAGTTCATTCACGTCGACCCTGCCGCAGCGGCGCAGACGCCGTTCCGAGGGACCGTTGCCCACGGCTTCCTCTCGCTGTCCTTGCTCTCGCGCATGGGGGCAGAGGCGATGATCCTGCCCGAGGGATTGACCATGGCCGTCAATTACGGGCTCGACCGCGTGCGCTTCATCGCGCCGGTGCGCTCGGGGAGCCGGGTGCGGGGGCGCTTCGTGCTTGACTCGGTCGACGAGAAAGCGCCGGGGCAAGTGCTGATGCGTCACAGCGTGACGGTGGAAATTGAGGGACAGGATAAACCTGCGCTGACGGCCGAATGGCTTGGCCTGATGTTCGTTTGAAGGAGATTTTCGAGAATGCGCGACGCAGTGATCGTTTCGACCGCCCGCACCGGGATCGGCAAGGCCTATCGCGGCGCGTTCAACGCGACCCCGTCGCCGACGCTTGCAGCGCATCCGATCCGCGCCGCAATCGAGAGGGCCAAGGTGGAGCCGACCGAGGTCGACGATGTGATCATGGGCGCCGCGCTGCAGCAGGGAGTGCAGACGACGATCGGGCGGACTGCGGCGCTGCGCGCTGGATTGCCGGTCGAAGTTTCGGGCATGTCGATCGACCGCCAGTGCGCGTCGGGCCTGATGGCCATTGCCACCGCGGCGAAGCAGGTGATCGTCGATCGCATGGACATCGTCGTTGCCGGCGGCGTCGAATCGATCTCCCTCGTCCAGACCGGCGAGATGCGGCTCGGGCCCGACCCCGAGCTCCTGAGCATGCACAACGGCGTCTACATGCCGATGATCGACACAGCCGAGATCGTCGGCCACCGCTATTCGATCAGCCGCGAGCGCTGCGACGAGTTCGCGCTGCGCTCGCAGCAACGCACCGCGGAGGCGCAGCGCAGCGGCAAGTTCGACGACGAGATCATCCCGGTGACCGCGAAGATGGCGGTCAAAGACAAGGAAACCGGCGAAGTTTCGATGCGCGAGGTGACGCTCGACAAGGACGAGGGCAACCGTCCGGAAACCACGCTCGAGGGCCTGGCCAAGCTCGAGCCGGTGCGCGGTCCGGACAAGCTGATCACCGCCGGTAACGCGAGCCAGCTGTCCGACGGCGCGTCCGTCAGCGTGGTGATGGAATCATCGTTGGCGGAGAAGCGCGGGCTCGAGCCGCTCGGCCGATACATGGGAATGGCGGTCGCCGGGACCGCGCCCGAAGAGATGGGCATCGGTCCTGTGTTCGCCGTGCCCAAGCTCCTGAAGCGCTTCGGGCTCGGTATGGACGACATCGGCCTGTGGGAATTGAACGAGGCGTTCGCGGTGCAGGTGCTCTACTGCGTCGACAAGCTCGGGATCCCGGAGGACCGCCTCAACGTCAACGGCGGCGCGATCTCCATCGGCCACCCCTATGGCATGAGCGGCGCGCGGCTAGTCGGCCACGCGCTGATCGAAGGCAAGCGGCGCGGCGTCAAGCATGTCGTGATCACCATGTGCGTCGGCGGCGGCATGGGCGCCGCGGGGCTGTTCGAGGTTCTCTAGCGGAGCGCGATCCAGCCAACGGCGAGCGCCAGCGGCAGCATCAGCAGCCCGCCGAGCCGATAGCGCTTGGGATCCGCGGCCAGAGCGATGCTGCGCCTCGCAAGCGATGGGATAAGCAGGTGGAGCGTGCCTTTGAGCAGCAGCGCCCAACCGATCAGAGTCACGACAATTTCCGGCCAGGACCAGACATCGTGAAACGCAACGATCATCAGCCCAAGCGGCAGGTGGATGGCTGCGTAAAGGATGCCGGCGAGGTCGCCAGACGAGTCGATCCTACGAAACAGTTCGGCCCAGGCGTTCGGCGCCGCGATATGCGAGAGGCACGTGAGCAGAAGGACCATCGCTGCGAGGCGCTCCACGCCTTGTTCCATGACCGCCTCCCCCATTCCGCCGCGGTGGCTTAGCAGCTAGATTAGCGAGCGTGAACGCGGTCGAGATCATCGCCTTCGCCTCCACGGTCAGCCTGCTTGCCGGCTGGAGGCTCTATCTCGTCACCTTCGCGACGGGCCTTGCGATGCGCTTCGGCTGGATCGATCTTCCGGATCATTTGTCCGCGCTCGACGTGCTTGCGAACAATTGGATCATCGGCATTGCCGCGCTTGGCGCTGTGGTCGAATTCTTCGCCGACAAGATCGCCTGGATCGACAGCGCGTGGGACGCAGTCCACTCCTTCGTTCGCCCGCTTGGCGGCGCATTGCTCAGCCTCGCGATTATCGATGCGGGCGACCCGACGTGGCAGGTCGGCAGCTTCCTGCTCGGCGGCGGCGCGGCCCTGCTCGCTCACGCGGGCAAGGCCGGCGCGAGGACGATCGTCAACGCCAGCCCGGAGCCATTTTCGAACGTTGCAGTGTCGACTGCCGAAGATGTCGCAACCGGCGGCTTGCTCGCGCTAGCGATCGCTTATCCCGCCGTCGCTGCGCTCATTGCCCTAACCCTCGTCGGGCTGTCTCTGTGGCTGGTGATCGCGGCCCGGCGCGCGCTGAGGCGCTTCCTTGAACCCAAAGGCCGGCAAACGGGTTGAACCTTCAAAACAGGGAGGTCCGAACATGCCCGTTTCCGAACAACCGCTGGCCGAGCGCATTGCCCGAGTGCTCGCCGGCGCCGCACACAGCAGCAATGCCGAAGGCAGCGACCCGTCGGCCGGCGACAAGATCGACCGCGTCTGGCGCGAGCATCTCAACCAGGCGCTGGCCGTGCTGCATACGATGCGCGAGGCCGACCAGCGCATGGCTTCGGTCGGCGATGAGGAGATGTGGCGCAAGATGGTCGAGACGGCGATCGCCGACGCCGAGTCGAACTAGCACGGACGCACCTGCCCGCAACTGCACGCCGCGGGCGAAATCTGCTAAGTCCAAGCCCTGGCGAGTCCACAGGGGGTGGCAATGCAGGGGCTGTTTCAACCGCTGGCGTTCGTGCTTGCCGCGAGCGCGTTGATGAGCGTGACGCCGGCGCAAGAGCCGCAATATTCAGACGCGCAGCTGGCGCTGCTCGATCCGACCCTCGGCGTGCGCGACCTGTGCGGCGGCAGCGGTTCGCAATCGATGCGGACCAAGCTGATGATCTCCGCGGCAGCCGTGCAAGGCGCCGACCTGCCCGCCAGCGCGCCTTTGTTCGACGGCATGGGCAAGGTTCACTTTCCGATCACGACGTCGAGCCCGCTCGCCCAGCGCTATTTCGACCAGGGCCTGAGCTTCGCCTATAATTTCAACCACTCCGCGGCGATCGCCGCATTCCGCGAAGCTCAGCGCCTCGATCCGCAATGCGCGATGTGCTTCTGGGGCGAAGCCTTCGCGCGCGGGCCCAACATCAACGCGCCGATGGACTCTTCGGTGAACGCGCGCGCCGTCGGCGTCGCGGCCTACGCCAACTGGCTCGCGCGCAAGGCAACTCCGGCAGAACAGGCGCTCACCGCGGCGATGGTCAAGCGCTACTCGGCCGACGCCACGGCCGACCGTTCGGTGCTCGACGCGGCTTATGCCGACGCGATGCTGGCGGCCGCACGGGCTCACCCGGCGCTTGACGATGTCTCGCTCGTGGCGGCCGAGGCAGCCATGAACACCCGGCCCTGGGATTATTGGACCGCGGACAAGCAGCCGCACCCGCGCATCGGCGAGGCCGTTCGCCTTGTGGAGACGGTCTACGCGCGCAACCCGCAGCATCCCCAGGCGGCGCACCTTTACATCCACCTGATGGAGAATGGGCCCGACCCCAGCAAGGCCGAGGCCGCTGCCGACAAGCTGGCGAGCCCGCTGGCGCCTGCGGCCGGGCATCTCGTGCACATGCCTGCGCACATCTACTACCGGCTCGGCCGGTGGAAGGATTCGATCCGCGTCAACGTCGATGCCGCGCGCGCCGACGAAGCGTGGATCAGGGCAACGGGCGACAAGGGCATGGTCCGCTACGGCTATTATCCGCACAACGTCCATTTCATCGTCGCTTCGGCGCAAATGGCCGGGGACATGCCGACGGCGATCCGCGAAGCGCGCAAGCTCGCGTCGCTGCTTGATCCGCAGGTCAGCGCGCAAGTCGGCTGGATCCAGGCCGTCAATGCCGCGCCTTATTTCGCCGCCGCCCAGTTCGCCGCTCCGGCTCAGGTGCTCGCAATGCCTCCGGCCGATGCGAGGCTGCCTTACCCCAATGCGATGCGGCACTTCGCGCGGGCCACCGCTTACGCCAATCAGCGCAATCGCGCCGGTTTCGAGCGCGAGCTTGCGGCGCTCGCCGCCTTGCGGAGGACCGGCGATTTCAAGGGCATGATCGAGCAGGGCGTACCAGCGGCCGAGCTGCTGGAGCTCGCCGAAACGGTCGCCCGCGGCCGCTGGGCCTTCGCCGGAGGCAATTATCCGGAAGCGATACGCCATTATCGCCAAGCGGCAGCGATCGAGGACAAGATCAGCTACATGGAGCCGCCCTGGTGGTATTATCCGGTCAATCAGTCGCTCGGCGCTGCGCTGTACCGGGCCCGCAAGTATGACGAAGCCCGCAGTGCGTTCACCAAGGCACTGGCGGATTCGCCCAACAACGGCTGGGTGCTCTACGGCCTGGCCGAAACCGAGCAGGCGCTCGGCAACCGGATGCAGGCGGCAGCGGCCCGGGCCGCTTTGCGCAAGATTTGGATGGGCAACCCCGCATGGCTGCGCATGGACCGGCTGTAGCGACAAGCAAAAGGCCGCCGGGGCGAACCCCGACGGCCTTTCCATTGTCTAGCCGGAAGCGGCCTGTGGTCAGGCGATAACCCCCATGGAGGCTGCGCTCACCAGATTAGCCGCACGCGGCGTGGGACAATGAGACATCAGACCACCTCCTTTCAGTTGTTGAAACTGGGCGGAAGGTGGGGCCTAATCAGCGTTTTTCAAGCACTCGCAACAACTTAGCCGTTGGCGCTAATCCATTTTTCGACCACGGGCGCAATCTTCTCGCGCCATTTTCGGCCATTGAAGATGCCGTAATGGCCAACATCGGGGGCGAGGAAATATTGCTTCTTCGCCTTCGGGACTTTCGTCGCAATGTCCAGCGCGGCCTTGGTCTGGCCGATCCCGGAAATGTCGTCGCGCTCGCCTTCGATAGCGAGCAACGCCGTATCCCGGATCGCGGCGGGGTCCACAAAGCGGCCGCGATGTTCGAGCTCGCCTTCGGGAAGGAGGTGGCGCTGGAAGACGGCATCGACCGTCTGCAAATAGAATTCGGCCGTCATGTCGCAGACCGCGCGATATTCGTCGTAGAATTCCTGCGTCGACGCCGCGCTTTCTTCGTCGCCGACGACGAGATGCTTGAACATCTCCCAATGGCTGACGAGGTGCGAGCCGAGGTTCATCGTCATGAATCCGGCGAGCTGGAGGAAGCCCGGATAGACCTTCCTACCGGCACCCGGATAAAGCATCGGCACGGTGGCGATGACATTGTTCTGGAACCAGCTGTGCGGCCGCTGCGTCGCGAGCGTGTTGACCGCCGTGGGAGCCTCACGCGTGTCGATCGGTCCGCCCATCATCGTCAGCGTGCGCGGGCGCGACGGGTCCTTGTCGGCATTCATCAGCGCAGTCGCGGCAAAGGCCGGAACCGAGGGCTGGCAGACCGCGAGCATGTGCGGCCGCTCGCCGCTGCGCTCGCCGATCAGCTGCAGGAACTCGATGAGGTAGTCGATATAGTCGTCGAGGTCGAAAGCGCCGTCGGACAAGGGCACGAGCTTCGCGTCGCGCCAGTCGGTGATGTAGACGTCGTGGCGGGGCAGCATCCGCTCCACCGTTCCGCGCAGCAAGGTCGCATAGTGGCCGGACATTGGGGCGACGATCAGCAAGGGCGCGCCCGCTTTTGCGCCCTCCTTGGCGAAATGCTTGAGCTGCCCGAACGGCTTCCGGAGCGCGATCTCCTCGCGCACCGGCACGGTCTGCCGCCCGACCCGGGTTTCGGCGATTCCGAACTCCGGTTTCCCGCGCGGAGCCGATGCGTGGGCGAAGACCTCGAGGCTGGCCGCGACGACCGGTCCCATCGAGCTATATCCCCAGGGATTTGCCGGGTTGCTCAGCCAGCCTGCACCTAGACCTGCAAGCCGGCTCGCGCCTGCGAAGAAGGAGCGGTGGACTTCGTAGGCGTCGTAAAGCATCCAGCCTCAATTCTAACCCGTACCGCCCGCCGATGTGGCAAGCAGTCAAACCGCTGGCAAGGCGAATTGTTGCGGCGCAGCAAGGAGATGGGGATAAGTCTCGATCGGCCGCCCGGCGCAATTTGAGGCGCTGGCGGCTCGCTGTTAGTGAGCGGACATGGCGATCCCCACTGCGAACCGTCCCAAGGGACGCTCGATCCGCAACTTGCGCATGGTGTGGGGGTTCGCGCTCCGCTATCCGACGCAGATCGCGATTGCCGGCTTCGCGCTGCTGGTCGCCGCAGCGGCGACATCGGGCGTGCCTTACGCGTTCAAGCTGATCATCGACAAAGGCTTTGCTGCCGGAGGCGGCGGCCGCGACCTTGCCCGCTGGTTCGAATATCTGCTGATGCTGGTCGGGGTGATGGCCATCGCCACGGCGGTCCGCTTCTACTTCGTCTCGTGGCTCGGCGAGCGGACGGTCGCCGACATCCGCCTCGCGGTGCACCGCAACCTGCTCAGGCTCTCGCCCGGCTTCTTCGAGGAAAACCGGCCGGCGGAGATCACGTCGCGCATCACGGTCGACACGACGATCATCGAGCAGGTCGTCGGCACAACCGTCTCAGTCGCGCTGCGCAATCTGATCCTCGGCATCGCCTGCGTGGTGATCCTGTTCGCGCTCGCGCCCAAGCTCGCCGCCCTGATCCTCCTTGGAGCGCTGCTCGTCGTGCTCCCCGTCGCCATCCTCGGCCGTAAGGTGCGGGCGATCTCGGTGCGCAGCCAGGATCGCATCGCCGACGTCGGCACCGTCACCAGCGAGGTGCTGGGGGCGATGAAGATCGTCCAGGCATTCAACCAGCAGGGGCGCGAGGCGAGCCGATTTTCCGATGCGGTCAGCAGCGTCTTCGCGACCGCCAAGCGCCGCATCCTCGTACGCGCGCTGATGACCGCGATCGTCATCTTCCTGATTTTCGGAGCGATCACACTGGTCATTTGGCAGGGCGCAATCGAAGTCGCCGCGGGTCGCATGACCGGCGGCACGATCGCCGCCTTCGTGCTCTATGGCGGATTGCTCGCCGGCGCGTTCGGCAACCTGTCCGAAGTCTATGGCGATTTGCTGCGCGCCGCCGGGGCATCAGAGCGCCTCACGCAGCTGCTCGAAGCGCAGCCGGATATTCGGGCGCCCGCGCAGCCCAAGGCAATGCCCGAACCGCCGCGCGGCGAACTCAAGTTCGAAAATGTTACCTTCCATTATCCGACGCGGCCCGACACTTCAGCGCTCAATGACTTCAGCCTGGCCGTCCGTCCGCGCGAGCGGCTTGCCGTGGTCGGGCCGTCCGGGGCGGGCAAAACGACCATCTTCCAGCTCGCGGAGCGCTTCTACGATCCGCAAGCAGGGCGCGTGCTGCTCGATGGTGTCGACCTTCGCGATGCGGATCCCGCGGACATCCGCCAGCGCATCGCGATGGTGCCGCAGGAAACGATCATCTTTGCCGCCTCGGCGCGCGACAATTTGCGTTACGGCAAATGGGACGCGAGCGAGGATGAACTGTGGGACGCGGCCCGGCTGGCCAATGCCGAAGATTTCCTGCGCGCGCTTCCGGACGGTCTCGACACGTTCATGGGCGAAGGCGGCGCGCGCCTGTCAGGCGGCCAGCGGCAGCGGATCGCGATTGCCCGCGCGCTGCTGCGCGACGCGCCCTTGCTCTTGCTCGACGAAGCGACCTCGGCGCTCGATGCGGAAAGCGAGCGGCTGGTGCAGGACGCGCTCGACCGGCTGATGGAGCATCGCACGACGATCGTCATCGCCCACCGCCTTGCAACCGTGCGTGCCGCCGACCGGATCGTGGTGATGGACGGCGGCATGATCGTCGAGGAAGGCACGCATGCGAGCCTAAGCGCGCGCGGAGGGCTGTACGCGCGCCTGGCCCGTCTGCAATTCGAGGATCGCGCGGCTTAAGCGTTCCCGCCGCCGGCGCCGCCACCACCCGAGCTGCCGCCGCCACGCGTAGAGCCACCGCGGGACGAGCCACCGCGTCCGCGGGCCGTGCTGCGCTTTGCCGTTGAGCGCTTGGCTGCGGGCTTGCGCGCCGTCGCCGAGCGGCTGGCAGCGGCGCCCGACGTCTTTGCGCGGCCCGTGCCCGACTTGCTTGCGGTGGTGCTCTTGGCCGTCGAGCGCTTTGCGGTCGAGCGCTTGGCGGGGGAACGCTTCGCCGAAGTTTTACGCGCACCGCTGCTGCGCGCGCCCGAGGCGGACGAGCCGCCGCTCGAACCGGCGCTGGCGCTGCCTTCCATTGTCCACTTGCCGGACATCACGCGCTGCGCCGCGTCGGCAACCGCCTCGGCAATCAGGGAACCGAGCTTGGTTGCGCTCGACATGACGCTGCTTGCCGCGCGCTCCGCAGTATCGGCGGCGTCGAGCCCAGCGTCGCGGATCTTCTTGCGCGCTGCAGGGCTGGCGCTGATCGCGGCCGCCGCGGCGGCGAGACCGGCGGCCAACATTTCCTTACTCATCGCCGCCTTGGCGAGCTTGTCGACCGTATTGTCGCTCGACTTCGAACTGCGCGAAGAAGAACCGGAAGAACTCTTACGTGCGGATTTTGCCATCGCTTCATCTCCCTCCGTCGCGGGAAAGACACTTCAAGGCCGTAACGGTTCCCGGAAATGGCGGATGGGCGGGGGAAAGGGAAGTCATTTCGCAAAAGCAACGAGCGGGAGGTCAGATATGTTAAAGGGCACCGCTGCTGATCGCTGCGGTGCCCTTCGACATGGTCAGCGGCCGGAAGTGACGGCCGTTCGTCAGCGATCAGAGCTTACGAACACCCCTTTCCGACCTCCCTGCTGAACCATGAGACATCGGATCACCTCCTTTCGCTGCGTTGAAGCCGAAACGAATGTGATTCATGTGGGGGCCGAGCGCAAGACTTGTTCTCGCGTGAAATTTCGGCATGATCTTGCGCTTCGCGCCGGGTCTCGGCTGCGCGTTAGATCCTGCAATCCTCCATCACGCGCACGGGCTCTGCCCAGGCGGGCACGACGAGTGCGGGCTGGCCGGTGACGCCGAAGGCGATACGGCCGCGACTGGTGGCGAGCGCGTCGAGCAGCGGGTCATTGGCGGCAAGCTCGGCGGTCAATTGCGCTGCCGTGGCGTTGAAGGTCGCAGGGACGTGGCGTGCAAGCGAGCTCGACCACACCAGCAGCGAAGCCGCAGCTGCGCTCGCCGGCTTGACGACGGCGATACGGCGCGTCGCGCGGGTGCAGCGCAGCCATAATTGCGGCCGCCCGGCGGAGTCCGAAAAGACCGCTTCGCTGCTGCCTGCAGTCCCCGACCAGGACCAGCTGCCGGGGACCGGCACCGCGTAGCTCAAGTCGGGCACAGCCGGCGGCGCCGAGTTTTGCGCGATCGTTGGTGCGGGAAGGAGCAGCGCGAGCGCCGCGATTGCCAGCCTTGTCCTCATGATCAGCGGCTCAGCCTGTCGACCTTTGCCTTGAGCGCCTCGAGCTCGGCCTTGAGCGCATCGACCTCGTCACTGGCCGGTTTGGCCGCGCTCTTCTTGCCGGTGAAGGCCTGGGCGGCTTCGTCGAACATCGCCATGTTGCGCTTGGCGATGTCGGCAAGGACGTTGCCGCCGAAGGCGTCGCGAACCGCGCTCTGGTTGCGCTGGAACGCCTCCATCGCCGCCTCGAGATATTGCGGCACGAAATTCTGCATCGAATTGCCGTAGAGGCCGATCAGCTGGCGAAGGAAGCTGGAGGGCAGCATGGTCGCACCGCCGCGCGCTTCCTCCTCGACGATGATCTGGGTCAGCACCTGGCGGGTAATGTCCTCTCCCGTCTTGGCGTCGACCACCTCGAACTCGCGGCCCTCGCGCACCATCTGCGCCAGGCGATCGAGGGTGATGTAGGCCGAGCTTTCGGTGTCATAAAGGCGCCGGTTGGCGTACTTCTTGATCGTCACCTTGTCCGAAGACTTCGCCATGAACCGCTCCCGAAACTCGAACGGCGACTTACTACCGGAGCATCCTGCACTGCAACATGAACGCGCCCCGCGGCCCTTGCCATTATTCCTCGAGCTGGTCCGCGAGACGGGGGAGCGGGACCCGGCGCTCGCCCGGGCGGCGCTGTACGGGCTGAATCGCTACGAACAAATGCCGCGGCCGGAGCGGCCGAGAGCGAAGCCCGAGATCGGGCGAGTTCGCGGGGCCTGCCTGCGCGACCATGGCGGAAGCGGCCCTCCGGCCATCCTGGTGCCGTCGCTGATCAATCCGCCCCGCATCCTCGACCTCGACGAGCAAGTGTCGCTGGCGGGCGCCGTCGGGGCCATGGGCCGGCGCGCGCTGCTGCTCGACTGGGGCGCCGCAGCCGAACGCAAGGAGCTGAGCGTCGCCGGTCATATCGAGCAGTTGCTGCTGCCGCTGGTCGATCAGCTGGACCCGCCGCCGGCGCTGATCGGCTATTGCCTCGGCGGGACGATGGCGATCGCCGCGGCCAATTGCATTCCGGTCGAGCGGGTGGCGACGCTGGCAGCACCGTGGCGCTTCAAACGCTATCCCCAAGCCTCGCGTGACGCGCTGCTCGCCATGTGGCGCCACTCACGCGCAGCGGCCGAAGCGCTCGGCGCGCTTCCGATGGAACTGCTCCAGGCGGCCTTCTGGTCGCTCGATCCCGAGCGGACGGTAAAAAAGTTCGCCGAGTTCGGGCGGCTTGAGCCGGGCAGCGCCGAGGCGCAGCGATTCGTCGAGCTCGAGGAATGGGCGAACGAGGGGGAGCCCCTCCCCTGTCCCGCCGCGCGCGAGCTGATCGAGGACATGTTCGGAGAGGATTTACCTGGGCACGGCAAGTGGGTGGTCGCGGGTTGCGCCGTGTCGGATCGGCTGAATTTTCCGACACTCCATCTAACCGCCGAACGCGACCTGATCGCGCCGCCGGCGACCGCGCCGGAGGGCGAGCTGGCCGGCATCGCGTCGGGCCATGTGGGGATGATCGTCGGATCGGCGCGGGCGCGGCTGCACGAAGCGCTGGAAGCGTTTCTGACGCCTTGCCGCTGATGCCCTGCATCGCTAAGTCGGCGCCCGAGCACCCATAGCTCAGCTGGATAGAGCGCTGCCCTCCGAAGGCAGAGGTCAGAGGTTCGAATCCTCTTGGGTGCGCCATCGTTTGACCCCCCTGCCCTTGCATGGCAACGCACCGGCGAATGGCAAACGAACCCCCTTCGCAGCGCGGATCCCAACGCACGTGGGGCGGCCGCTTCGGAGGCGCGCCGGCCGAATTAATGCAGCGCATCAACGCCTCGATCGGCTTCGACAAGAGATTGTGGCGCGAGGACATTGGAGCGTCGAAGGCGCATGCGGCGATGCTTCGCGACCAGGGAATAATCAGCGAGGCCGACGGCGCCGCGATCCTCGAGGGCCTCGATCGCATCGCCGCCGAATATGATCGCGACGGAGTGCCGGAGCGGGTCGAGCTCGAGGACATCCACATGACCGTGGAGCATCGCCTTGGCGAGCTGATCGGCGACGCCGCGGGACGGCTGCACACCGCGCGCTCGCGCAACGATCAGGTTGCGACCGACTTCAAATTATGGGTCCGCTCGGCGTGCGACGAGGCGGCCAACGCGATCCGCTCATTGCAGCGCGCGCTGGTCGGACGGGCAGAAGATCAGGCCGAGAGCGTGATGCCCGGCTTCACCCACTTGCAGGTCGCGCAGCCGGTGCCGCTCGGCCACCATTTATTGGCCTATTACGAGATGCTGAAGCGGGACGTGTCCCGGTTCGCGGACGCGCGGGCGCGGATGAACGAATCTCCGCTGGGCTCGGCGGCGCTGGCCGGGACCGGGTTCCCGATCGACCGCCACGCGGTCGCCGACGCGCTGGGGTTCGAACGGCCGACGGCGAACAGCCTCGACAGCGTGTCGGACCGGGACTTTGCGCTCGATTACCTGGCCGCGGCCGCGCAGTGCAGCCTCCATCTGTCGCGCCTGGCTGAGGAGCTGATCATCTGGGCCAGCCCGCAATTCGGCTTCGTGAAACTGTCGGACGAATATTCGACCGGCTCGTCGATCATGCCGCAGAAGCGCAACCCCGACGCCGCCGAGCTGGTGCGCGGCCATACCGGCCGAATCGTCGGGCTGCTTACCGGCCTGATGGTGACGATGAAGGGTCTGCCCCTCGCCTACTCAAAGGACATGCAGGACGACAAGGAGCCGGTCTTTGAGGCGCGGGACCTGTTGATGCTGTCGCTCGAGGCGCTGGCCGGCATGGTCGAAACGGTCGAGTTCGTGCCCGAGCGGATGCGTGCGGCCGCGGCGCAGGGCTATTCGACCGCGACCGACCTTGCCGATTGGCTGGTGCGCGAGGCCGGCGTGCCGTTCCGCGAGGCGCACCACATCACCGGCCGCGCGGTCAAAGCGGCGGAAGAGCGTGGCTGCGATCTCGCGGAGCTGCCGATCGAGGAGCTGCAGGCGATCGACCCGCGCATCGACGACCGCGTGCTCGGCGTGCTCAGCGTCGAAGCGTCGGTGCGCAGCCGCACGAGCTACGGCGGCACCGCGCCCAGCCAAGTGCGCGAGCAGATCGCGGCGGCGAAACAGGCGCTAGGACTGTAAGCGCCGCGCGCGCTGCGCGAGAATCCGCAGCCTGAGCGCATTGAGGCGAATGAAGCCCGCCGCGTCACGGTGGTCGTAGGCAACGTTGCCTTCCTCGAAGGTGACGAGTTCCTGATCGTAGAGCGATTGGTCGCTCTCACGGCCGATCACCGTCGCATTGCCCTTGTAGAGCTTCATGCGGACGCGACCCGTCACATGCTCCTGGCTTTTGTCGATGGCGGCCTGGAGCATCTCGCGCTCGGGCGCGAACCAGAAACCGTTGTAGACCAGGCTCGCGTAGCGCGGCATCAGTTCGTCCTTGAGGTGCATCGCGCCGCCGTCGAGCGTGATGCTCTCGATTCCACGGTGCGCGGCGAGCAGGATCGTGCCCCCGGGCGTTTCATATACCCCGCGGGACTTCATGCCGACGAAGCGATTCTCGACCAGGTCGAGGCGGCCGATGCCGTTATCGTGTCCTAGCCGATTGAGCCGCGTGAGCAGCGCGGCTGGGGACAGCTTTTGGCCATCGATCGCGACCGGGTCGCCTTTTTCGAAATCCACGGTGATGATCGTCGCCTTATCGGGCGCATCCTCGGGCGCAATGGTGCGCTGGTGGACATATTCGGGTGCTTCGGCGGCCGGGTCCTCGAGCACTTTCCCTTCGGAGGATGAGTGCAGCAAATTGGCGTCGACCGAGAATGGCGCTTCGCCGCGCTTGTCCTTGGCGATCGGGATCTGGTGCTTTTCGGCGAAGTCGAGCAAAGCCTCGCGGCTGGCGAATTGCCACTCCCGCCACGGCGCGATCACCTTGATGTCCGGCTCAAGCGCATAATAGCCGAGCTCGAAGCGGACCTGGTCGTTGCCCTTGCCGGTCGCGCCGTGACAGACGGCATCGGCGCCGACGGCCCTCGCAATCTCGATCTGCCGCTTGGCGATCAGCGGCCGCGCGATTGATGTGCCGAGCAGATAATCGCCTTCATATTGGGCGTTGGCGCGGAACATCGGGAAGACGAAGTCGCGCACAAATTCCTCGCGCAGATCGTCGATGAAGATGTTCTCGGGCCGAACGCCCAGCATCTCGGCCTTCTTGCGCGCCGGCTCGACTTCCTCGCCTTGGCCTAGGTCGGCGGTGAAGGTCACTACCTCGGCGCCATATTCGGTCTGCAGCCACTTCAGGATGATCGAAGTGTCGAGCCCGCCCGAATAAGCGAGCACCACCTTCATTTTCTTGTTCGTCATTGTCCCTGTTCCAGCATCCAGAGCATTGCGCCGCGCGCACTGTGCATGCGGTTCTCCGCTTGTCGCCATACGGCTGAGCGCGGGCCGTCGATCACGCTTGCGGAAACTTCCTCACCGCGACGCGCCGGCAGGCAATGCATGAACCAGGCATCGGGCGCATGCGCCATCAGCGGTTCATCGACCCGGTATGGCTCGAACGCCGCGCGCCGCTCGGCGCTGTCCTCGCCGCCCATCGACACCCAGACGTCGGTATAGACGATATCCGCGCCGGCAACCGCTTCGCGAGGGTCGGCGACCGAACCTTCGAAACCAAAGCCTTCCGGGCTGGCGATGACGAAGTCGGCTCCAACCAGCGCGCAGGCCTGGGCGAGCGAACGCGAGACATTGTTGCCTTCGCCGACGAACGCGACTTTCGCGCCTTCGAGGCGGCCGAGAAGCTGCTTGATGGTGAGGAGATCGGCGAGCGCCTGCAGCGGATGATCGCTGCCCGACAGCATGTTGAGCACGGGCGCGGCGTTCACCTCGGCCACCTGCTCGAGCAGCTGATGGTCGAATACCCGTGCGGCGATGAGCGCGTGATAGCAGGCGAGCGTGCGCGTCACGTCCTCGACGCTTTCGCGGCTGCCGATGCCGAGCTCGGCCGGCTGAAGATAGACGGGATGGCCGCCGAGCTGGGCGACGGCCAATTCCATCGAGTTGCGCGTGCGCGCGCTCGGCTTTTCGAAATAGAGCGCAACCCCTTGGCCTTCGAGCGGGCGCGGCGCAGGCATTTCGCAGGCGGCGAGGATCCACTCGACGTCGGCCCGGGTCAGCTGGGCGATCGAGAGAAGATGCTTCACTGGACCTTTTCCCTTGTGATCATCGTCCCGACGCCGTGGACGGTCAGCAGTTCGATCAGCAGCGAATGCGGCACGCGCCCATCGATGATGTGCGCAAAGCCGACACCCTGGTCGACCGCGTCGGCGCAGGCGCGAAGCTTGGGGATCATGCCTTTGCCAACGCTTTCGTGCGCGAGCCGTTCGCGCAGCTCGGCCGAGCTCAGCCGCTGGATCAAGCTGTTTTCGTCATTTGCATCTTCGAGGAGCCCGGGGACGGCCGTCAGATAGACAATCTTCTCCGCGCCCATGGCGACCGCGATCGCCCGCGCCGCTTCGTCGGCGTTGACATTGTAAGGCTGGCCCGCGGCATCGGCGCCGACGGTCGAAATAACAGGCGTCAGCCCGTCGTCGAGCAGGCGGTGAATGATCTCGGCGCGCACGGCGGTGACGTTGCCGACGAAACCGAGCACGGAATCGATCGGAGCGACCGTCAGCAAACCGGCGTCCTCACCCGACACACCCACTGCGACCGGCTCGTCGCCCGCCTGGCTGTTGATCGTCGCGACGAGGTCGCGGTTGATCTTGCCGACCAGCACCATCCGCACGATCTCAAGCGTCTCGGCGTCGGTCACTCGAAGACCGTCGCGAAACTCGGGCTCCTTGCCTACGCGGCGCAACATCAGGTCGACCTGCGGGCCGCCGCCGTGCACGAGCACGCAGCGCACACCGACGCTGCGCAGCAGAAGCACGTCCTGCGCGAGCGCAAGGTCGGACTCGCGGTCGATCGCCGCGCCGCCGAGCTTCACCACCACGGACTTGCCCGCGAACTGGCGGATGTAGGGCAGCGCCTCAACCAGCACGCGCGCGGTTTCAGCGGGACTCATGACGTCCTCGAATTCTCTTTGATGTAGCCGGGGCCAAGGTCGATCCCGATCATCCTGGCATGGCCGTGGCCCGCGCCCAGATGCACTTCGATCTCGACCTCCTCGCCGGCCATATGTTCGGTCAAAGCCTGCGCGTCATGCTCGATCCCAACGCCGCCTTTGGCGACGAGGATGCCGCCATAAGCGACCCGCGACCGTGCGACATTGAGGTCGACTCCCGTCGATCCAGCCGCAGCCAGCAAGCGTCCCCAATAAGGATCGCCGCCGTACCAGCTGCATTTGACGAGATTGTTCTCGACGATGGACTTGGCAGCAATCCGCGCTTCTTCGTTGGTGTGGGCACCGGTGACGGTCAAATGGGCGATCCGCGTCATGCCTTCCGCGTCGCGCGCCATCTGCATGGTGAGGTCCCTGCACGCCGCGAGAAGCGCATTGGCGAACTCGTCGGGATCGGCCTTGCCGCGCCGGCCTGACGCGAACAGCATCGCCGTATCGTTGGTCGAGGTCGCGCCATCGACGTTGAGCGTGTTGAACGTCGCATCGCTCGCGGCCTTCAAGGCCTTTTGCATCAGCGCTCGAGGCACGTCGGCATCGGTCGTCAGGAAGGCGAGCATCGTCGCCATGTTCGGCGCGATCATCCCGCAACCCTTGGCCATCCCACCGAGCGTGAAGTTCGAGCCGCGGATCACGACCTGCTTGGGCCGATGGTCGGTGGTGAGGATGCCGCGCGCGGCGTCTTCCGCCCCGTCGACCGACAGTTTCTTCACCAGTTTGGGCGTGTGCGAGAGGATCGGGTCCATCGGCAGGCGGGTGCCGATGATGCCGGTCGAGCAGACGAGAACGTCCGAAGTTGCGACGTGCAGCGCCTCGGCCGCCGCGTTGACCATCAATTGCGCATCCTTGTAGCCGGGCGCACCCGTGCCGGCATTGGCGTTGCCCGAATTGACGATGACCGCGGCCGCGCGGCCGCCGTTCGCCTTCAGTGTCGCGCGGTCGAGCTCGACTGGCGCGGCAGCGAACTTGTTCTGCGTAAACACGGCAGCGCACGGGACCGGGCGTGCATCCTCCGTCGCGAGCATGGCCATGTCGAACTTGCGCCGCTTGATGCCCGCGTGGAGGCCCGACGCGACAAAGCCTTCGGCGGCTGTGACGCTCATGGATAGACTCCAACGCTGGTCAGACCCGCCGTCTCGTCGAGGCCGCACATCAGATTAGCGCACTGGATCATCTGGCCCGCCGCGCCCTTGCCGAGATTGTCGATCGCGGAGAGGACGAGCAGGCGGCCAGTCCTGTCGTCATAGCGTGCAGTCAGCTGCACACCGTTCGAACCGCTCACCCACTTCGTCGATGGCGGATCGTCGGTGACATGGACGAACGGTTCTTCCGCATAGGCTTGCTTGAGCACCGCCAGCGGGTCGCAAGGACCGGCCGCCTGACCGTAGCAGGTGGCGAGGATTCCGCGGGTCATCGGTGCGAGGTGGGGGGTGAACAGCACTGTCCCCCCGATAGCCATCTCCATCTCTGCCGTATGGCGGTGATTGAGCAGACCGTAAGCGGAAAAGCTTCCGTCCACCGTGCTGAAGCCCGTCGCTTCCTTCGCCTCGCGGCCCGCGCCGCTGACTCCCGATGCAGCGTCAACGATCAAGCTGTCGGCCTTGACCAGTCCGGCGTCGACGAAGGGCTTCAGCGCCAGGATTGCCGCAGTCGCATAGCAACCTGCGGCGGCGACCGCTTTGGCTTCGCGGATCGCGTCCTGGTGCAGCTCCGGTATGCCGTAGACGAAGCTGGCGAGCAGCTCGGGCGCCTCGTGCGGATGTCCGTACCAGCGCTCGTACGACGCCGCATCGTTCAGCCGGAAATCCGCGCCGAGATCGACGAAGGGAATATTGCGGTCGAGGATCGCCGCCGCGATGCGCTGGCTCTGGCCATGGGGAAGCGCAGCGAAAACCAGGTCGACATCTTCGAGCGCGGCTTCCTCGAATCGCTCGATCGCCCGGTCGCCATAGACACCAGCGAGATGGGGATGCACGGCCCCAACAGGCTGCCCCGCCCTGCTCTCGCCAAACAAACGCGACGGAGAGAAGTGCGGATGCGCGGCGAGGAGCCGCAGCAGCTCGCCGCCGACATAGCCTGATGCACCGAGAATTGCCGTCCGAATCATCGAGGCCCTATTCACCATCTTGAATGATTATGCAAGTTGTTGCATAGATATCCGAATGAGCGAACTGAAAGAGCGACGCCAGCGGGCGATCGCTGATCTGATCCGCAGCGATGCGCTGGCCAGCCAGGACGAGCTCGCCGCGCGTCTGACCGAGCTTGGCTTCACGGCGACGCAGGCAACGGTGTCCCGCGACCTCGAGCAACTCGGCGCAGTCAAGGTGAGGCGCGGCGGGCAGCTCAGCTACGCGCTTCCCGAGCAGGTGGGGAATGGCTCCGGTCCGCGTCTTGCCGCCGTGCTGCGCGATTTCGTCCGCTCCGTGGAGAATGCCGGCAATCTGGTGGTAGTGAAAACGCCACCAGGATCCGCGCACCTCATCGGAGTTACGCTCGATCAGTCGCAATGGCCGGAGATCGTCGGCACGATCTGCGGCGACGATACATGCTTCATAGCCTGCCGCGATGCCGGCGACGCGGACGCTGTCGTATCCAAGCTTCGCGTCGACCCATCCGGCCAATTGCCGTAAAGGGGGATGGTCGCGCGGGAATCCGCGCTCGGCGCGGTTCCAAACCGGGGGGTGCTTGATGCCACAGTCGAAGCAGCGGGGCTTCGCATCGCATTTCGCTTTCCTCGGGAATTTTGGCGGTTTCTTGTTTCCGATCGGGGCGCTCGCTTTGCTCAGCGTCCCCGGGATCTGGCTGTACCAGGCGCGCGAATGGATGAATTCGGGCCATTGGCCTTCGATCTCCGTAGCCGACGGGCTCGCCTGGGCCGGGCTCGCCGTTCTCGCTGCCGACGTCAGGGGCTCACCGCTGATCAGCCAGCAGTTCCTCGACTTTCCGCTCTCGTTCGCGCTTCTCGCGCTGATCGGCGGGCCGCTCATCGCTTATGCGCAGTTCAGCCAGTGGCTCGAGCGGAGGTGCGAGCGCGGGGACAAACGAGCGATCGACTGAGTTCCACGCGGCGCCCTTGCGCTGCGGCGGCGGAACCCTGACCCCGCGCTCCCGTTGTTCGGCGCGAATGGACAGCCAGCTTGCACGACGGCCGAACGGCAGCTTGATCAAGCCGAAACCCGCGGCGGAAGCCTTCTACTCCGAAGTGCTCCAGCTGATGGCCGAGTCGGGCTATCCGTTCCTCGTCTCGGGAACCTACGCGCTCGCGGCCTATACCGGGATCGATCGCCCGACCAAGGACGTCGACGTGTTCGCCAAGGCCGGCGATGCGCTGAAGATGCTCCATTATTTCAAGGAGCACGGTTTCGACGTCGAAATCGTCGACGAGCGCTGGCTGTCGCGGGTGACGCGCGGCGAGCTGTTCGTGGACATCATCACCAACATGCCCACCGTCACGACGCACGTAACCGACGAGTGGTTTGTCGACGCTCCCGAGGCGGATTTGTTCGGCGCGCGGGTGAAACTGGTGCCCCCGACCCAGTTCATCTGGTCGAAAATCTTCGTCCAGGACCATCACCGTTACGACGGCGCCGACGTCGCCCACATGATCCTCAAGCGCCACAAGGAGATCGACTGGCGGCAGCTGCTGAGTCACATGGAGCTGTATTGGGAAGTGCTTCTAATCGCGCTCCTCAACTTCCGCTTCGTTTACCCCAGCGAACGGTCGCTCATCCCGCAATGGCTGATGGACGAACTCATCGAACGCCTGCGCGACCAGCAGGATGTGAAGGGCCCCGATAAAAAGGTCTGCCGCGGCCGCATCTTCAGCCCGCGCGACTATGCGATCGACGTCGAGCGCTGGGGTTTTTCCGAAGCCGTCGGCAATCTCGAAGAACAATATGCCGACGACTGAAGGGACGCTGCGCGTCGCAGCAATCGGCGA
>DATLGK010000002.1:0-60920 GCA_035540475.1 Sphingomicrobium sp.
GTCCAACCTCGTCGATGCTCTGCTCGGCCGCGGCTGGCGCGACCTTACCGTGCTCGACATTGCCGCGCCGGCGCTGGAGAGCGCCAAGGCCCGCCTCGGGCCGGCCGGCGACACGGTTGCGTGGGAAGTTGCGGACGTCACCCGCTGGAAGCCCTCGCGCCGCTACGATCTGTGGCACGACCGCGCCGTTTTCCATTTCCTGACCGAGCCCGAAGCCCGCGAACAGTATCGCCGCGCGCTGGAGAGCGGCCTTGCCAGCGGAGGCCATCTGATCATGGCGACATTCGCGCTCGATGGGCCGACCCGCTGCAGCGGGCTGCCGGTCCAGCGTTACGACGCAGCGAGCCTTTCGGCTGAGCTCGGGCCAAGCTTCGAGCTGGTGCACGAATGGGCCGAAGAGCACCGCACGCCCTGGTCGACGCCGCAGTCCTTCAATTGGTGCATCTTCCGCAAAAACGTTTGAGAGCGCGGCACCGTGTGCGAGCTACACCCCGATGCGGGCTCGCCGTTCCTCGTGGATCGAATTGCCGAGCAGGAAGGACAGGCCGGCCCGGTCGCCCGCGACCCAGCGCACCTGCGCCTTGATCCGGCCGGCACGCGGCATTTCCAGCTCGACCGACTGGCCCACCACCAGGGCCCGCTCGCTCAAAATCTCGCAGCCTTCATAGGAGAGGTTGCGGACCAGGACGCGGAACGGCTCACCGCCCTCCTTGACCAGATGCGCGACCATGCTGACGCGGCGACGTGCGCCGCGGCGCCGGAGCCAGTCACTGGCATCGCGTTTGACTTCCAGTCCCACCGGCTAATTCTAGCCTGGCACTGTTAACGCTTTTCCAATGGGCGGCTGCTTCAGGCTAGCCCGTGACAGCGACGGTTAGCGGCGCGCCCGCGTCACGCCGCTTGCGCGAAGCCGCACTGCCTTTGCTCCATCGCGATCTGCTTGGTGATGCGGGTCGCATTCTCCGCATAGGCCTGGGTAACCGATCCGCGATTGACGACCTTGCCGCGCAGCGGGCTCACCTCTTCGCACAGGTGGAAGACGTGGGGGATCCTCGACCTCTTGGCCCCGGGTTCGGGAGCGATCCAGTAAACCACGTCGCGGCCGCCGGTCGCTTCCTCGACGGTCCGCGAATCCCGCGCGATCTCCTGCGCCTGCTCGGCGACTTCGGGCGAGCAGGCGGTCGTCGCTTTGCCCGTTTTGATCTGCTCGGCGCAGGCATTCATGTCCTCGGTATATTGTTCGACCGAAGGGGGGTCCCAGCTGACTCCGATGAGCGTCGCAAGCACCGCCAGCGCGACGCCGACGCCGCCGGCGATCTGCTTGTTCTTCGGGTCCATGTCCTTGTCCATGAAGATGAGGACAAGCAAAGGCAGGAAGGCGATCACGGTGATGATCGCGCCGAGCTGGTTCTGGAAGAAGAAGCGCGCCTTGTCGGCCTTGCGCGCGGGGTCGTGGCGGTTGGCCGCTTTCCACATCAGGCTGCCGGCGATCGCGAACAGGGCGATGCCGACGAGGATGCCGATCAGCAGCGGCAGATTGCCTTCATCGAACCGGCCCTGGCGCAGCAGCACGATGCCGGCCACCTCGCCGGCGATGGCGACGGCCCAGGCCAGCGCGGCGAAGATGCGAAGGCGCGTCGCGGCGGCTTTCTGCCCCTGCGTCGCGCGCCAGTCCTTGGTCACGTCCTGTTTCGGAACATTGTCAGACATGGCTGCGCCCCCCTTGTCGGCAATTGGCCTGCGTCCGGCACAAGCCGGCCGGAAAAGCTTATTGCCCCGCCGCCCGGTCGCCGCAATGCCGCGCATAATGCGCGATCACATCGTGGGTGCGCGCATCCACCCGACCGCCCAGCCAGGACACGAAATGCTCGGCCCCCGCGAAATGCTCCGGCCGGTCCCCCGCCGAGATGGCGATGCGAAGATCGCCGAGCTGTTCGGCCGTCAGTGCGCCGGCAACGCCGCTCGCGACACAGTGCGCCGCGGCCTTGCCGTAGCCCGAACGCTCGAGGCTCGTCCTCACCCACCACTCCGCGCTCATGGTGCAGCCGGCAAGCAGGGCCGCGGCAAGAGCCAGGGAAGCGGCCCGGATCACGGCGCTTCGACCACCTCGATCGGAATGCCGAGCTTCTCGAGCTGCGGGCGGACCTTGGAGGCATCGCCGACGACGATCCAAGTGAAGCCCTTGGGGTCGATCGCGGCGCGCGCCGCGCGGTCGAGGCTGGCCGCGGTCTGCGCGCGGTACTTGGCCGGAAGCGTCGTGTAATAATCGTCGGGCCGCTTCAGCACGTCCATGCTCATCATCGCCGTCAGCACCGCGCTCGAAGTCTCGAACCGGCCGGGAAGACCGTTGACGGCATTGGCAACGGTCCGCTCGAGCTCCCGCTGGGTGACGCCCCGGCTCGACAGGAAGTCGGTGATCTGCAGGTTGAGCGCGGCCAGCGCGTCGCCGGTCTTGTCGGCCTGCACCGGCGCGGAAACGCCGTAGGAGACCGCGTGCTCGGCGACGGATTCGTTGCCGCTGACGCCGTAGGACCAGCCTTTCTCCTCGCGCAGATCCATGTTGAGGCGCGACAGGAAGGTGCCGCCGAGCACGTCATTGGCGGTGTCGAACGGCACGATGTCGCCGGTCGGATCGAGCGGCAGCAGCTGGCCTCCGACGATGGTCGACTGCGGCGCGCCCGGCCGGTTGATCAGCAGGATCTTGGGCGCGGTCGGGCGCGCCGGCGGCGCGGTGAACGCCTTGACGCCTTTCGGCGCGGCGGGCGGGGCCCAGCTGCCAAAGCGCGCTTCGAGCAAAGGCTGGATCTCGGCCAGCGGCCGGTCCGAGACGATGAAGATCTTGGCATTGTCGGGACGCAGCCAGCGCTGGGTGAAGGCGATGAGCTCGTCGCGGCCGAACTTGCCGATCGCCGCCGGGTCGCCGCCCGACGGCGCGCCATAGGGATGCTGCGCGCCGTACAGCACGACCGGGAGCAACCGGTGCGCGACCCGCTGCGGGTCCTTCTGCAGCTGCGCGATCGCCGTCAGCTTCTGGGCGCGGATGCGCTCGATGTCCGGGGCCCGGAAGGCCGCGTCCTTGACCGTGTCGGCGAGCAGGTCGAGCGACGGCGCAAGGTTCGGCGACAAGGCGTTGAGGGTGACATAGGAACGGTCGCCGCCGTTGCCCGAGCTGACATTGGCGCCGAGCCGCTCCTGCGCTTCGGCGAAGGCCTGGGCGGTCAGGCTCGACGTGCCTTCGTCGAGCAGGTCCATGACCATCGACGACAGGCCGCGCTGCTGCGGCGCGTCGGCCGCGCTTCCGGCGTTGAACGCAATCGCCACCTGGGTCACCGGAACCGCGGTGCGCTGCGCATAAGCGACCGGGATCCCGTTCGACAGGCTGGTGCGCACGATCTCGGGGAATTGCAGCGCTGCGAGCTGGCCGACCGGCGGGATCTGGCGGTTGCCCTTGGCCGTGCCCTCGCTCTTGTCCGCGGCCGGCTTTTCGACCGGCTTGGCTTCGGCATAATCGCCGTCGCGCTCGCCCGGCGACAGAGTGATGGTGAGCGCGGGCCGGCGCAGCCATTGCTGCATCTGCGTGCGCACCGCCGCCGGAGTGATCGACGCATAGGAGGCGAGCGTCTTTTTGTAGAATTCGCTGTCGTTCGCGTAGGTCTGACCTTCGGCGAGGACCTGCGCCTTGCCGGAAAAGCCGCCGACCTGCTCGAGGCCGCGGATGCGCCCCGAAACTTCGCTCATCACCGCGCGCTGGACCTCGTCCTGGCTCGGCCCCTTGGCGATATAATCGGCCATCACTTCGTCGAGCCGTTTCGCGACGACCTTGGGATCGACGCCCGGCTTGACCGCCGCCGTCACCGCGAAGATGCCGACGCGCTGCAGCGCGTACATGCCCGCGGTCACGCCGACCGCCAGCTGCTCCTCGCGCACCAGGATCTTGTCGAGCCGCGAGCTGGCAAGGCCGCCGAGCACGGAGGCGCCGATGTCGAGCGCCGCGAGGCGCCGGTCGAGCACTCCGGGGACCGCCCAGTAGCGCTGGATCTGGACCGTCGCGACCTGGTCCTTCATCTCGATCGACTTGGGCCTGGCGAGGGTCGGCACGCTGGCCATCGCCGGGCGGTTGACCGGCCCGGCCGGAATGTCCCCGAAATATTTCTCGGCCAGCCGCCTCACTTCCGCCGGCTGGACGTCGCCCGCGACCACCAGCACTGCATTGTTGGGCCCGTATTTGTCGCGGAACCATTGCTTGACGTCCTCGAGGCTGGCGGCGTCGAGGTCGGCCATCGAGCCGATCACACTGTGGTGATAGGGGTGGCCGACCGGGAACAGGTTGCCGAACAGCGCATATTGCACCAGCCCGCCCGGCCGGCTGTCGCCCTGGCGCTTCTCGTTCTGGACCACCGCGCGCTGGTTATCGAGCACCGCTTGCGTGACCGCTCCGAGCAAATGCCCCATGCGGTCGCTTTCCATGAACAAAGTCCGCTCGAGCGCGGCCGCCGGCACCGTCTGGAAATAATTGGTGCGGTCGTTGCTCGTCGTCCCGTTGTAATCGGTCGCGCCGATCTGCTGCAGGTAATTGAAATAGTCGCCCGGCAGATTCTCGGTGCCGTTGAACATCAGATGCTCGAACAGATGCGCGAAGCCGGTCTTGCCCTTGGGCTCGTCCTTGGAGCCGACATTGTACCAGACGTTGACCGCGACCACCGGCGCCTTGTGGTCCTCGTGGACGATCACGGTCAGCCCGTTCTTCAAGCGGAAGATGCTGTGCGGGATCGCGACCTTGGTCACCAGGCTGGGGATCGGCACCGAGGCGGCGGCGGCGGCAGCGGGAGCCTGCGCGGCAGCGAGCGCCGGCGGCGTCAGCAGCGTCGCGGCGGTCAGGAAGGCAAGGGTGCGGGCAACGCGCATCGGCTTGATTCTCCAGTACATTCTCAATCGGCAGGTGCGCGACACTAGCGCCCGTGTGCCTCCGCGCAACGCTCGTGACGCAGCCGCATCGCGATTTTCGACAAACGTCGCCGACGCTTTTCCCTCGCGGATTTTCCTACTCGCGATTTTTCTGTTCCAAACTCGCGGATGAGCGATTCGCCAAACGACAACCCCGACATCCCCACCTTCGCCGAGCTCGCCGCCGATCCCGAGATCGCCGCCTTGCTCGATTTCGAGCCGGTGCCCCGGCAGATCATGCGGCCGGATGGGTGGACTCCCGACAGGCAGCGCGAGTTCATCGCCTATCTCGCTTGGTTCGGCCTGCCCAAGCCCGCCAGCGATGCGATGGGCAAGAACGTTTCGGGCGTCACTGCCCTCTACAAGCAGAAAGGCGCGGACAGCTTCCGCGCGTCATGGGACGGCGCCATCGCGCTGTGGCAATCGCGCCAGCCGCCGGACACCGGCACCGCCTTTCTCGGCCGCGTCCCGGGCATGGGATTGCGGCTGAAGGAAAACCGGCCCCCGCCTGCGATCGGCCCGTTGGACGTCCGCGGCCAGCCCGCGCTCCCCGGCCAGGTGATGAACGAATATGGCGAATGGGAGGACGAGGAGAGCTACTTGGCTCGCGCCGAGGACGCGAGGCAGAGCATCTGCAGCAAGCTCCTCAATGCCCGCCGCCTCTATTTGCGCGACATCAGCGCCAGCCCCGGCAAGCGCGCCGCGTTCGAGATTCTGACCGAGCTTCCGGTCGATTGGGACAAAGCGGCGAGGCTCCAGCCGCAGGATTTCGAGCCCTGGACCCGCACCAACCAGCGCCAGCCCGACATGATCCTCACCGCCGAAAGCGGCTGGTCGGCGGGGGAGATTGGGTACGGCCCAAATCGAATGGCGGCGGCTCGTCAGGCCATTGATGAATATCGGGCGAGCGAAGGTCTACCGCCGGTAGACTGGAGCGAGAGCACCGAGAGTAACGACACAGGCGCGTAGCGCCACGTGGCGTTAGTCGAGAGATGCGTCCCCAGCTCGGCCGACGACCGCCGCAGGCGTGTCGATCGACGTCACGTCAGATTTACTCTGCGTGACGCTCCCTTTCCTTCCTTGAGGGCCCAACAAATGACCCACGAAACCACCATCGCCATCCTGCTGGGCCGCGGCGCCAAGGGCCTCGGCGAGCTCGACGCGGCCGAATGGCGGCGCGTCGCCGCCCGCACCGCCTGGGCGACGGAGATGATCGACAAATGGTACCAGGCGATGCTGCACATGGACGAGGTCTGCGGCGAGGCGGTCACTCGGCTGAGCGAGGACGAGTTCAACCGGCTGTTCGACGAGGAAGAGGCCAAGGTCGCCGCCCTCCGCGCGCAGATCGACGCGGTGATCGAGCGCGACGAATGGCCGCCGCATTTGCATTGGACGATTTGACCGGCGCGGAACCCTTCCCGTCATCCCGGACTTGATCCGGGATCCACCTTCTTCCTCCCTGCCCAGGTCCGGCCGACGATCAGCAGCATTTAGGGAATCGCCGACTGGCCGCGCGAGACAGCTGCCGCTAAGGCTCAGGCGCCGGATCGCCCATCTGTCTACTGTGGTTGACCAGGTACCACCTTGTAAACTATAGGAGACAAGGTTGATCGAGGTCCGGCAAACCACCCGCTTTGCGACCTGGCTCGCCGGCCTTCGCGACGACCGCGCACGCGCTCGAATCCTCAAAAGGCTCGATCGCGCCGCGCAAGGCAATTTGGGAGACGTCGCGCCGGTTGGCGAAGGCATCTCGGAGATGAGGATTTTCTATGGCCCCGGCTATCGCGTCTATTTCGTCCAGCGCGGGTCGCAGCTGATTGTCCTGCTGTGCGGCGGCGACAAGTCGAGCCAGGCCGCGGACATCGAGGAAGCGAAGGGCATGGCGAGGGAGATTGAGTGATGGGCAAGATCGAAACCACCGCTTTCGACTCCGCGGATTATTTGAACTCGGCGGAAGCCATCGCCGCTTATCTCGATGCTTATCTCGAGGACGGCACGCCTGCAGAGTTGCGCGCCGCGCTCGCCACCATCGCCCGCTCGCATGGCATTTCAGATCTGGCGCAGCGCAGCGGTGTCAGCCGGCAGGGTATCTACAAAGCGTTGGGCAATGACGGGAACCCGTCGTTTGAGACGATCCGGTCGATCCTGAGCGCGATGGGGTTGAGGTTGACGGTTGAGCCGACCGAACACGAACCACAAGTAGCTTAGTTCGGACGTAACCAGCCGAAAAGCCTCCTCCAGACATTGCCTGACTTAGGATCGGCCATTTTGGTCTCGATTACATCATAGTACGCCGACTTCCGTCGAGCATCTCGTTCTCGGCCCTGCGCGATCTGCCCATCAGACCAACGAGCAGCCCAGACGACTCGTCCACGCTCAATCCAGTAATGGGACCGGCAAGGAAAGCTCCAATTCCCGATCGAAGGAGCTAGCGAAACAGCCTCCCCGTCGAAGAGCATGTGCCAATCAGTAGGGGAGAAGGGCGTGACCACCTCGTGGCCGCAACCACACGCGCATTTGTGAACGGCGGTCGCATAGGGCAACGAGATGTAGAGCACGCCCTCCTGCGGTTGATCCGGGATGCACTCGACAAAATCATGCTGCATCCGGTGGACTTTCCAGGTCGTCATTGATGATCGAGTTCCCATCGATAGTGAACGTCGAGTGGTGCTCCCCTTCCAAGTCGACATAGATGCCACGCATCTTCTTCCATTTGATCACGGCTTGGACCGCATTGAGCGCGTTGAGCTCGGCGATCTGAATGTTGCTCGCGTACTCGTTGCCGGCGTCAGAATCTCCGAACGAGACCCGAGTGCGCAGGTGACCTCGCATCCCGGGCTTGCTCGTAGTCGTACGGACTACTCCAAGAAGGCGACCGTCGACCAGCTGGACTCCGATACCGACATCGATGAACGGGATGTTCCGATCCTCAAGCGCTCGGATGACGGCCTCTTTGCCCTCTCCTCCGTCAATGCACACGAAAGCGAACGTAACGCCGTCGAGGAGGTGCGCAGTCGCCGGTGTAATGTGCACTGGGTGAGCGACAATGTTACGGTGCATCGCCGAGTAGATTTCTCGCAAATACTCCACCTTGGACGGTGCAGCTTGGAGCGCCGCCAAAGTCGCTGCCCCCGGAGATCGGAAAGCATTGTGCTGGAACATTTTGTCATGGTCGAAGAGTCTGATTTCGCTAACCGGCGTCTTCGCCACGAAATCGAGACCGTAAGCACCGGTCCCGCCGAGACCGATCATCGCAATCACTTCATCGGTCAATTTGTAGCTGACGCTATGAATACCGGCGCGACTGGACGCTGTATCGACGTAATTGAAGACCGATTCCGGTGTGTCCGACTTGATTGCGATGAATGACTTAGCCGTCACCGTCGGATCAATCGCTTCAGCGGGTCCCGACAGGATCGACGCGTACGTGGACATCTTGTCGTAGTAGTCGCGATATCCTTCACGAGGCTTGTTCGAGAAGGACCTGTCGGCGCGAATGTATTCCGACAGTTGATTCGGACTGTCGCTGTGCTTGATCTGCTGGATCGGAACGCCAGCAGCTGTGCACGGCGCCTCTCCAATGAAGAACGCCACGTGCGTGTCCGGCGGCCGGGTTACATCTCCAGCTAAGCACAAGGTTGAGACAAGCGTCCCTACCTTCACTTGCTTCGCCGCGTTCACGTAGGGGATGTTGTGAACGAGGAGGTGCCCATCGAGAATATCGACGGTGTACCCCTCATCCCGCAGCCGCTTCAGGTCCGGGCTACGATTTATCAGTTGCTGTGACATTGAAGACGGTTCCCTTCTTCACTTTCACCGTGCCGCCCTCGACCAAATGGCCTTCAGGTCGATGCTCATTGCCGCCCTTCCGATACGTGATCGTGAAAAGCGTGTTGGCGCCGTAGGGGGGATTGTCGAATGCGAGCTTCACGACTTCATCGAACGTGAGCTCGTCCTTAGCCACCGTCTTCTCTCGACCGTTCACGATGATTGTGATCGATTTCTCGCGGCCGCCCTCGGGATCGTGGCGACCGCTCTCGACAGATTCGTCGCCGAACTCCTGCTGATTGTCCATCATTCACCTCACTGTGCGTCACGCGGCCAATCCGCGTATCCGCTAATCCGCATAATAGCAGATACAACCGGCCTCAGCAAGGGCCGTTCTCAGCTAGGCGGCGGGAGGCAGATTGAAGAGCGAAGGGGCGGCGGCGGCTCCAAGGAGCCCGAGCTTCAGCAGCCGAATCCGAGCCGCATCTTCCGAGACGGCGAACGCGTGCGCGACGGCCCCTATCAGGTGATTCGCATGCAAGCTGCCCGGAGGGGCGCAATTGTAGATTCCCTCGGCCTCGAAATACGCCGTCACCAAATTGCGCACCCGCGAAGCCGGCATGAGAATCGCCCCACAGACATATCCTGCTTGCCATTCCATCCAGTCCGTCTGGCGGGCATCTAGAATGGTGTCGCGCTTACAGATTTGGCGGTTCGCGTCGGCCTTACGGCGAAATAGTCCGCCGGTCGGCGCCTCTAGCTCCCATAAGTATGCATGGAACCGAACGTGCCCCCATTCATGCGTCAGAGTCGTACGGAGTCGGTTCTCCCGCCGCGGATCGTCGGCCAGGGAAGAGGAGATCTTGACATTCGGCCGATGCCCTGGCCGGAATTCGGTCAAGCCCTCAACTGTCGCGCCATAATTGGAAAGATCAGCAAACAGATCGAGATCGTCGGTGTCGCGCTCGATCAGCTTCGTCAGATCATCGGTGCTGACCGGGAATTTGACGTTTCCGTGGACGCTCGTGAGAAACTCGACAATCGCGCTTTCGCACTCCCGGTCCAGTTCTGCCGGACGGAAGTGTGGACGTGTCGAAAACCGACCAGTGCGATCAGGAACCTGCTTCATCTAAACGCGCGCGTGCGTACCTCACTTACGAAATGCCACCATCAGCTTGTCTACTTCTTTCTCGGACAATCTTTTTTGTCTCACGTCGTCAGGAAACCGTCCAGCTAAGTAATAAAGCCAATCGGCACTGATGCTCAGAGCATCCGCAAATTGACGTACCATTCTGTCCGACGACGGGCTCCTCCGGTTGTGCTCGATGTCGTTTAGATACTGGACTGAAATCGGGGTCTCGTCTTCGCGCAGGATACGGTCTGCCAGCTCCCTCAAGCTCCATCCCTTTTCTTTTCGAGCACTGCTGATCGCACGACCAAACGTCTGCTCTTCCGCCATCCAACCTCCCGCGTAACGCTAATCCGCGTAATAGCGTACCATTTTGGTGACTCCGACGTCAAGTGAATCGCGAATGGGTCTGTCACGCGGAGTAAATCCGACGTGACGTCGATCACCTTTCACTGACGATCGGGTGTCAGCCGGAATGCGCCGTCTCTTCGCGCTGCTCCGGCGACGCTGCGCGCCGGCGTCGCTACGCTCGGCGCCTTATTCTTCCCCCATCCGCAACGCCGCGATAAACGCCTCCTGCGGAAGCATGAGCACCGGCAGCATGGGGTGCTGCCGGAGCGCAATGCTCAATCCCTCCCCGCTCCCCGCTTACTCTTCGCCCATGCGAAGAGCGGCTATGAAAGCTTCTTGAGGGATCGAAACGCTACCGTACTCGCGCATGCGTTTCTTGCCCTCCTTCTGCTTTTCCAGCAGCTTCCGCTTCCGCGTCGCGTCGCCGCCGTAGCATTTGGCGGTGACGTCCTTCCTCAGCGCGCCGATCGTCTCGCGCGCAATGATCTTGCCGCCGATCGCCGCCTGGATCGGGATCTTGAAAAGGTGCCTCGGGATCAGATCCTTCAGGCGCTCGCACATGCCGCGGCCGCGTTGCTCCGCATTGCCGCGGTGGACGATCATGGAGAGGGCATCGACCGGCTCGTTGTTGACCAGGATGCTCATCTTGACGAGGTCGCCTTCGCGGTGGCCGATCTGGTGATAGTCGAAGCTCGCATAGCCGCGGCTGATCGATTTCAGGCGGTCGTAGAAGTCGAACACCACCTCGTTCAGGGGCAGCTCGTAGCGCAGCATCGCCCGCGCGTGGCTGCCGCTGCCGACGTAGGTCAGGTCCTTCTGGATGCCGCGGCGGTCCTGGCACAGCTTCAGCACCGCGCCGAGGTAGCTATCGGGCACATAGATGGTCGCCTCGATCCAGGGCTCGGCGACGCTTTCGATGGCATTGGCGTCGGGCCAGTCGGCGGGGTTGTGGATCTCCTTGGTCTCGCCGCCGCGCAGGTGCACCTCATAGACGACCGAGGGCGCGGTGGTGATGAGGTCCAGGTCGTACTCCCTGGTCAGCCGCTCCTGGATGATCTCGAGGTGGAGGAGGCCGAGGAAACCGCAGCGGAAGCCGAAGCCCAAAGCCGCGCTGGTCTCCATCTCGAAGGAGAAGGACGCGTCGTTGAGGCGCAATTTGTAGAGGCTTTCGCGGAGCTTCTCGAAGTCGTTGGCGTCGACCGGGAACAGGCCGCAGAACACCACCGGCTGGACTTCCTTGAAGCCGGGCAGCGGCTCGGCGGCCGGCCTTTTGGCCTCGGTGATGGTGTCGCCGACGCGGGTCTCGGCGACTTCTTTGATCTGCGCGGTGATGAAGCCGATCTCGCCCGCGGCCAGTTCGCTGAGGTCCGTGCGCTTGGGGGTGAAGCAGCCGACGCGGTCGACCAAGTGCATGGTGCCGGCCTGCATGAAGCGGATCTGCTGGCCCTTCTTCATCACTCCGTCGATCACGCGCACGAGGATGACCACGCCCAAGTAGGGGTCGTACCAGCTGTCGACCAGCATGGCTTTCAGCGGCGCCTGCGCGTCGCCCTTGGGGGGCGGGATCTTGTCGACGATCGCCTGCAGGATTTCGGGGATGCCCTGCCCCGTCTTCGCGCTCGCCAGCACCGCTTCCGACGCATCGAGGCCGATGATCTCCTCGATTTCCTGCCGCACGCCTTCGGGGTCCGCGGCCGGAAGGTCGATCTTGTTGATCACCGGTACGATCTCATGGTCGTGCTCGATCGACTGGTAGACGTTGGCGAGCGTCTGCGCTTCGACCCCTTGCGCGGCATCGACCACCAGCAGCGCGCCCTCGCAGGCGGCGAGGCTTCTGCTGACTTCGTAGGCGAAATCGACGTGCCCGGGCGTGTCCATCAGGTTGAGCTCATAGGTCTCGCCGTCGGCGGCCTTCCAGGCGAGGCGCACGGTCTGGGCCTTGATGGTGATCCCGCGCTCCTGCTCGATCTCCATATTGTCGAGCACCTGGCCGTGGGTCATTTCGCGCTCGCTTAGGCCGCCGCAGGCGAGGATCAGCCGGTCGGCGAGCGTCGACTTGCCGTGGTCGATATGCGCGATGATCGAAAAATTGCGGATCTTTGAACGTTCAGTCATTTCGGCGCGCGCTAGCAGGGCGATGGGCGGCTGTCAGCACGGCGGCATATTGCGGGAATGTGCGGGAAGCGGCGGTTCCGGAGGCGGCGCGTCTCTGTTACAGCGGCGTATCGAACATAAGGGGGCGAAACATGATCCGGACGACCTTGCTCGCGGGCGCCGCGCTCGCGCTCATTTCCACTCACGCCTCGGCCCAGGGTCTCGGCAGCAGCCAGGCCAAGCCGAGCTCGGGCCGCAACGAGCAGACCGGCGGAATGGCCCAGATTCCCCAATGCTCGAAACGCATCGGCACGCTGGCGATCGTGCCGCCCGACAAGCAATGGTGGCGCGAGCTCAATCTCGGGAGCCCCGAAGCGATCATCAAGGTGTTCGTCCAGCAATCGGGCTGCTTCACCATGGTCAACCGGGACCGCGCGATGAACAGCCGCGCGATGGAGCGGGCGCTGGCCGAGCAGGGTGAGCTGCGCGAAGGCTCGAACATGGGCAAGGGCCAGGTCAAGGCGGCGGACTATTTCCTCCAGCCCGACATCGTCTCGGCCAACCAGAACAGCGGCGGGAGCGGCGTCGGCGCCGCGGCCGGCGCGCTCGGCGGCCTGTTCGGCCGCGGCGGCGGTTTCGTCGGCGGCCTGGTCGGCGGGATCAACGTCAAGAAGGGCGAGGCCAATGTCACTCTGTCGCTGGTCAACGCCCGCACCACCGAGGAGGAAGCGCTGACTGAAGGCTATTTCCGCAAGCGCGACTTGAGCTTCGCGGTCGGTGGCGGCGGCGGCTGGTGGGGCGGCTTCGGCGCGGCCGGCGGCCACGGCTATGAAAATACCGAGATCGGCCAGATTATCGTCCTTGCCTATCTCGACGCCTACCGGAAGCTTGTCACCCAGCTCGGCGGCGTGCAGCCGATGCCGGCGGCAGCACCGGTACCGCCGCGCTGAGCGGCGGCCGCTAGTCCCGGGCCGCGGCCTGCCCGCCGCTATGAGCCGCGCCCGATTGCGGACAAGCGAAGCGCGCCAAATCGAATCGACTCTGCCCGAAAAGCGCGCAATCATCGGGACATGGCGGAAGGGGGTAGAGGTTCGAAAGCGCGGACTCGGCGCGGCGCGCGCGAGGCAGTGGAAGCTCCCCTCGAGCTGAAAGCCGAGCAGATGCTGTCGCGGCCGCGCTCGCCCGAAGGGCTCGAGGGGCTGGTGACGGCGATGGGCGGCGGGACGCTCGACTTCACCGCGATGCTGGCGATCGCCGATTTGCTGCCGGTGATGATCGCTTATGTCGACCGCGATTTTCGCTACGTGTTCGTCAACAAGCCGCTCGCCGACTGGCTCGAGAAACCGCGCAAGGAGATTCTCGGGCGCACGCTTGCGCAGGTCCTGGGCGAGAAGAATTTCGAGCAAAGGCGGCCGATGCTCGAGACGGCGCTGAAGGGCGAGCGCAGCTTCTTCGCCTCCGAGTTCGAATATGGCGGCCGCGGCCCGGTCGCGGTGCAGACCGATTATGTGCCCTGGGCCGATGCTGCCGGCGAAGTGCGCGGGATCATCGTCCTCGTCCAGGACGTCACCGAGCAGCGCGCGGCCGAGCGCGCGATCCGTGAGAGCGAGGAGCGCTTCCGGCGGATCGCCAATTCGGCGCCGGTGATGATGTGGGTGACGCGGCTCGACCGGGTGCGCGACTTCGTCAACGACCATTATGTCGAGTTCGTCGGCTTGACGCGGGAGGAGGCGCGAACGCTCGACTGGCGCACCCGCATTCATCCGGAGGACGTCGAGCGCATCGTCGCCGAGAGCATCGCCGGCGAAGCCTCGCTCAAGCCTTTCACCCTCGAAGGGCGCTATTTGCGCCACGACGGCGAATATCGATGGTTGAGGAGCGTGTCGCAGCCGCGCTTCGGGCCGGACGGCGAGCTCGTCGGCTTCATCGGGGTTGCGACCGACATCACCCTCGCCAAAGAGGCCGAGCTCGAGCTCAGGCGCCAGGTCGACGAACGGACGCGCGAGCTGGCCTTGAGCGAAGCGCGCTTCCGCGCGGTGTTCGACACGGTTCTCGAGGTGCTCGTACTCATGGAACCGGACGGGACCGTGGTCGAGCTCAACCGAAAGGAAGCGCACTGGCGGGCGCGGAATGCGCGCGAGGCGGTCGGCCGCAAGGTGTGGGACGCGCCGACATTCCAGCTTTACCCGCAGCACAAGGGGCTCATCAAGCAGGCGGTCAAACAGGCGGCAGCGGGAAATCTGTTCGACCAGGAGGTGCGGCTTGAACGCGAAGGCGCTCCAACTGCCCACCTCCACGTCTCGGTCCAGCCAGTCCGCGACCGCGACGGCAAGGTCATCTATCTGCTGTTCGAAGCCCGGGACATCACCGAGCTCAAGGCCGCGCAGGAGCAGCTCAGGCAAAGCCAGAAGATGGAGGCGCTCGGCCAGCTGACCGGAGGCATCGCCCACGACTTCAACAATCTGCTCACCGTCGTCGTCGGCGGACTCGATCTGGTCGCCAAGCGAGAGGCCGACGCCAAGCTCAAGCGCTACGCCGAAAACGCGCTTGCCGCGGCGGAGCGCGGCGCGCGGCTCACCGGCCAGTTGTTAGCGTTCAGCCGGGTCCAGCGACTCGAAGTGCGTCCGACGCGTGTCGGCCCGCTGATCGAAAACATGCGTCCGCTGCTGCGCAACGTGCTCGGCCCCGGGATCGAAAAGCACTTCGACCTCGATGAGAGTGCATTCCCGGTGCTCGCGGATCCGACGCAGCTCGAAGTCGCGGTGCTGAACCTCGCGATCAACGCGCGCGATGCGATGCCCGAAGGCGGCGTCTTGGCTTTCGCGACCCGCGCCGTGGAGGTCAGCGGCGATGCCGAGCTCGCCGACGGCAATTATCTCGAGCTGGCAATCAGCGACACCGGCGTCGGAATGCCGGCTGAAGTCGCCGAGCGCGCGTTCGAGCCGTTCTTCACCACCAAGGAGGTGGGCAAGGGCACCGGCCTTGGGCTTTCGATGGTCTATGGCATGGCGCGGCAATCGGGCGGATCCGCGCGGATCGAGAGCACGCCCGGCAAAGGCACGACGGTCCGGCTGCTGTTCCGCAAGGCCGAAAAGGCGGAAGAGGTGGTGAGCGCCGCCGAGGAGCCGGCGTCCCCGGCCGAGGCGGCAGCGCCGCTGTCCGTCCTCGTCATCGACGACGACCCGGACGTGCGCGGGTTCATGGCCGCTGCACTCGACGAACAGGGCTACCGCGTGCGCGAAGCGAGTGACGGGCGCGAGGGGCTGGCCGAATTCGAGCGCGAAGCGGCCGACCTGGTCATCCTCGACTTCATCATGCCCGGCATGTCGGGCGCGGAGGTCGCGCGCGAAATCCTCAAACGCCGCGGCGAGCAGCCGATCCTGTTCGTCTCCGGCTACAGCGAAACCGAGGCGGTCAAGCGCGCGGCCCCCGACTCCCCGCTTCTCGCCAAGCCGTTTCGCGCGGACGCGCTGGCCAAGGCCGTGCGCTCGGCAATGACGCCCGCGTCCTGAGGCTGACTCGGCCGCCGGGCTGAACGCGCCCGCCCCTCGTGCGTTCTGCAGGAATGACCCGAAGCGCCTTCCTGTTGCCGATCGCCGTGATCGCAGCGCCGGTCGCGGCGCAGCCCGCTGCCGACCAGCTCCGCGCAGCCAGCGCCGCGCAACAGCTGTTCGACCGCGACTGGGTCCTGTCGAACTGGGCGCTGAAGTTTTTCGATCGCAACCGTGACCAGCGGCTCGACGCCGCCGAAGCGGCCACCGCGGCGGCCGAATTCCGCAACATCGCGGACACCGACAGCGACGGGCGGATCAGCCCTTATGAATATCGCGCTGCGCGCGAATTCATCCTCGCGCGCTATTGATCAGCGAGTCCGGCCAGGGGCCCGCAAAACTCGGCCGCTCTACCGATGGGCGAGCAGCTCACCGGCGCGCATCGCCAGTTCGGTACGGTTCTCGACGCCGACTTTCTCGAAGATCGCGTGGAGATAGACCTTCACCGTCCCCTCGGTGACCCCGAGCTGCGCGGCGATATCGCGATTGCGCAGCCCCTGACGGACCAGATCGACAAGCTCGCGCTCGCGCTTGGTCAGGGCCGGGGCGTTCGACGCTCGCTCGCGCGCGGCTCGCGTGCGCTCTGCGATTTCGGGATCGACCCAGACCCCGCCGCGCGACACTTCATCCATGCAATCGAGGAGCAGCGCGGGATCGGAGGTCTTGAGCACCATGCCCTCGGGCCGCAGCGCGTCCGCGTTAAGCAGCTGGTGGTCTTCCATGCCTGCCGTCAGCAGAATAACCGCGGGGCGCGTGCGCGAGGCATTGAGCCGGTCGAGGACTTCAAGGCCTGATCCGTCGGGCATGTTGACGTCGAGCAGCAGCAGGTCGGGCTTCAGCCGCGCGACCTGGGCAAGCGTTTCCCCGCCGGTGCGCGCCCGGCCGAGCATTTCGTAATCGGTTCCGTTGAGCAGCATTTCCAGCGCCGCGGCAATCATGGGATGGTCGTCGGCAAGCAATACTCGGGTCATGCGCTGGTTCCGGCCAGTGGAAGTTCGACGCTTATGGTGGTCGATCCGGGCCTTGAATCCAAGCGCAACGAACCGTGTGCGCGCTCCACCCGCTCTTTCAGCGACCGCGGCTCCTGCGGCACACATCGTGTGCCGCCGTCGAAGCCGGAACCATTGTCGGCGAAAGAGAGCCGAAGCACCCCGTCATCGACGGCAATGTCGACGTCAATACGGTCGGCTCCGCCGTGGCGGACGGCATTGGCGACGGCTTCGCGCAGCAGGTGCTGGAGGTCGAGCTGGAGCCGGATCGGAATTGAGGCGGTGTCGTCGCGGGCTCGTACATCGCAGGCCACCGACCATTGATCGCCGAGCCGTTTGGCCAATCCGCGCAGCTCTTCGACCGATTCCCCCAGCTCGAGCTCCCGCGCCCTGCGGAGGGCGTGGATGAAGCCGCGAATCTCGTCCTGCTCCTCGACCAGCAGCCGCTTCAGATCGTCGAGCTCGGATGCGACGTTTCGGCCCGACTTCGCGGCGCGCTTGATCGCCTCGATGCGAATTGCCGCGCCGGCGAGGAATTGAACGATGCTGTCATGTACGTCCCGCGCGATCGACAGGCGCGTGTTGGCCGCAGCGCTGATCTCGATGGCCGAGACGAGCGCGTGGCGATCCAGGATGGCGCCGACGGCGCGGCCGAGCTCCCGCCCGAAATCGACATAATCGACCGACAGGTCCGCGATTCCCCAAAGAACGAGCCAGCCCGAATCCGTGCCGCTGCGAACTTCGGCAATCAGCCCCTCGTCGAGGCCGATCTGCCGGGCTGCATCAATGTCGATCACTTCAGCGGCTCTGGCGAAGCGGGCGCGGCGCTCCGGCTGTCTCGTCAGCGCCCGGTCGCGCGGCACGTCGCACAGAAATGCGGAGAATGCAGGATCGCGGACAAGTGGCCGATCGATCCGTGCTGTCATCACCCCTGCGCCGGTGATTCTCGGTCCTTCGAACCGGTCGCCGCCGCTCCGGTTGAGCAGCAGCACGCCGGCCGGCGCGCCCGCCACCTTCATGGCGAAGGCAAGCGCGGCCTCGCCCGGATCATCCTGGCTGCCCAGCCGGGCTTCGAACTCGTCGATGCGGAAGAACAGGCGCGTAAAGCGCTGATGGACTCCGAACCAGATCAGCAGCAGCGACAGGATGACCAGATGGCCGCTTCGGACGATCACCCGCTGGAGCTCGAACGTGCCGGTCCCGGCGACGAGATATGCGGCGGCAAGATATAAGGCGATCAGCGCGCCGGCCGTCAGCGCCGTCTCGCGCCAGCTCCAGCGGACCGTGGCGGCGGAGAGAGGCAGGACGAAGAAGAGAAAGAAGGGGCTGGTGTAGCCGTTGATGGAAAAGACGATGGCGGTGAACATCGCCATGTCGACGAGGTGCGTGGGAAGTGCGAGGCGAGCATCGAGCCACCAGTTGCGCCAGGTGGCGATCGCCACGGCCGAAGCGAAGACCAGGTAGGAGAGGAGCAGCGCGTAGGTGCTCTGCTGCTTCGCCGGCTCGGGATCGATCAGCGACGCCGCAAGGAACAATACGCCGAGCATGACTCGGCCCAGCGAGATCACCCGGCCGCTTTGATAACGAAATAGGCTCGATGACGCCGCGAGCTGCTGCAATGGCCCTCCAGGGCGGGAAGCTTATCGCGAAGGCCGCCGCAGGTAAAACCGATCCAGGCCTCAGCCGGCCAGACGCTTTTCCCCGAGGCCGAGAACCATCTGGTTGGCGCGCTCATAGGCGAGCGGTTTGCCGAACAGATAACCCTGGATCATGTCGCAGCCGAGATCGCGCATCCGTTCGAAATCCTCGGCCGTCTCGACACCCTCGGCGGTGACCGACATGCGGAAGCTTTTGGCGAGCTGCACGATCGACTGGATGATCGCGACATTTTCGGGCCGCGACCCCGCTTCGCGCACGAAGCTGCCGTCGATCTTGAGCTTGTGGAAGACCGCCTTGTTCAAATAGCCGATCGACGAGTAGCCGGTGCCGAAATCGTCGAGCGCGATGCCGACGCCGAGTTGGCGCAGCCGCTTCAGCACGTCGAGGGTCGAGCCGTTGTCGCCGAGGAACACGCCCTCGGTCACCTCGAGCTCGATGCGGTTGCCCGGTAGCTTGTAGCGGGCAAGGCACTCGCTGACCGTGTTGGGAAGCGCCGGCATGACGATCTGCTTGGGACTGATGTTCAGCGCCACGGTGATCGGCTCGGGCCACGAGGCCGCGGCCTTGCATGCCTCGTTGATCACCCAGTCGCCGATCGCGACCATCAGGCCGGTCTCCTCGGCCACGGGGATGAAGACGTTGGGCGGGACGAGGCCGCGCTTGGGATGGTTCCAGCGGATCAGCGCCTCGAAACCGACGAGCTTCTGGGTCCGCGCATTGATCAGCGGCTGGTAGACGAGGTGGAACTGCTTGGATGCAACCGCGCTCCTGAGATCGGCCTCGAGGCGGACCCGGTCCTCCTGCTCCGACTGCAGTTCGGAAGAGAAATAGCGGGCGCAGCCGCGCCCCGCGTCCTTCGCCTGGTAAAGGGCGAGGTCGGCCTTGAGGATAAGATCGTCCACGGTCGCGCCGTCGATCGGCCCGAACGCGCAGCCGACCGAGACGCCGATGCGGATCTCGGTCTGGTCGATGATATAGGGTTCGGCGATGGCGGCGATGATCCGCTCGGCGAGCTTTTCGACCTTGCGGCGGCTCTGCGCGTCCTCGATCACCACGGCAAATTCGTCGCCGCCCATGCGGCCGACCGTGCCCTCGTTGCCGACTTCGTCGACCAGCCGCTTGGCAACGGCGCGAAGCACGGCGTCGCCCTTCGGGTGGCCGAACGTGTCGTTGACCGGCTTGAAGCCGTCGAGGTCGAGGAACATGATCGCGCACGGCACATTGCCGCTGGTCGCGCCGCGCAGCGCCTCGCCGAGCAGCTGACGAACCCGCCCGCGGTTCGGCAGGCCGGAAAGCACATCGACATTGGCGAGGTGGGTCAGACGCTCCTGCGTGTGACGAATTTCGGTGATGTCCGAGCCGACCCCCCGATATCCTTCGAAACGGCCGGCGGTGTCGACGATCGGGTCGCCGGCGATCGAGATCCAGCGCGGTCCGCGCGGCGTCTTCAGCTCCATCTCGAGAGCATTGAACGGCTGCTTTTCGAGAAGCACGCGGCCGAGCTCGGCGCTTCCGCCGAGCAGCGCGGGAAGCGAGTGGCCGAGCAGCTGGCCGGCCGGACGGCCGAGCAGCGCGCTCATCCGAGAGCTGATGTAGGTGACCCGGTTTTCGGAATCGATCTGCCACAGCCAGCCGACGCCGCGCTGCTCATATTCCTGGAGCAGCAGGCTGGCACTCTCGCTCTGGCTGCCAACGTCGGCATTCATCTTGAGCTGGTGGAAGGCCCAGCGGGCGACGGTCAGGACGCCGAATATCGAAACGCCGATCGTGAACACGATCGACAGCATATGTTCGAACGGGACGCTGTTGCGCCCGAACAGCAGCACCGCGACCACCCCGGCGGTGAAGGAAACCATCCAGGCGGTGGCGCAAGGCGGAATGACGACGAGCCCCAAAGCACCAACGCCAAGACCGGCCATCACCGAGGCGGCGATGACCTGATTGCCGGGATCGAGCGTCGGAAACATGTAAAGTGGCAGGCTTAGCCAGACGAGCGCGCGGACCACGACCTCTCCGATCAGCAGCCACGTCGGGACTCGGCGACCCGATCGCCCGACACAGCTGATCGACTGGGTGCGAGCGAGCTGCATCGCCCCAAGGTTCACTGCGGCGACAACAACCGTCCACGGCAGCAGCCAGCTGACGAGCGCCTGGTCCCACAGGCTCGCGGCCAGAATCAGCGCCGCAACGATATTCGCAGCAGCGAAGAAGGGCGCCAATTGGGCGCGCGAGATCAGCTGGACGTCGCGCAGCGGCGAACTTTCCGAATCCGTCGGCCCAGCCGCCAGGCCGGCCGACTCGCCGCCTGGAAGTCGCGCTGAAATCAAGCGCTTATAACGATCTGGAGCTTCGTACATCCACCCGCCGTTTCCCGTGTTGCGGATGGAGTAGCGAAAGAGAGTTGAAGCGCGGTTAAGGCCGTTTAGAGCTTCAATTCATCGAGCGCCCGGGTGACCAGCGGGTGATAGAGCGGCCGCGCCTGTGCATAGACCCGCTTGGCAATGGGCTTGCCCCACACCGTATCCGCTGCCAGCGCGTTGATGAGCGGGCGGACGAACTTGCCCCGCCCCTGGCTGGTCAGGAACTGCTCGAGCGAGGCAACCGCCGGATCGTAACGATTGCCGACCGCGAGCATCAGCCATGCGAAGCGTACTTCCATGTTGGTCGCGCCGTTGAGGTCCCAGGCCGACTGGAGCGCATCCAGCCGGCTCCGCCCGAGCTTGCGCGGAAGGCGGTTGAGGAAACGCAGCCGCTCGTCCGTCGTCCATTGTTGCCAATCAGCAGGAACCGGTGAGCCAGCGGCGAAGGCCGCCGCCGCTTTGTCCTGCTCGGCGAACGTATCGCGCGGGGGACGGACCATGTTGGGTGGGATCCCCGGCTGGTAGACCCAGCGGTCGAGCATTAGCTTCTCCTCCAGGGCCGCATCGCCCTTGATCAGGTGGGCTCGGATGTCGGCGAGGAACATCGCGCTGGTCACCGGCTTGAACGCATGCCTCTCGAACCAGCCCCTCAGCCAGGCGTCGAACCGGTCGCGGCCGACAGTTTCCTCGATGGTGCGGAGGAACGCCGCACCCTTTTCGTAAGCGATATTGCTCAGCCCATCATCGGGACTGCGCCCCTTAAGGTCGAGGTGGAGCCGCGTGTCCGGGCCGGTAGGCCCGCCGTTTTCGGCAACGGCTTTGTCGAGGTCGTCGAGGCCAAGCGCGATCTGCTGGTCCGCCTGCTTCTTGCCGTAAAGTTCCTCAACGATGCGCCGCTCGGCGTACGTCGTAATGCCCTCATTCAGCCAGAAATCGTTCCACGTCGCGTTGGTCGCAAAGTTCCCCGACCAGCTGTGCGCCAGCTCATGCGCGATCAAGCTGACGAGGCTCTTGTCGCCGGCGATGAAGGTCGGCGTGAGGAACGTCATGGTCGGGTTTTCCATTCCCCCAAACGGGAAGGAGGGCGGCAGGACGAGCAGGTCGTAGCGCCCCCAGCGATAGGGGCCGTAGAGTTTCTCCGCCGTCTCGACCATCCGTTCGGTATCGGACAATTCGCTCGCTGCCGCATCGAGCGTGGGAGGCTCGGCCCACACGCCGGTGCGCGGGCCGAGCGGCTTGAAGGCGAGGTCGCCGACGGCGATCGCGATCATGTACGACGCGACGCCATGGTTCATGCGGAAGCTGAAGACGCTTTCGCCGCCCTGGGTGATCGGCTGGGCAGACCGGGGCGCGCTCATGACCGCGGTGAGGCCGGCGGGAACGCGGATGGTCGCTTCCCAGCTCTGCCGGATGCCTGGCGAATCCTGCGTCGGGATCCAGCTGCGATTGTTGATCGACTGGCCCTGGCTGAAGAGAAATGGGGCTTTCTTCCCCGCCGTCTGCTCCGGCGTCAGCCAGAGCAAGGCGCTTGCGTCCGCTGCGCTTTTATAGGTGACGATCAGCCTCCGCGTGTCGGGCCGGAGCGCAACCGTGAGCGGAGCGCCGAGCACGGGGTCGCGCGCTCCCACCTCGAACTGGAGAGGCTGTTTTTCTCCATCGGTGATCGAAGCGATTTCGAGGCCTCCGTCGTCGAGCACGATCGCCCGAGCGTCGGGGCGGCGCTGCAGGTCGAGCGTGGCCGTCCCGCCGATGCGTTTGGCATCGAAGTCGACCGACAGATCGAGCGCGACATGGGTGACGCGCGCCTCGAGCGGCCGAGCGTAACTGTGCGGGTCGACCGCGTCCGGCGTGGCGAGGACGGGAGCGATAAAGGTCTCGGCGGGCGCGGTGCGATCTGTGCCGGCATCGCCGGCGCGGCACGCGGCCAGAGACGCCGCAAAAGCAACAAGCACGAAGGGCAGGAACTTCATCGGCAGCAGTCCTCGCGGACGAAGGTTAGGGGAATAGCCGCCAGCCGCTAAAGCGAGGGGCAGCCTCGAGGCAAGCCCGATGCTCGCAATGGCCGGCATTGACCTCTATATCGCCGCCGATGGCGACCGACAGCGCGACCATGGATGCCCGAGCTCCAGCCCCGCGGCGCGTGGCCGACAGCCCGATCCAATCTCCGGCCGATCCCATCGCCCGGGGGATGGGCCTCAACCAGCCTTTCTTCGACGACAAGAATCGGGCGTTCTGGATCCTCCAGTCGATCGGCTGGAGCGGCTATTTCCTGCTGCGCTCGCTGTCCGGCTTTGCCAATTCGATGGGCTGGATGTGGCTTGTCCACACGCTGCTGCTGACCGCCACCGGATATTCGCTGACCCTGCTGATGGCCTCGCTGTTCCGGCGGCTGATCAAGATGAAGCCGATCTGGACCCTGGCTTTGTCGCTGATGGCAGTGATCCTGTCCTCGGCAGCCTTTTCGGTCATCGAGACCTGGAGCTACGCGACCTTCCTGAAGCCCGACGCCAAGCCCGTCGGCGTGCAGTATCTCGGCGCGATCCTGCTCAATTTCTCGCTGCTCGCCGCCTGGGCGGCCCTCTATTATGGCATCAATTACTTCCTGCTGCTTGAGGAACAGATCGACCAGCGCGAGCGGCTCGAGAGCCAGGCGTCGACCGCGCAGCTGGCCATGCTGCGCTACCAGCTGAACCCGCACTTCCTGTTCAACACGCTGAATTCCATTTCGACGCTGGTGCTTTTGAAACAGACCGAGCGCGCCAATGCGATGCTCGCGCGCCTGTCGTCCTTCCTGCGTTACACCCTGGCCAACGAGCCGACGGCGAAGGTGACCCTGGCGCAGGAGGTGGAAACCCTGAAGCTGTACCTCGAGATTGAGAAGATGCGTTTCGAGGACCGGTTGAGGCCGCACTTCCGGATCGAACCCGAGACGATCGGCGCCCGCCTGCCATCGCTGCTGCTGCAGCCGCTGATCGAAAACGCGATCAAATATGCAGTCACGCCGGCTGAAAACGGCGCCGACATCTGGATCACTGCAGCGCGCGAGGGGGCGCTGGTGCGGATCGAGGTCGCCGACAACGGCAATGGCGAAGGCGCCGACTTCGCAGCCAGCCCATCGACCGGGGTCGGCCTGGCGAACATTCGCGACAGGCTGTCGCAGGCCTATGGCACCGAACATCGTTTCGAGACCAGAAAGAACGAGCGGGGGGGTTTTAGCGTTATCCTCGAAATTCCCTACGAAACCGGAGACAAGACCTAATGACCATCCGGACCATTCTGGTCGACGACGAGCCTCTTGCCACGCAGGGACTTCAATTGCGGCTGCAGGCGCACGACGACATCGAGGTGGTGGCGACCGCGGCCAACGGGCGCGAAGCGATCCGCCAGATCAAGACCCACAAGCCCGACCTCGTCTTCCTCGACATCCAGATGCCGGGCTTCGACGGATTTTCCGTGATCCAGGGCCTGATGGACATCGAACCGCCGCTGTTCGTGTTCGTCACCGCTTATGGCGATCACGCGCTTCGGGCGTTCGATGCGCAGGCGGTCGATTATCTGATGAAGCCGGTGGACGAAGACCGGCTCGCGGCGACGATGGACCGGGTCCGCCAGCGCCTGGCGGAAAAGCGCAGCGCCGAAGAAGCGGAGCGACTCAAGGAAGCGCTCGCCGAACATGCGCCCGAGGCGGCCGAGGAACTCGCCGATGCGGCGCCGGACCCGCCGTCCGCCAACCGCTATGAGAAGATGATCAACATCAAGGACCAGGGCCAGATCTTCCGGGTCGACGTCGACACGATCGAGCGCATCGACGCGGCCGGCGACTACATGTGCATCCAGACCGGCGACAACACCTTGATCCTGCGCGAGACGATGAAGGACCTCGAGAAACGGCTCGACCCGCGCCGCTTCCAGCGCGTCCACCGCTCGACCATCGTCAACCTAGACCTGGTGCGGCAGGTGAAGCCGCATACCAACGGCGAATGCTTCCTGGTTCTCGATTCGGGAGCGCAAGTGAAGGTTTCGCGTTCGTACCGCGATGTCGTCGCGAGGTTCGTCCACTAAAGTGATGGAAGCGGCCGCACCGCGGCTCGCGGGCCGCCGCATCCTGGTGGTCGAGGATTCGCCGGTCGTCGCGCCGTTCACGGTCGATCTGCTCGAAGAGCTTGGTTGCACGGTGGTGGGGCCGGCGCCCAACATGGCCGCCGCTCGCGAATGCATCGAGGCAGGCGCCTTCGACGCCGCGATGATGGACATTCACATTCGCGGCGAGCGGGTCTTCGCGCTGTGCGAGGCCCTGGCCGCCAAGGACGTGCCCTTCATCTTCACGAGCGGCTATGCCGACTCGGGGATGCCCGACAAATGGCAGGACCGCCCCCGCCTGCAGAAGCCCTACACCATCGACCAGGTGGAGGAAGCGCTCAGCGCGCTGTTCCCCGCTCGCTAGCGGGCAGGCGGACGGTAACGCTGGTCCCGACGCCGACGGTGCTGCGGATATCGAGGGCGCCGCGGTGCCGCTCGACGATATGCTTGACGATCGCGAGGCCAAGCCCGGTGCCGCCGCTTTCGCGGCTGCGGGCCGCGTCGACGCGGTAGAAGCGCTCCGTAATCCGCGGGATGTGCTGGCGGGGGATGCCGGGCCCGCGGTCGGTGACGCCGAGACTGACCCAGCCGCCGTCAACGGCGAGTTCGACGTCGACGCGGGCATCATCGCTGCCGCAGCCGTAGCGCAGGGCATTGCTCAGAAGATTGTCGACCAGCTGCGCCAGCTGGGCATGGTCGCCGCGAACGGGCGGCAGATCATCGGCGATGCGCAGGTCGATCGTACACGACTCGGGCGCGGCAGCATTTGCAACGCTGCTTCGCACCACTTCGGCGAGCGACACGTCCTCGGAAGGGGCGCGGAAGCGGTCGGCCTCGATCCGCGACAGGCTCATCAGGTCTTCGACGATGCGCAACATGCGCTGCGCCTCGTTGCGGATCGTCGTGCCGAAACGGATCCGCGTCTCCGCGGGGATATCGCCTTCCTCGGCCAGGGTTTCGGCATAGCCGATGATCGCCGACAGCGGCGTGCGAAGCTCGTGGCTGGCGTTGGCGACGAAATCGACACGCATTTTCTCCGCGGCCATAAGTTCGGTGCGGTCCACCATCCGGACGAGGACCGCGCCGCCTCCAAGGTCGCGGATGCTGAGCCGCCAAGGCCGGCCAGGATCGGCAATGCCGGTGACTTCGACATCGCCGCTGCGATGGGCGAGGATCTGCTCGAGCGCCTGCGGGTGGCGGATCGCGAGCCGCACATCGCGCCCTTCGATCTGGCCGCCGAGGAGCCTGCGCGCGCCTCGATTGGCGAGCTTCACGGTCCCGCGCTCAACCACCAGCGCAGGCTCGTCCAAAGCGTTGAGAAGCGCGCGTTCGCTCATGCCATTACCAGCCACATCCTCTTCTCTAGCCGATCCGCCGGCCTCGGCCATGATTGAGTGCGAAGTGCGCCCCCGCGCCAATGGGCGCGGGGGCCGCCTTTCCGACCATGGAAGGGGAGAAAAGGTCCGAAAGGCCTTGCTTCGCAGCACGCGCTAGAAATCGATCTGCGCGCGCGTGCCCACGAAATCGACGCCATACTTCGCCCGGTGCAGCCCAGGCGTCGTCGCCGGCACGCCGCGGACTTCGTCGGCGAACGGGCCGCCCGTGATGAACGCGTGCGAATATTGGAAATAGAAGCGCATATAGTCTTCGGGGATCCAGACCAGGCTGGTGAGCAGGCCGAGCTGCTTGCCTCCGCGGGTGTCGTTGAGGGACGGTGCGAAGACTCCCGTCTGGAAGTTGTTGTTGAACCCGTTGCGCAGCGCCGAATCCGCGAGGTTGAGATAGTCGACGCGCCCGTTGAGCTGGACCGCGCCCCACCCGCCCTTGCTGAACGGCTTGAGCACCTTGGTCCGGTCCCACGTACCATTCTTGTAGCCGCGGGTTTCGCCGGTCAGATAATAGCCAGCCTCAAGATAGCCGCCCCAGAAGCTCACGCCGCCGCCTGGAACAAGCACCGTCGTGAGATTCCCGGGGAAGAGGTTGAGCGTGCTGCCGTCCGCAAAGTTGAGCCGGTCTCCCCGCCCATAGGCCTTCGCCCACAGATACTGACCTTCGGCCGCGACGTGCAGCGACTTGAAGATGCCGGCGAACTCGAGGCCCGCAATCGTGTCGCTCTTCGCCGCGAAGCTGCCTGTATCGACGAAACGGATGTCGGTCGTCTGGGTGAAGGGCCGCGCCCGGTAACGGGCGAGCTGGTTGGTCGAAGGCGCACCGGTGGCGGACGAGGTCGCGCCATTGTTGTTTGCCTGGAACTTGCGGTGCTGCAAGTTGGCGCCGAAGTGCAGCTGATTGCCGCTTGCGACCGGCGAATAGACACCGCGCGCAGCCGCGATCCAGCCTTCATTGTCGAACGTATTGTCGATCGAATGGGCGGCGAACAGGCCGGCGCTGAGTCGCATGTCGCCGGCCTTGTTGACCAGGCCTGCTGAGACGCCGATGCGGCGCGTATTGACGAAAGCATCGTCGAAGGCCGCGCGCTCCATGAAGGACAGGAAGCGCGAGCTCGAGATCTGCTCGAGCCCGTTCCAGGTCTCATGGTTGCCGATGATGAAATTGAAGGGCTTGCCCTTGGGCGCGTAGGTGAGGACGACATCGCCAAAGCCGACCGAGCCGCCGGCAAAATCCATCTCCGCCTTATAGCCAAAGCCGCCGGGGATCGTGCCTTCCGCGCCGAGCCGGATGCGGCGGGCACGGGTGTTGAAACCGAGGTTGCGGGTCAGCAGCCCACCGTTCGGATTATTGTCGGGATTGGTCACATAACCCGCATCCCATTGGATGCGGCCGCGCGGCTTGAACGACCAGCCGTCGTCCTTATCCTCGAGTTGCGGAGCACCCTTCCACGAGGGCGTTGCCTTGACCAGCGAGCCCTTGATCTGGGCGATCGACTCCTGGAGGGCTTCGATCTGCGCCTGCATCAGCTCGATTTTCGACTGCGCGTCGTCGAGCGACGCGGCGCTGGCAATCGCTGCGTCCGCGGCCGCGTCCGAAGGATCGAGCTCCGCAACTTCCTGCTGCGCGGACGGCAAGGGCGTCTGTGCCGCGACGGGCGAGCCAAATGCAAAGGCACTTCCGGCGAGCAGTGCCGCAACCAACTTCAACTTCATTCCGAACATCCTTTCCCTCGCCTCGTCTAGAGGCCCTGGGGCGCCCCCCCGGAGGGGAGCGCCCGTCATCATTCAAAAGGTGCGACGCGCTATTTGAGGCTCGCGAGATTGAGCGGCGCGAGATTGCGCGCCGCCGTCTGGCTGCGCGCCCGGACCGCGGTCGGGCCCGCGATCAGGCCGATACGGCGAAGGTAGCCGTTGGGCCCGAACGCGCTTTCCTTGGTGAACTCGGCCGCGAAAGCACGCACGGCCGGGATCGCCGCGGCGTGCGCGTTCTTGACGTAGATGTAGAGCGGCCGCGCGCCCGGATATTTGAAGGAGCTGATCGAGTCGTAGGTCGGCGCCACGCCGTTGATTGCGACGCCTTTCAGCTTGCCCGGATTCTCCTCAAGGTAGCTGTAGCCGAAAAAGCCGAGCGTATTCGGGTCCGCCGCGAGCTTCTGGACGATGAGATTGTCGTTCTCGCCGGCTTCGACATAGGCTCCGTCTTCGCGCAGGCCGTGGCACACGGCCTTGTACTTTTTTTCGTCCGCCTTCTTGAGCGCGACCATGCCCGCATTGGTTTCGCATCCGGGGCTGAGGATCAGCTCGTGAAGCGAATCGCGCGTCCCGCTGGTCGGCGGCGGCCCGTAAACGCGGATCGGGACGGCCGGCAGCTTGGCGTTGACGTCGCGCCAGGTCTTGGCGCGGTTCGGCTTGCCCCACGGCGTTTTCGCGAGCGCTGCGTAAATGTCGCGCTGCGTGAGGTCGTTGAACGCGCTCGACCGCGCGGCGGCCAGGGCCAGCCCGTCGATGCCGATCTGAACTTCCGTGATCTGGGTCACGCCATTTGCCGCGCAATCCTTGGCCTCGGACGCTTTCATTCGCCGCGAGGCGTTTGCAATATCGGGAAAGCGCTCACCGACTCCCGCGCAGAACAGCTTGATGCCAGCACCCGTACCCGTCGACTCGATGATCGGCGTTCCGAGGCGCGGATTGGCGCGCGCCAGCCGCTCGGAGACGAGCTTGGCGAACGGATAGACCGTCGACGAGCCTACGGCGCGCATGCTGCGTGCTTCGCCCGCGGTGGAAATACCGGTTGCCGTGACCGCCGCTGCGGCCAGTGCCACTGTCTTGAAGTTCATTTGCCTCACCCCTTGTTCGGGCCGCTCTTCGCGTCCGCTAGGGCATTGCTAAGCGCCACCGGCGACAGGCAGTTGACGGCAATATTGCACTTTTATGAAGCCGCCGAAGACGCCGTTCGATGCGGAAGCCTCAGATCTCGGCGTCGAGCGAATAGCCGGCGGAACGGACGGTCCGGATCAGGTCCGGCTGGCCGCCGGCATTCAGGGCCTGGCGCAAGCGGCGGATGTGAACATCGACGGTCCGCGCGTCGATTTCGGGGTCGTGGCTCCATACTGCATCGAGCAGCCGCTCGCGCGAAAAGACACGGCCGGGATGCTCGAGGAAATGCCGGAGCAGACGAAACTCGGTCGGGCCGAGCGCGACTGCCCGGCCGTCGCGCCGGACCTTGTGCGCGCCAACATCCATCTCGATGTCGGCATAAGCGAGCTGCTCGCCGGCAAGCGCCGGGCGGACACGGCGCAGAACCGCACCGACGCGGGCGACGAGCTCGCGCGGGCTGAACGGCTTGGTGATATAATCGTCGGCGCCGGTTTCCAGCCCGCGGATGCGGTCGCTTTCCTCGCCGCGCGCGGTAAGCATCATGATCGGCAGGTTGGCGCTTCCAGGACGGCGGCGGAGGCGCCGGCAGACCTCGATGCCGCTAATCCCCTCGACCATCCAGTCGAGCAGGACTACGTCCGGCCGTACCTCGTCGACGAGAATCAGCGCTTCTTCGCCATCACCGGTGCGGGTAACGTCGTAGCCCGCGCGTTCGAAGTGGAAGGTGACGAGGTCCGCAAGCGGCCGGTCGTCCTCGACGAGAAGCAGCCGCTTCGCGCTCATGTTCAGTTGCCGGACTTGCCCGGCCGGTCGGCCATGTGCTGACCGGTCGCGGCATAATAGACCATCTCGGCGATGTTGGTCGCATGATCGCCGACCCGCTCGAGGTTCTTGGCGACAAACAGCAGATGCGCGGACTGGCCGATATTGTGCGGGTTTTCCATCATGTGGGTAAGCAGGGTGCGGAACACCGAATCGTAGAAATCGTCGACCGCCTGGTCGCGTTCGCACACGCGCACGGCAGCTTCCGCATCGCGCTCCACGAAGGCATCGAGCACGTCGTGGACCATGGAAGTCGCGATGCGCGCCATCTCCGGAAGCAGCGAGAGCGGCTCGATCTTGCCGGCATTGTCGAGCAGCGGAACCCGCTTGGCGATATTCTTGGCATAATCGCCGATCCGCTCGACGACGCCGGAAATCTTGAGCGCGGCGACGACGTCGCGAAGGTCGGCCGCCATCGGCGCGCGCAATGCGATCAGCTGCACTGCGCGCCGCTCGGTCTCCACTTCGAGCGCATCGAGCTTCTTGTCGTCCTGGACGACCCGCTCGGCGCCTTCGACGTCGCGCTGGACCAGGCAGCGCATCGATTCCCCGATCGCATGCTCGGCAAGGCCGCCCATCTGGCTGATCAGCGCGCGCAGCCGCTCGATATCCTCGTCGAAGGCTTTGAGCGTATGTCCGCTGGCCTGTTGCATCATCGTTACTCCGATCAGCCGTACCGGCCAGTGATATAGTCTTGGGTGCGCTGTTGGCGCGGGTTGGTGAAGATCTCCGACGTCTTGCCGTATTCGACCAGCTCGCCGAGGTGGAAGAACGCGGTCCTCTGCGATACGCGCGCCGCCTGCTGCATGTTGTGGGTGACGATCGCGATCGCGTAGCGGCCCCGAAGCTCGTGAATCAATTCTTCGATCCGGGCGGTGGCGATCGGGTCGAGCGCGGAGCAGGGTTCGTCCATCAGGATGACCTCGGGGTCGACGGCGATCGCCCGGGCGATGCACAGCCGCTGCTGCTGCCCGCCCGAGAGCGCGGTGCCGCTCTCCTCCAGCCGGTCCTTGACCTCGTCCCAAAGCCCGGCGCGCTTCAAGGACTTTTCGACGATCTGGTCGAGCTCGCCCTTCGACGTCGAAAGGCCGTGGATCCGCGGGCCGTAGGCGACATTCTCGTAGATCGACTTGGGAAACGGATTGGGCTTCTGGAACACCATGCCGACCCGCGCGCGCAGCTGCACGACGTCCATGGCGGCGCTGTTGATGTCCTGGCCGTCGAGCTCGATCCGGCCGGTCACGCGCGCCGACGGGATCGTGTCGTTCATTCGGTTGAGGCAGCGCAGGAAGGTCGACTTGCCGCAGCCGGACGGACCGATGAAAGCGGTCACCCGGTCGTCGTAAATCTCGATCGAGACGTCCCTCAGAGCCTGCTTCTCGCCATAGAAGACGCTGACCCCGTGCGCCGACATTTTCGAGGCCGGGGGTCTGTTCGTCAGCGGGGGCTGGCCCTCTTCGGTGATGGGGACCGTGTCGAGCGCGCTCGCTTCGTGATCCGCATTGGGCGGATCGGACCGCTTGCGCGCCGCTCGGGGGCCGCGGCGTTCGGCCTCGGCGGTTATCGCCGCCGAAGGCGTCGGCACCGGGGTCACGGGGGTCAAAGGCATTTTTTCTTTCATCCGGATCACCAGCGGCGCTCGAAGCGGTTGCGAAGATAGATGGCGAGGCCGTTCATCAATAGCATGAACAGCAAAAGGATGATGATCGCCGCGCTGGTCTTCTCGACGAAGCCGCGGTCGACCTCATCGGACCAGAGGAAGATCTGCACCGGCAGCACGGTCGCCGGATCGGTTATTCCGCCTGGGGGCGCGGCAACGAAGGCGCGCATGCCGATCATCAGCAGCGGAGCGGTCTCACCGAGCGCGCGCGCGACGCCGATGATCGTCCCGGTGAGGATCCCGGGAAGCGCCAGAGGGAGCACGTGGTGGAAGGTGACCTGCATCTTCGAAGCACCAACGCCCAGCGCCGCGTCGCGGATCGAGGGTGGAACCGACTTGATCGCATTGCGGCCGGCAATGACGATCACGGGGAAGGTCATCAGCGCGAGCGTCATGCCGCCGACGAGGGGCGCCGACCTCGGCAGGTTCATCATCCCGAGGAAGACGGCAAGGCCGAGCAGGCCGAAGATGATCGAAGGAACGGCGGCGAGATTGTTGATCGACACCTCGATGGCGTCCGTCCAGCGGTTCCGCGGCGCGAACTCCTCGAGGTAGATGGCGGCAAGGACCCCGATCGGGAAAGCGAGCAGGATCGTCACGATGATCGTGTAGAAGCTGCCCTTGAGCGCCCCCCAAATGCCGACGGACGAGGCATCGGTCGCATCCGCTCCAGTCAGGAACTGCATGTTGAAGCCGCGCTTGAGCGCGTCCCGTTGCTGGAGATCGGCGACCAAGCGCTCGCTGGCTTCGTCCCCTTCCCCTTTGGCCGCGACGTCGATCTTGCTTCCGACCGGGAGCCACAGCTCGACGCGGCGTTCCAGCAATTCGGGATTGTTGACGATTTCGTCGCCGAGCCGGCCTGCGGCAGCGTCGCCGAACAGGTTGGCGGCGGCGGGCCCGTAGGCATCGGTAGCCGCGGTCGAGATCACTCCGCCAAGGTCCGCTGAGGCGACGACCTGGCGGGCATCCGGCCCGCGAAGGCTTGCAGGATCGAGGAACAGGTCGCTCGCCGCGAGGTCGAGCGGAAGCCTGGCCTGATACTGGCTGAACCCGCCGATGCCCTTGGAGGTCATGTTGAACAGCAGGAAGGCGAGGAACAGCACGGAAAGGACGATCGCCGCGAGGCCGGCAAGGCGGAACCGCCGCTCCGCCGCGTAACGGCGGCGCACGCGCTTGTGCATCGACCCATCGGTCCAGCGGGAGGCGCCGCGGCTATTCATATTGCTCTCGGTAGCGGCGCACGATGTGCAGGGCGATCAGGTTGAGCAAAAGAGTGATCAGGAACAAGGCAAGGCCGAGCGCGAATGCGGCGAGCGTCTTCGGGCTGTCGAATTCCTGTTCTCCGGTGAGCAGTCCGACGATCTGGGTCGTCACGGTCGTCACGCTCTCAAATGGGTTGAGCGTGAGATTGGCGGCTAGGCCGGCGGCCATGACGACGATCATGGTTTCCCCGATCGCGCGGCTGACGGCGAGCAGGATGCCGCCCATCACGCCCGGAAGGGCGGCGGGCAGCAGGACCTTGCGAATGGTCTCGGAGGTCGTGGCGCCCATGGCGAGGCTGCCGTCGCGCATCGCCTGGGGCACTGCCGCGATCGAATCGTCAGACATCGAGCTGACGAAGGGAATGATCATGATCCCCATGACCACGCCGGCAGCAAGCGCGCTTTCGCTGCTGGCCGAGGAAATTCCGATGGCTAGGCCGAAGTCGCGCACGGCCGGCGCGACCGTCAGCGCGGCGAAATAGCCATAGACCACGGTCGGAACGCCCGCGAGGATCTCCAGGATCGGCTTGAGCCAGGCGCGAACCCGTGGCGGCGCATATTGCGTGAGGTAGATCGCGCTCATCAGCCCGAGCGGCACGGCGACGATCATCGCGATGATCGCACCGATGAAGAACGTGCCCCACAGCAGCGGGACTGCGCCGAACGCACCCGACGAGCCCGCCTGGTCGGCCCGGATCGCGGTCTGCGGGCTCCATTCAAGGCCAAAGAAGAAGGACGTCGCCGGATACATTCGGAAGAAGCGCAAGCTTTCGAACATCAGCGACAAGAGGATTCCCAAAGTTGTCAGAACCGCGATCAGCGATGCCACGAACAGCAGGGTCATCATCCAGCGCTCGACGCCGGTGCGAGCGCGGAACTCGGGGACGCTTTTGCGCACCGCAATGGCGGCGGCCGCGATCGCTGCAAGCACGGCGGCGAGTGCCGCCAGCGTCGAGTAACGCGTTTCCGCTTCGCGGATGCGCGGAGCGATCGTCGCGGATTCCGGATTGAAGCCCTGGTCGCGCTGGCCGCGCGCGATTTCGCGCGCTTCCGAAAGGATGGCGCCGCGCTGCATGTCGGATTGCGGAAGCGCTTGCCCTTCCGGACTGGAGAGAACCGTCTGATCGACGATGCGCGACTGCATCGGCGCCCAGGCCGCCATGAGCAGCAAGGCAGGAATCGCCGCCCACAAAGCGACATGGGCGCCGTGATAGGTCGGCAAGGAATGCAGCGGACCGGCGGCGCGAAGGCGGCGAGCGCGCCTGTAACCAACCCAGCCGGCCGCGACGGCGACGATCAGGACTGCGACGAACGCGAGGCCAAGGCTCATTTCGCGCGCCGCTTCCCGCTCAGCGAAGCGTGCTCGGATCGAGCGGCTTCAGCTCGCTCGCCTGCTGCGCAGCGGTCGCCGCCTCGCTCGCCCCGAACGGGACCAGACCGATGCGCTCGAGCGGACCGCCCTTGCCCCACATTTTTGCGAAGGTGGCGACAAAATCGCGCAGCTTCGGCTTGGCGGCGATATGCTCGCCCTTGAGGTAGATGAAGAGCTTGCGCGCCCCCGGATACTGCAGGCTGGCGATCGTCTCTTCCGACGGGCTCACCCCCCCGATCTTCACAGCACGCACCTTGTCCGCATTGTCCGCAAGATAAGAGAAACCGAGCACCCCGAGCGAGCCCGGATCCGACGAAATCTTCTGGACAATGAGATTGTCGTTCTCGCCGGCTTCGACGAACGCGCCGTCCTCGCGAACCTTGGTACAGATCAGCTTGTGCTTGTCGGGATCGCTCTTCTTGAGCGCCTTCATCGCCGGATCGCTGTCGCAGCCTTTTTCGAGATACAGATCGACCAGGCTGTCGCGCGTGCCCGAGGTCGGCGGCGGGCCGAGGACCCGGATCTTGATCGCGGGGAGCGATGGGTTGACGTCCTTCCAGGTCTGAGCGGTATTCGCGCCCTTCCCGAACGGGTTGGCGGCGAGCGCTTTGTAAATGTCGGCCTGAGTGAGGTCCATTTGCGGGCCGTTCACGGACTCGATGATCGTCAGGCCGTCGATTCCGACAGGCACCTCGATGACGTTGTTGACGCCATTCTTGACGCAATCGTCATACTCGCTGCGCTTCATCTCGCGCGATGCGTTCTGAATGTCGGGGAAGCGATTGCCCACCCCGCCACAGAACAATTTCATGCCCGCCCCGGTGCCGGTCGATTCGACCGTAACGCGGATGCCGGCATTGGCCCGCATGAAATTCTCGGCCACGGCCTTCGTGAACGGATATACGGTCGAGGAGCCGACGACCTTGATGTCGCTGGACGACCCGCCGCCACTGCCTGCCGAATTGTCACCGCAAGCGGTGAGAAGGGCGACGGCCGAAAGCGCGAAAAGGCTCTTTTTCACGGGTGAAATCCTCTGTCTGGGGGCGGGTACTGCGCCCCCACGCCCTAGCGACGGTTCCGCGAAGGCCCTGTGACAGGATTGTTTCACTTTTATGACAGCCGAGGCCCATAAGCCCCTTTTGTGAGGCGGGCACATTTTTTTGGCGGTGCGCGCGCCGCGGTTCCTGCACAAGCGCCGGGACGGAGGCAGGATACAATGAGCCGATTCGACGACTTCAAAGCTCTGCACCAGGCAGGAAATCCGGTGGTGCTGTTCAATATCTGGGACGCAGGCAGCGCTCGCGCAGTCGCAGCCGCGGGCGCCGCAGCGCTGGCGACAGGCAGCCACCCGGTCGCAGACGCCAACGGCTGGCCCGACGGGCAGCAGGTCCCGATCGATTTTGCGCTGACCAATGCCCGGCGCATCGTCGAAGCGGTCGATTTGCCGCTGACAGTCGATTTCGAGGGCGCCTACGCAGTCGAACCGGATGAAGCGGCAGCGAATGTCGCCTGGCTCAAGGAGACCGGAGCGGTGGGGTGCAATTTCGAGGATCAAATTATCGGCGGCGATGGGCTTCACCCGCTTGACCTGCAAGTTCGCCGAATAGCGGCGATCCGCAAAGCCGTCGGCGATGACTTCTTTATCAACGCGCGCACCGACCTCTATCTGAAGACGCAGACTTATGACGATGCGCTGGTCGATCAGGCGATCGAGCGCGGGAAAGCCTTCGCCGACGCGGGCGCGAGCGGTTTCTTCGTGCCCCGGCTGGCCGATCCGAAACAGATCGAGCGGATCGTGCGCGACGTGCCGCTGCCGCTAAACGTGATCGCTTTTCCAGGCTCGCCCGACAAGAAGGTCTGGGCCGAGGCGGGCGTGGCCCGGATCAGCCACGGCCCCTTCCCGCACCGCGCGCTGATGGCCAAGCTGACCGAAATGGCGCGCGAGGCGATCGGCTAAGCTCGGCGCAAGCGCCACCATGTGCGGCGCGGGCCGGACTTCAGCACCGTCTTGCGGAACAATTGCGCGCCGAGGCGCAGGATGATCGCGACCCACAGCGCCTGCCATGCGAGCGCGAAAAGGTGTGGCCACAAGCCGGGTTCCTCGGCCGCGCGGGCGATCATCGCCATTGGCGAGGACAAGGGGAAGACGGCCGCGGCAATGCCCTCCGGCGAATTGGCCGCGCCGACCGCCGTGGATGCAAACCCGAACAGCAGCACCTGCGCGAACGTCAGCGGCATCGACAGGGTCTGCACCTCGCGCACCGTCGCTGCCTGCGCGCCGATGGTCAGGAAGGCCGCGCCCAGAAGCAGGTAGTTTGTCGCGAAATAAGCGATTGCGAGGACGAGGAAGGCGGGCCAGCCCACCGCTGGCGGAGGAAGCGTCGCCACTCCCCCATGCTTGACCAGCTGGATCAGCAATGCCCCGCCGCCGATCCACACCAGGATCCCAAGGACCGAGGCGGCGAGCATTGCGCACAACTTGCCCACGAACAATGCGTCGATTGGTACCGAGGCCGCTATCACCTCGATGATCTTGTTCGACTTCTCTTCGATGAGCTGAGACAGCAACATTCCGGACAAAAGAATGGTCAGGAAGAAGAGCAGCATCTGGCTGACCTGCGCGGTAATCGCGCGCTGCCGATCGAGCGAGCCGGAGGACGCCTGGACGTTCGTCACGCGGATCGCCGGGAGCGACTCCGAGCGCGCTGTGCCCAGAATCAGCCGGACCTGCTCGATCGCAGAAGAGTCCAGCGAGCCGACCAGCCGCGGCTCCCCGAAGCCTTCGCTCAGCACCGCCCGAAGCGGAGGGTCCCGGCTCGCCAAGAGCCGCCGGCGCTGGCCGTCGGCGTCGGCTTCCAATTCATAGCCGACGAGCCGGACCAGCGAGTCCCTGCCCAAGGCGGGTGCCAGCTGATCGCGCGAACGCAGGAGCCTGGCGAACTCCCCCTGCGATGCAATCACGGCGACGACGGGCGTTTCGGTCTGGGCCGCGACGCGCGCGCCGATGCCGCCGAACAGCCCGCCGAGCAGCAACGGAAACAAGGGCGTCAGAAGGAACAGGATGAAGGCCTTGGACAGGACCGTCGCCGCAAAGTCGCGCCGGGCGATGACGAAGGCGCCGCGAATGAATTGCCTCATTCGCCTTTCTCCTCGGCCATCGCCGCGGCCGCGGCATTGCCGGCGATGGCGACGAAGGCGTCGTGCAGGCCGGGCCGCTCGATCGCCAGCGTCTCGATCCCGGCGCCGCCGTCGATCAGCGCCTTGAGCAAGGGTTCGGGGCCGCCTTCGGGCAGTTCGAACACATATTCGTCACCCTCGCGGCGGGCGGCGGCGGGAAGCGCGTCGAGCCACGGCCCGGCGCTGTTGCGGGTGCGAAGCCTGACGATCGGACGCAGCCGCGCGCGGGCTTCGTCGACCCGGCCTTCGAACGCAACGCGGCCCCCCGCGATGATCGCGATGCGTTCGCACAGCCGCTCAGCATGGGCGATCACATGCGTGGAGAAGATGATCGTCGCGCCGGCATCCGCCTCGCCCCTGATCAGCTCCTCGAGCCTCGCCTGGTTGATCGCATCGAGACCGCTGAAGGGCTCGTCGAGGACGATCAGACGCGGCTTGTGGATGATCGTGCCGAGCAGCTGGACCGTCTGCGCCATGCCCTTCGACAAGGTGCGGATCGGCTTCTTCGCCCATTCGCCCAGGCCATGCTCGTGAAGCAGCGCATCGGCGCGGCGACGGCCTTCAGCCAGAGGGAGACCGCGCAGCGCACCCATGAAGGCGATCGCCTCTCGCGCCGGCATGGTCGGGTACAGCCCGCGTTCCTCGGGCAAATAGCCAATCTCTTCCGCGGCATCGAGCGGCCGCTCGCGGCCGAGCACGCGGCGCAGGCCGCTCGAGGGATCGATGATCCCGAGCAGGATGCGCAAGGTGGTCGTCTTGCCGGCGCCATTGGGTCCGAGCAGGCCGTAGATCGAGCCGGCAGGGACTGCGAGGCTGACGCCATCGACGGCGCGGGTCTCGTTGAAGTCCTTGACGATATCGATGGCCTCGACTGCCGGTGCAGTGTCGCTGGCGACGTTTTGGACCTGTCGAAGCACTGAAATTCCTACGAAATTATCGGGCGCCGGTGTACAGGCCCTCGCGTGAATAAGAGCCAAGGCCTCGAGGAAGCAATAAGGTCGGAAGCACTCCGCCTGGGGTTTGCAAGCTGCGGCTTCGCGCGCGCCGACGCAGCCGACAATGCCGGGATCGACCTCAGGCGATGGCTCGAGGCCGGCCATCACGGCACGATGGGATGGATGGAAAGCCGCGCGGATCAGCGCGTCTCGCCGACCGCCCTGTGGCCCGACGCTAGGTCCGCGATCGCGCTCGGGATGAGCTATGCTCCCGCCTCGGACCCGCTCGCCCTCGCCGCGCGCCCCGACCTTGGCCGGATCTCGGTCTACGCCCAGGGCGCCGACTATCACAAGACCGTCAAGAAGGCGCTGAAAGCGCTGGCTCGGTTCATCGTCGAGCAGGCGCCATCGGAACTGAAAGTCTTCGTGGACACGGCCCCGGTGATGGAAAAGCCGCTCGCCCAGGCCGCCGGAATCGGCTGGCAGGGCAAGCACACCAACCTCGTCAGCCGCGAGCATGGCAGCTGGCTGTTCCTTGGCGTTATCCTCACCAGCCTCGAACTCGAGCCGGACCGGGCCGAGCCCGATTACCATTGCGGGAGTTGCACGGCCTGTCTCGACGCCTGCCCGACCGCAGCGATTGGCCCGGCGCACCGGATCGATGCGCGGCGCTGCATCTCCTACCTGACGATCGAGCATGACGGGCCGATCCCGATCGAGCTGCGGGAAGCGATCGGCAACCGCATTTACGGCTGCGACGATTGCCTTGCCGTCTGCCCGTGGAACCGGTTTGCCGACGCAGCGCACGCCAATCGCGCCTTCCTTCCCCGAGCAGAGCTCGCCGCGCCGCGGCTCGCCGATCTGCTCGCGCTCGACGAGCAGGGCTTTCGCGACATGTTCTCAGGCTCGCCAATCAAGCGGATCGGGCATCAGCGAATGATCCGCAACTGCCTGATCGCCGCTGGCAATAGCGGCAGTCCCGCTCTGGCGGCGGCGATCGCGCCGCATCTCGACAGCGGCGATGCGGTAGTTGCCGAGTCAGCGGGCTGGGCGATGGATCAGATCGGCCGGTTGCGCAGCGAGTAGATGCACGCCGACTGATCGATGTCGCCGCCCGAGGGCAGGCGCGTATCGACATGGGTGACGCGCAGTCCGTCGTTGCCGCGAGGGTAGAGATAGGTGTCCATCACACAGCGGCGGCCGCGGAACTGGAGCTTGAGGCTATTGCCTTCGCGGATCTGCAGCGCGGGCGTGCCGAACCGGGCGACAAGCTCCTGAACCGTCAGTCCCGAAAGGCTGCTGTGTTCTTCGGGCTGCGCCGGAGGCTGCTGTGGCTGCGGCGTCGGCCGCGGGGCGGTGGCGCAGGCGGCAAGGAAAACCGTGAGGCCGAGGGCGAGTAAAAGGCGCATGGGCGGCACGATGCCCGCCGTTCGTCGCCGAGGCAATGTTGCGGGGCGTCGAACTGGTCGCTAGGCGCGGCGCTTTCCCGACCAGCCGGAGATTTCATGACCAATACCCGCCTCGACGTGCTCGCCATCGGCAATGCGATCGTCGACGTGATTGCCGACGCCAGCGACGAATTCCTGGTGGCCGAGGGGCTGGTCAAGGGTTCGATGCGGCTAATCGACGCCGAAGAGGCGGAGCGGCTTTATTCGCACATGGACGATGCGCGCGAGGTCAGCGGCGGGTCTGCCGGCAATACGGCGGCGGGAGTTGCAGCGCTGGGCGGGCGCGCGGGTTTCATCGGCCAGGTCGCTCCCGACCCACTGGGCCAATTCTACCGCCGCGACCTCAGCGACGCGGGAGTCGAATTCACGACGCCCGCCGCGGACGTCGGTACGCCGACCGCTAGATCCATGATCCTGATCACGCCCGATGGTCACCGGACGATGAACACCTTCCTCGGCGCGGCCCAGCATCTGCCGCCCCAAGCGCTCGACGAAGCACAGATTCGCGCTTCGGCCATTCTCTATCTCGAAGGCTATCTGTGGGACCCGGAAACCCCGCGTTACGCGATGGTCCGCGCAATCGAGGTCGCGCGGCAGGCGCAGCGCAAGGTCGCCTTCACCTTGTCCGACACCTTCTGCGTCGACCGTCACCGCGACGGCTTCAACCAGCTGCTCAACGAGCGGCGGATCGACATATTGTTCGCCAACCAGGCTGAAGTCGAGGCGCTCGCCGGCGTTGCCCATCTCGACAGCGCCATCGCCGCGGTCGCGCCCAAGGTGGACACGCTGGTCGTTACCCGCAGCGAGCATGGCGCGCTCGCGGTACGCGGACCGGAGCGCGTTGACGTCCCCGCCGAGCCCATCAGCCAGCTGGTCGACACGACCGGGGCGGGCGACCTCTTCGCCGCCGGTTTCCTGTTCGGCGCAGCGCGCGGCAAAACACTCAAGGATTCGCTTCGCCTCGGCGCGATCTGCGCAGCCGAGGTGATCCAGCATTATGGCGCGCGGCCCGAGAGCGACCTCAAGTCGCTGGCGGGGGACCTTCTCGGCTAGCGCCGGGCGGCGGCGCTTGCGTCGCCAACGGCTCGTCAATCAGCTCGCGCGGGCATTCACGGCCGTGGTCGCGTCCCGCGGAGCGATGACCCCGCGCAAGCGCGAACACCACCGGCGCGAGGAAGGCGAGGGCGATGAGGTTCGGGAGCGCCATCGCGGCATTGGCGATGTCGCCCATGCGCCAGACGAGCTCGAGCTCCTGGAACGATCCGATCCAGATCATCACGCACCACAGCAGCCGCCAGATGACGTGCAGCACGCGCTCGCCGCCGGGAGTCGCGCCGGGAAGGCGGTCGTAGAGATAGGTAATCGCCCGCTCGCCATAATAGGACCAGGTTAGCAAGGTCGTGAAGACGAACAGCAGAAGCGCGATCGAAGCGACCAGCGCGCCAAGCGAAATATGGCCGATCGCGAACGGGAAGGCGGCAGCGAAGGCGCCCGCCGTCATGTCGAAGCCGCGCAGGTCCGACGACCAGGCGTGTTCCTGGACAGTTCTAAGGCCGGTGGCGGGATCGGTGCCGGGGAAGCTTCCCTGGACCGTCAGGATCACCAGCGCCGTCATGGTGCACACGAGGATGGTGTCGATGAACGTGCCCATCATCGCGAACCGGCCCTGCAGCGCCGGATCGGTGGTGCGCGCGACGGCGTGGGCGATCGGAGTCGATCCCTGGCCGGCCTCGTTCGAGAACAGGCCGCGGGCGACGCCGGCGCGCATCGCCATCACAACCGCCGCCCCGAGGAACCCGCCGGTCGCCGATTGCGCATTGAACGCGCCGTGGAAGATGAGGCCGAATGTGGCGGGAATATCCTCGATGTTGAGGATGATCGCGAGCAGCGCCATCGCCAAATAGGCGGCGGCCATGGCCGGAACCACGCGCTCCGCAACCGCGCCGATCGACTTGATCCCGCCGATGATTACGACGAACACCAAAGCGGCGACCACCAGCCCGCCGATCCAGTCGTCGAAGCCCGTCAGCTGGGCGAAGGAATCGCCCACCGAATTGGCCTGAATCATGTTTCCGGTGACCATGGCCGAAATCAAGGTGCCGATCGAAAACAGCACTGCCAGCCATTTCCACTTCGGGCCCAAGCCGTAGGTGATGTAGGCCATCGGGCCGCCGCGGTAGCGCCCGTCGGGCGTGATTTCGCGGTAGCGAATGGCAAGCGCGCCTTCGGCAAAGGCCAGTGCCATTCCGATCAGCGCGGTGATCCACATCCAGAAGATCGCTCCCGGGCCACCGAGCGCGATGGCAGTGGCGACGCCGGCGAGGTTGCCGGTGCCGACCTGCCCCGAAAGCGCGGTCGACAGGGCGGCGAAGGGCGAGATCTCGCCCGCGCTCTGATCCCCCGCCTTGCGCGACAGGCCGCGGATCGCCGGCCACAGTTGGCGCAGCGGATAGAAGCGCAGGCCGATCATCATGAACAGGCCGATGCCGAGCAGGATCACGACCATCGGCGGCAGTGGGAGAACCTGCTCGCCGTTCCAGGTGCCGCCCCAGATGAAGTCGGAGACGTTGGTTACGTGATCGATAAAGCCGACCGCCGCCGGAGCATCAGCCTGCGCAGCTGCCATCATCGCCATTCTCCTGCGTTGGTCGTGGACTTAGCCGATCGGCGGCTGCCGCGGCGGATCCAGCGGATCGCGCTCGTCGACTCCCGGAATGCTGGGCTCGATGTCGTGGATCTCGGGCTCGTGCACCTCGACGAGGCCGCGTCCGAGATGGCTCTTCCGGTAGCCGTAGAGGAAGTAGAAGACGATCCCGATCACTCCCCACAACGGAAGACCGATCAGCGCCTCGGTCGGGAGGTTGAGGAACAGGAACAGGCAGCCCGCGATGGTCAGCGGAGCGACGAGAATCAGCCCCGGCACGCGGAACGGACGTACCCGGCTCGGGTCGCGCCGACGCAGCATCCACACGGCGATTGCGACCATCATGAACGCGTAGAGCGTTCCGGCATTGGCAATATCGGCGAGCTGTCCGACCGGGAACAGTGCCGCCAGCACCGCAATGATCGAGCCGGTGATGATCGTAACGACGTGCGGCGTCTTCCACCGCGGATGAACGGTCGAAAGCCGCTCCGGCAACAGGCCGTCGCGGCCCATCACGAAGCAGATTCGAGTGAGGCCGAAGATCAGGATCAGGATGACCGACGGCAAGGCGATGAAGGCCGCATAGCCCAGCATGTTGCCGATCGCGCCGAAGCCGATCGAGCGAAGCACATGCGCGAGCGGTTCGCCCGAGCAGACGAGGATCCCGGCATTCTCGGGGAGCGCACAGGCGCGGGCCAGCGCTTCCGAGCCCGCCGAGAGCGGCGCGCCGTCGGGCCCGAGGATTGGCTGGCCGCCCATCGCGCCGACCGCGCCGGCGGTCACGAGGATATAGAAGACGGTGCAGATGGCGAGGCTGCCGATGAGGCCGATCGGGACGTTGCGCTGCGGGTTCTTGGTTTCCTCCGCCGCGGTCGAGACCGCATCGAAGCCGATGTACGCGAAGAACATGGTCGCCGCGGCGCCGAGGATTCCGACCCCCGAGCCGAAGCCGCCGAACACGCCGCCTGGCATGAAGGGGCTGAAATTGTCGCCCTCCACCGCCGGCAGGGTGAGGATGATGAAGACGGTCAGCGCGGTGACCTTGATCGCCACCAGCACGGCATTCACGCGCGCGCTTTCGGTCGTGCCGATGACCAGAAGCCAGGTCACCAGAAGCGCGATCATCGCCGCGGGGAGGTTGATGAGGCCGCCCGGCTCGCCGCCAAAGATGACCGGTCCGGTCTTGAGCCAGGCGGGCAAGTCTATTCCTAACGACGCCTGCAAGACCGAGTTGGTGAAATAGTTGGACCAGCCGACCGACACCGCGGAGGCGCCCACGGCATATTCGAGGAGCAGCGCCCAGCCGACCGTCCATGCGAGAAGCTCGCCCTGGACCGCGTAACTATAGGTGTAGGCGGAGCCCGAAACGGGGACCATCGAAGCGATCTCGGCGTAACACAAAGCTGCGACGACGCAGACGGCGCCGGCAATGATGAAGCTCACCATCAGGCCCGGGCCGGCCTTTTGCGCGCCGACCGAGGTCAGCACGAAAATACCGGTGCCGATGATGCAGCCGACGCCGAACAGGGTCAGTTGCAGTGCGCCCAGCGATCGGTGGAGACCCTTTTTCTCGGCAGTGGCCAGGATGGCGTCCAGCGGCTTCACGCGGCCGAACAGGCCTCCGCGCGTCGGAGCAGTGGCCATTCTAAACTCCCCTTTTGAGCGTTATTTTTGCGGCGAACCTAGCGGCTGCGAACAAGAGGGCAATCCCTCTTTCGTCGAACGTCTATCGGGCAAGCATCGGCCCGAGCGGGCGTCCGCCGAAGATGTGGACGTGGAGGTGCGGCACCTCCTGCCCCGAGTTCGGCCCGACATTGGCGAGCAGCCGGTAGCCCGGCTCCACCAGCCCCGCCTCGCGCGCGACATGACCGACCGCGCGGACGAAACCCGCGATCTCGGCGTCCGAGGCCCTGGCCGAGAAGTCGTCCCAGGACACGTACGGGCCCTTCGGGATCACCAGGATGTGCACCGGCGACGCCGGGTTGATGTCGTGAAAAGCAAGCGCGTGCTCGTCCTCATAGACCGTCTTCGAGGGGATCTCCCCGCGCAGGATGCGCGCGAAGATGTTGCTGTCGTCATAGGGCTGGGTTGCATCGATCGGCATCGCTGACTCCGCTTGACCGCGCTCCCCGGCTCGCTACCACCGGAAGCGATGAGCGACGAGACCCCCGAGAGCCTGATCCCGTACGACGAGATCGTGCAGGACGCGCTGCGGGCGGTGGTTGGCCGGGTGCTGCGCGAGGTCGAGCAATCGGGCGGCCTTCCGGGCGAGCATCATTTCTACATCACGTTCAAGACTCGCCTGCCCGGCGTTTCGATCCCCAAGCATTTGATGGAACGCTTCCCCGACGAGATGACGATCGTCATCCAGCATCGCTTCTGGGACCTCAAGGTGCGCGACGAAAGCTTCACCGTGGGCCTGTCCTTCGGCGGAGTGCCCGCTACGCTCATCGTGCCCTTTGCGGCGGTCACCCAGTTCCACGACCCGGCCGTCGAGTTCGCCCTGACCTTCCAGGCCGACGCGGGCGAAACGCCCGCCGAAGAACATGAGGCGGCCGAAAATGACGAGCCGGAGGCCGAGGTAGAGACGGCCAAGGACGACGGGTCGAACGTCGTCAGCGTGGACTTTACGCGGAAGAAGTAACAGGAGCGGCTCCGTCATTGCGAGCTTAGCGAAGCAATCCAGCTCCGCTCATTGGATTGCTTCGTCGCTCCGCTCCTCGCAATGACAATTGCGAGAGAGGACCAATGCCCAACGACACCCGCACCGAACATGACAGCTTCGGACCGATCGACGTCCCCGCCGACGCTTACTGGGGGGCGCAGACCGAGCGCTCGATCGGCAACTTTCCGTTCGGTCCGCGCGAGCAGATGCCGCTCGAGATCGTCCATGCGCTGGGCTTCGTCAAACAAGCGGCAGCACGGGTGAACGCGCGCATCGGCGGGCTCGATCCCAAGCTCGCCGAGGTCATACAGCAGGCCGCGGCGGAGGTCGCGCGGGGGGATCTCGACAGTCAATTCCCGCTCGTCATCTGGCAGACCGGCTCGGGCACCCAGTCGAACATGAACGCCAATGAGGTGATTGCCGGCCGCGCCAACGAGATCCTGACGGGCAAGCGCGGGGGCAAGGAGCCAGTCCACCCGAACGACCATGTCAACAAGGCGCAGTCGTCGAACGACAGTTTCCCGACCGCCATGCACATCGCCGCGGCACGGGCGGTGCACGGCAAGCTGCTCCCGGCCCTCCGCAGGATTCACGAGAGGCTGAGCGACCAGGCGAAGCGGTGGGACGATATCGTGAAGATCGGCCGAACCCATCTCCAGGACGCGACGCCGCTGACCCTCGGCCAGGAGTTCTCCGGCTACGCGGCGCAGATCGGGGATTGCATCGCCCGGGTCGAGGGCGTGTTGCCCCGCCTCTTGCGGCTCGCGCAGGGGGGAACGGCGGTCGGCACGGGGCTCAACGCGCCCAAGGGATTTGCCGAGGAATTTGCCAAGGAAGTCGCGAACCTCACCCAGCTGCCCTTCACCTCAGCGCCCAACAAGTTCGCCGAGCTCGCGGCGCACGACACGCTCGTCGAGCTGTCCGGCGTGCTCAACACCATCGCGGTCGCCCTGACCAAGATCGCGAACGACATCCGGCTGCTCGGCTCGGGCCCGCGCTGCGGGCTCGGCGAGCTCAAGCTTCCGGAGAATGAACCGGGAAGCTCGATCATGCCGGGGAAGGTCAACCCGACCCAGGCCGAGATGCTGACCATGGTCGCCGCCCAGGTGATGGGCAATCATGTCGCCATCAGCATCGGCGGACTGCAGGGCCATATGGAGTTGAACGTCTTCAAGCCGCTGATCGGCGCCAATGTGATCCGCTCGATCAACCTGCTCAGCGTCGGCATGGTCAGCTTCACGGAGCGGATGCTCGACGGCGCCGAGCCCCACGAGCAGCGGATCACCGAGCTTCGCGACCGATCGTTGATGCTGGTGACGGCACTTGCGCCCGAGATCGGTTACGACAATGCCGCCTCGATCGCCAAGCATGCCCACAAGCATCGCAAGACGCTGAAGGAGGCGGGGCTCGAGCTGGGGCTGGTCGACGAAGAGACGTTCGACCGGGTCGTCAAGCCGGAGACGATGATCGGGCGCTGAGCCCGCCTCGCGCTAAAGGCGCAGGTTCAGCCGAACGCCGAGATTGTCGATCCCGGGGTTCTCGCGTCCGCGCAATTGCCCGTGGCTCATGTGCACCCAGCTTGCCTCGATGCTGAGGCGGTCATTGAGCTGCGTCCCGAGCGCGAGTTCGGGTTCGAACAGCACTCGGCTGCCGAACGCGATCTTGTCCGTGCGGTAGAATTTGTCGGCCGAGCCGGTGTGCACGGCAATGCCCACGCCCGGGCGAAAATAAGCCCGCGAACCCAAAGGTATCCTGGCTGCCATGCCGGCAGCGGCATAGTTGGTCTCGCCCGCCGTATTGACCGCGGCGAAGACGTAAGGCTGCAGTTCGGCGCGCCACAGCTTGGCTATGGCGCCGCCGCGGTAGCCAAGCTGCAAGTCCATGCCGCCTTCGATTCCGCTGAGGTTGGTCGGAAGCTTGACGTCGTGGACGTAGACGCCGCCGAACAGCTCGCCGGCGGCGGCAGGCACCGGGACGGCAAGCAACAGCAGTCCAATCACCGCATATTTGCGCACCTGCTACTCCCGTTGCGACAGTTTCGCGCCATCAATGCTCCGGCGGATGAATGGTGCCTTAGCCGCGCGACTGCCACGCGGCGATAGCATCGTTCGGCGCAATCAGGTTCCAGACGTTGAGCGCAAGATTGTCGCGAATCACCATTAGCGGCACCAGTTCCAGCGCCAGAACAAGGACAACCGATGCCCACAGCGGCAAGCGCCGCGCGGCGAGGAAGCCAAGCGCCATCATCGCCATGTCCGACAGCGAGTTGAGGACGCTGTCGCCGGTATAACCGAGCGCGGCGGTCGTCTCGCGATAGCGATCGATCACCGCCGGCGTATTCTCGATCACCTCCCAGGCCGCCTCGATGCCAAGCGCCACAAGGAAGCGCAGCTGTACCGACCAGCGTCGAGCGACGAGCCAAAGCGCGGCGTAAAAGAGCAGACCATGAACGACATGGCTGAGGCTGTACCAGTCGGCGAGCATCTGGCTGGTCTCGGCGCTGTCCCGCGTGGGCACCCACAGATCGACCGTCCCACAGGTGCAGATTGGATGGCGTCCCATCGCCAGCAGCGCGGCCGCGGCTGCGGCGACGATCAGGACGGCAAGTACAGCGCTGCGGCGAGTGGTCATTGCAAGAGGCATAGCAGCAGCAAGCCGCTTGCAAATGCGCGGCGATGCCACGACACCTTCACCATGCTGCGCGCCTACGGCCCCGGCTGCGACGGAAGCATCCTCGATGCGAAGCACGAGAAGATTCCGGAAGCGGCGACCTGGATCGACCTTGAAGAGCCGACTCACGCGGAGGAGCAGCTCGTCGAGCGGTGCATCGCAGTCGAGGTGCCGACCCAGGACGAAATGGCCGAGATCGAACCCTCGAGCCGCCTCTATGAGGAGAATGGCGCGCTTTACATGACCGTCAGCGTGCTGTGGGGCGTCGAGGAAGGTACGCCGACAAGCATCCCGGTCGGGTTCGTGCTTTCGGACAAGCGGCTGGTCACGATCCGTTACGCGACCCCCAAACCGTTTGGCTCCTTCATGGACCATGCGCGGCGCAACCCCGAAATGGTTCGCGATGCTCCTACCGCGCTGGTGCGGCTGCTGGATGCGATCATCGATCGGCTGGCCGATGAGCTGGAAGTCGCCGGCGCGGAGATCGAGCGGCTGTCGGCGGAGGTCTTCGGCAAGGAAATCGAGGATCGGCGGATCCCGGCGCAGAGGCTGACGCGGCTGCTAACCGCCATCGGCAGGGCTCAAGTGCTGGTGACGAAGATCCGCTACACGGCCGTCAGCACCAATCGTTTGCTGAACTTCCTCGCCGGCTCGGCGCGGCTGCACGACACCAGCCAGGAAGATCTGCACAACCATGTCGCCAGCCTGACCACCGACGTCACGTCCTTGAGCGAGCATGCAAGCTTCCTGACCGACAATCTGACCTTCCTTCTCAATGCTTCCCTCGGCCTGATCAGCATCGAGCAGAACGCGGCGATGAAGCTGTTTTCCTGGGCCGCGGTGGTGTTCCTTCCGCCGACTTTGATCGCGGGAATCTACGGCATGAATTTCGACCATATGCCGGAGCTCAAGTGGCTGTTCGGGTATCCAATGGCGCTGACCATGATCCTGGTCAGTGCCGTCGCTCCCTATCTCTATTTCAAGAAGCGCGGCTGGATCTGACGGCGAGGCCGCGGCCGCGAGCGACCGGTCAGGCCGGCTCCTCGAGCGCGATGGCCGGCCGTTCGTCGGCCGCCGCAAGCGCAGCCGCGCGGCGCCGGGCGAGCGCAGCATAAGCAAGCGCGAGCTCGCCGGCGATCTCGACCCGCTCCGGCTCGTCCTTGGCGCAGGCCGCGGCGCGCGCCTCCGCCGCCCTGCGGTGAAAATAGTCGGTGTCGTTGGTCATTCCGGTTCGCGTTCTCTTTTTCTTTGCAGCCTAACGGCTGTTGGCGGCAGGGGCGAGGCGGTGCCAACCAGCTTAGCTTAACAGGCGTTCATCTTACCGCATCCGGAACAATCCTCCCGGTTTGCGGGGCGGAGAGGCGGTTGCTAAGGGCCGGCTCAATCCCGTTTTCGCGCGCGCCAGCCGCCCGCGCCCGCAATTCGAAGGACAGCGATGATCCCGACCGGCCAGGACAGCCTCAACACCCGCTCGACGCTCGAGGTCGAAGGGAAAAACTACGCATATTATTCGCTTGAAAAGGCCGCGGCCCAGCTCGGCGACCTTTCGCGCCTGCCCTTTTCGATGAAGGTCCTGCTGGAGAATTTGCTGCGCTTCGAGGACGGGTCGACCGTGACCCGCGATGACCTCCAGTGCATGGTCGACTGGCTCAAGGAGCGGCGGATCAGCCGCGAGATCCAGTTCCGGCCGGCGAGAGTGCTGATGCAGGACTTCACCGGCGTCCCAGCGGTGGTCGACCTCGCCGCGATGCGCGACGCGATGAAGCAGCTCGGCGGCGACCCGCAGAGGATCAACCCGCTGGTCCCGGTGCACCTGGTCATCGACCACAGCGTGATGGTCGACGAATTCGGCAACCCGCGCGCGTTCGAGCGCAATGTCGAGTTCGAATATCAGCGCAATTCGGAGCGCTACGAATTCCTCAAATGGGGGAGCCAGGCGTTCGACAATTTCAAGGTCGTGCCGCCGGGAACCGGCATCTGTCACCAGGTCAACCTGGAGCATATCGCGCGCTGCGTCTGGACCAGCGAGGACCAGGATGGCGCGACCATCGCTTATCCCGATACTTTGGTCGGCACGGACAGCCATACGACGATGGTCAACGGGCTCGGCGTACTCGGCTGGGGAGTCGGCGGGATCGAGGCGGAGGCGGCGATGCTCGGCCAGCCGGTCAGCATGCTGATCCCCGAAGTGGTAGGCTTCCGCCTGACCGGCGAGCTCAGGGAAGGCATTACCGCCACGGACCTGGTGCTGACCGTCACCCAGATGCTGCGACAGAAGGGCGTGGTCGGCCGCTTCGTCGAATTCTTCGGCCCCGGGCTCGACAAGCTCCCGCTCGCCGACCGGGCGACGATCGCCAACATGGCGCCCGAATATGGCGCGACCTGCGGCTTCTTCCCCGTGGACGAGCGCACCATCGACTATCTGCGCCTGACCGGGCGCGACGAGGCCGCGATCGCGCTGGTTCGCGCCTACGCGCAGGCGCAGGGGCTGTGGCGCGAGGAGGGCTCGCCCGAACCTCTGTTCACCGACACCCTCGAGCTCGACATGGCGAGCATCGAGCCCTCGCTCGCCGGGCCGAAGCGGCCGCAGGACCGGGTGCTGCTCAGCGAGGTCGACGACCAGTTCAAGGCCGATCTCGCCAGCGTCTACGGCAAGGCCAAGGACGGCCGCGTGCCGGTCGAGGGCGAAAATTTCGACATCGGCAACGGCGATGTGGTGATCGCAGCGATCACCAGCTGCACCAATACGTCGAACCCGTCGGTGCTGATCGGCGCTGGGCTGGTTGCGCGCAAGGCGCGGGAGAAGGGCTTGGAGGTCAAGCCGTGGGTCAAGACCAGCCTAGCCCCGGGGAGCCAGGTGGTCAGCGACTACCTCCGCCAAAGCGGCCTGCAGGAAGATCTCGACGCGCTCGGCTTCGACCTGGTCGGCTACGGCTGCACGACCTGCATCGGCAATTCGGGCCCGCTGCCCGAGCCAATCAGCAAAGCGATCAACGAAAGTGATTTGGTCGCGGTCAGCGTGCTTTCGGGCAACCGCAATTTCGAGGGGCGCGTGTCCCCGGACTGCCGCGCAAACTATCTCGCCTCGCCGCCGCTTGTCGTCGCCTATGCGCTGCAGGGCACCGTCCTTGCCGACATGGTCAACGATCCGATCGGCATGGCGTCAAACGGCGAGCCCGTCTATCTCAGGGACATCTGGCCGTCGAACGAGGAAATCCGCGAGCTGATCGATGCGCATGTCCACTCGGACATGTTCCGCAGCCGCTACGCCGACGTCTATCTGGGCGACGAGCGCTGGCGGGCGATCGAGGTGACCGGCGGTGAGACCTACGGCTGGCCGCCGACATCGACCTACATCCAGAACCCGCCTTACTTTGCCGGGATGACGATGGAGGCGACGCCGCTGACCGACATCGAGCGGGCGCGGCCGCTGGCCATCTTCGGCGATTCCATCACCACTGACCACATCTCGCCCGCCGGGGCGATCAAGCCCGACAGCCCCGCCGGTCGCTATTTGCTCGAGCACCAGGTGAGCCGCGGCGAGTTCAACAGCTACGGATCGCGCCGCGGCAACCATGAAGTGATGATGCGCGGCACCTTCGCCAACATCCGCATCCGCAACCGCATGCTCGACGATGTCGAGGGCGGCTTCACCCGTTACGCGCCGACCGGCGAGGTGATGCCGATTTACGACGCGGCGATGCTCTACAGGCAGGACAGCCGGCCGCTGGTAGTCATCGCCGGCAAGGAATATGGCACCGGCAGCTCACGCGACTGGGCCGCCAAGGGCACGGTGCTGCTCGGCGTCCGCGCCGTGATCGCCGAAAGCTTCGAGCGGATCCACCGCTCCAACCTCGTCGGAATGGGGGTGCTTCCGCTGCAGTTCCGCGACGGCGAGAGCGCGGAGACGTTCGGCCTTACGGGCAAGGAAAAATATTCGATCTCGGGCGTGGCCGACCTCAAGCCGCGGCAGGACGTGGAAGTGACGGTCACCCCCGACGACGGCGACGAGTTCCGGTTCACCGCCCGCTGCCGCATCGACACCTATAATGAGCTCGAATATTTCCGCTCCGGCGGAATCCTCCACTACGTGCTGCGGAGGCTGGCAGCCTGAGCGCCGTCGAGCTCGCGGTCGAGGTCGCCGGCTGGGCGGGAGCGGCGCTGATCCTGCTTGCCTATCTGCTGCTTTCGGCGGGCAGATTGACCGGCCAGTCGCTCGTCTATCAGGGCATGAACGTGGTCGGCGCGTCGGGTTTCGTGATCAACGGCTGGTGGCACGGTGCGCTGCCGTCCGCCGCGCTCAATGTCTTGTGGTTCATGATCGGGGTGTTCGCATCTTGGCGGATCTTGAAGAAAAGAGGATCGTCGACCTCAGCCATGTGATCGAGCATGGCATGACGACCTATCCGGGCCTGCCGGGCCCGCACATTTGCGACTTCTGGAGCCGCGAGGATTCGGCCCGCAAATATGACGATGGCTCGACCTTCCAGATTGGCCGGATCGAGATGGTCGCCAATACCGGCACCTATGTCGACGCCCCGTTCCACCGCTATGCCGACGGGGCCGACCTTGCCGATCTGGCGCTGGCGTTCCTCGCCGAGCTTCCGGGCATCGTCGTCCGGCGACCCTGGGAAAACGGGATCGCGATCGACGCCGACGCATTCGGCGGCCTCGATGTCGGCGGCAAAGCCGTGCTCGTCCACACCGGCTGGGACCGCCACTGGCGCAGCGACCGCTACGGCGTCGACCATCCGTTCCTCACTGCCCACGCTGCGGATCTCCTGGCCGAGCAGGGCGCGGTCATCGTCGGCGTCGACAGCAACAATATTGATGACACCAGCACCCGCTCGCGGCCGGTGCACACGCGGCTGCTTGGCGCCGGCATCGTCATTTGCGAGCATATGACCAACCTTGGCAGCCTGCCCGACGACGGCTTCCGCTTTTCCGCGGTCCCGCCGAAGGTCCGAGGAATGGGAAGCTTCCCCGTACGCGCCTATGCCGTGCTCGGCTGAGCGAGCGCGCTTTTCAGCCAGTCGGGGACGATCGCATTGGCTGGAATCGCGTCGATCCGGGCGTGAACGACCGATCGGTCGACTTCCGGATATTCGATTCGCGCGCGCTCGCCGGCGCCACCAACGGTGACGAACAGGCGCCGGTTGATCTTCTGCCGCCAGTTCATCCGCGCCGTATTCTCCTGGCCGACGAAGCAGCCCTTGGCGAAGCTGACGCCGTTCAATTCGGCGGCATTGCATTCGAGCCAAAGCAGATCGCCAAGCTCGGCGCGCCCTTCGCAGACGCCGAGCCCGAGACGATGCTCGAGCCAGCCGGTTGCCGGCTCGTCTGGTGGCGCGAGCCACCGGAAGCCGAGCCGCGCCAGCCTCGGATCGGGGACCCCGCGCCCCTCATGGAGCGCCCAATGGACGGCGAGCGTCGCATCCGGCTCGATGCGGATCGGACGGCGGAGCCGATAGACGGACAGGCGCTTGATGAGATCGTCCGCCGCCGCGGCCTCGCAATCGAGCAGCAGGTCCTTGCCCTCGGCCCAGACCAGGAAGTCGAACAGGCACTTGCCCTGGGGGGTCAGCAGTCCTGCCCAGACAGGGAGGTCTCCAGCGACGTCACTGGTCACCAGCCCCTGAACGAAGCCCCGCACGTCCTCGCCGGACAGGCGGACGATCGCGCGGTCGGTGAGGGTGGTCGCGGCCATGGGTCTCAGTTAGGGAGCGCGGCGTGGCATCGCAAACGCTAACCATCCGCCGTCCCGACGACTGGCACGTGCACCTGCGCGACGGCGAGATGCTGCTCACGGTCGCGCCTTACAGCTCGCGCCAGTTCGCCCGCGCGATCGTCATGCCCAACCTGGTGCCGCCGGTGACCACCCCCGAAGCCGCCGCGGCCTATCGCGAGCGCATAATCGCCGCGACAGGCCCCGGCTTCACGCCGCTGATGACCTGCTACCTGACCGACGAGGCCGATCCCGACGAGATCGCGCGCGGCCAGTCGGACGGCGTCTGGATCGCGGCGAAACTCTACCCGGCCGGCGCGACGACCAACAGCGTGAGCGGGGTCACCGACATCCGCAACATCTATCCCGCGCTCCAGCGGATGCAGGACATCGGCATGGTGCTGTGCGTGCACGGCGAAGTCACCGACCCCGAGATCGACGTGTTCGACCGCGAGGCGGTGTTCATCGACCGGGTGCTCGAGCCTCTGCTTCGCGACATGCCGGAACTGCGGGTGGTGTTCGAACATATCACGACGGCCGAGGCGGTTCAGTTCGTCGAGGCGAGCGGCGCCAATGTCGCGGCGACCGTCACGCCCCACCATCTCGTGATCAACCGCAATGCGATGTTCCAGGGCGGGTTGCGGCCCCACGCTTACTGCCTGCCGGTCGCCAAGCGGGAGAAGCACCGGCTTGCCGTCCGTAAGGCGGCGACCTCCGGCTCGCCCAAATTCTTCCTTGGCACCGACAGCGCTCCTCACGCCCGCGAAGCGAAGGAAAGCGCCTGCGGCTGCGCCGGTATCTTCAACGCTCCTTATGCGCTCGAAAGCTATGCCGACGTGTTCGAAGCGGAGGCGGCGCTTGATCATTTCGAGGCCTTTGCCTCGGAGCATGGGCCGCGCTTCTATCGCCTGCCCCTGAACGAGGGGACCATCACCCTGGAACGCACCCAAACCGTGGTCCCGAATGAGGCCGCGGGGCTCGTCCCCTTCCACGCCGGCGAAACCCTGCGCTGGAAACTCCGCGATTGAAACAACCTCAACGTGAGCGGTTGCGCAGCCTGTGCAAAAGGCGCATTTTGCAGGGCCTCGCGAGGGGAGTTGCACGATGCGCAAGACTTTGATGTTTGCCGCGGCAGCGGCGATGAGCGGCGCGGCCGTCGCCGCCAGCGCCGATTATTATCTGAAGATCGAGGGAGTCAGCCGGCCGTCGGCGGCCGGGCCCATCTATCTGAAGGTGGTCGGCGCGGGCGATGTCGACGGCGATGGCATTGCCGAGCAGGGAATCGTTCGTCTCAACTGCGCCGGCGGTGAAGTCCGGGCCGCGCACTTCCAGTCCAGCGTGACCAGCCCGCGCGATGCAGCGAGCGGCCAGGCAAGCGGTAAGCGCACCCATCACCCAGTGACCTTCGTCAAGGAATGGGGGCCATCGACCCCGCAGTTTCGTGAGCTCAAGACCGGCTGGGACATCAAGAAGAACGAGGGCGCTCGAATGGTCGCCGACGCCGGCGGCTGGACCTCGATCTCGGTGGAGGACAACCCGGGTCTGTGCGCCGCGGCCGAAGAGGCGGCGAAGGTCAAGGCGACCAAGTCGCGCTCGAACATCCAGAACAACTAGGATCGCAGAGCGGGCTAGCAGCCGGTACTCGCACCCGAGCCGCTGGCGCCGATGACCCGGGCGAAATGGCGCTCCACGGCGTCATAGCATTCGCACGAGCGCCGTTTAAGACCGGCGCGGTCGAGGATTTCGACCGCGCCGCGACGCACCGCGATCAGCCCTTCCTGCTGTAGCAGGCCGACGACCGCATTGACGCTGGTCCGCTGCACCCCGAGCACTGCCGCAAGCCCTTCCTGGGTTAGCTCGATCCGGCTGCCGGCGCGATCCTGCGCCGTCAGCAGCCAGCGCGCCGCCCGCTCGGCCATCGAATGAAGGGCGTTGCAGGCAACCGACTGCATGACCTGGGCGAGCAGATAGTCGGCGTAGCGGCAGAAGATGTTGGCGATGAACGGTGAGCGCGCCTTGGCGTCGTCGAGCGCGGCCATCGGCACGCGTAATGCCGACCCCCCCGCCTGGACCACAGCGGTCGAAAAGGCCGGCGCCTGGCCGCAGCTGATGATCCCGCCGATCGCGCCTTCGCGGCCGATCGAGGCCGCCTCGACCGACCGGCCGCTAGTCAGCTCGACAACCAGCGACACCAGCGTCGGACCAAACGGGAACAGGCTCGCGGCGATGTCCTCGCCGTGGCTGAAGACCGTGGCGCCGGGCTGCAGTTCGACAACTGTCGCGAACGGTTCGATCAGCGCGCGGGCCTCGCGCGGGAAGGTGGAGAGCAGCCGGTTGCCGGCGAAGGCCTCGTCCGCCCGGCTAAGCTCGTCAGAAATCGTCTGTGCCACTTCGACCTGTCCTCTGGGGGTGACCCGCCCCGCGTTAGACCATCACGGCCTGGGCGAGCGCCATCACCAGGGTTAATTCGCGAACCGCCCCACTTGCTCCATCACATCGTCACCGGGTCGACGCTGGTGCGGCGGCCGACGAGCATGGCGTCGGCGACCAGCCGGAATGGCGCGACATCGACCAGGCTGCGCCGCTCGTCGATCAGGTCGACGAAGGTCCGATAGATATCGGGATATTCGCCGATCCCGCTGTCGCCGCTCGCCTCACCATTGAGGAGCAGCCGCGCCCCGCCCTGCTCCAGCCGAAGCGATGTGCCGTCCGTCGCTTCGACGGCGATCGTCCACTCTTCCCCATCGCTCCGGCGCCAGTCGAGGCTGGCGTGGAGGCGCCCGTCGCCCTGCGGGCTCGCAAGAAGGATGTCGGCGGCAATCGGCGTTTGCGCGTTGGCGGGTACCATCAGCTCCGCGGATTCGACGAACAGCTCGCCCGGAAAAATCCGGGTGGCGATCGAGAAAGCGTTGATGCCGGGGTCGAACACTCCGAAGCCTCCCGGCTCCCAGATCCATCTTTGCCCCGGGTGCCATTTGTGCACGTCCTCGTGCCAGTGAATCTCGAGCGAGCGGATCCGCTTGCCGGCGAGCGCTTGCGCCGCAGCGTCGACGGTCGAGTGATGCTGCGCGTGCCAGGTCGTATAGAGGCTTACCTGCTGCGCGTCGGCAAGGCAGGCGAGGTCGGCGATCTGCGCGAGGCCCGCGGTCGGCGGTTTTTCGAGCAGGCAATGCAGGCCGGCCAGCAGGCATTCGCGGGCGATCGCGTAACGTGGGCCGGGCGGCGTAGTGATTGCCACGGCCTCGATGCCCTCGACGCTGCGGATCAGCTCGCGCCAGTCGGTGAAGCATTGGGCGACCCCCTGCCCCGACCGGCTGGAGGTCGCCACCAGGTCGAGCCGATCGTTGGCCGCGATCGACGGCACATGCTGGTCGGCAGCAATCTTACCGTAGCCAAGGATCGCGATCCGGATTGGCTTCACCGGCTTAGCCCCGCGACATAGGCGCGCGCCTTTTCGAGCGTCTCGGCCGCCGATTGGCCGGGCTGGTAGAGGCCGCCGCCGAGACCGAAGCCGGTCGCCCCGGCGTCGATCCAGCCTCGCATCGCGTCCGGCTTGACCCCGCCGACGACGAGCAGGGGCACATCCCTGGGAATTACCGCCCGCTGCGCCTTGAGCACTGCCGGGGACGCGGCCTCGGCGGGGAAGAGCTTGAGCGCGTGCGCGCCGGCACGAAGCGCCGCGAACGCTTCCGAAGGCGTGAAATAGCCGGGGCTGGAGACCATGCCCGCGGCCACCGTCGCGCCGATCACTTCCGAGTTGCTGTCCGGCGAGACCACCAGCCGTCCCCCGGCGTCGCGAACCCGTGTGACATCGCGCGGGTCGAGCACCGTACCAGCGCCGACGAGCATATGCTCGCCGAACCTGCGCGCGAGCGCCTCTACGCTCGCCAGCGGCTCGGGCGAGTTCAGCGGGACCTCGATGATTCGGATTCCGGCCTCGTAGACTGCCTCGCCGATCGCATCGGCTTCCGCGGGCGTCACGCCGCGGATGATCGCGACCAGCGGGCATTCGGCCAGGACAGCGGCAAGCAGCGGATTCGGCGTCACTTCAGATCCTCTCCGCAATCTTGATCGCCCCGGCGAGGAAGCATTCCTCGCCGTCGAGCTCGAACGGCTCCCCGCCCGCTTCGCTGATCGCGGCCGCGTAGAGCCGCGTCAGTTCGGGCCGGCCCATGACCGCGACCCGGCCGGGGGTGCTGCCGGCGAGACCGGTACGCACGTCAGCCCCGATCAGTAGCCCACTGATGTAGGCCGCAGCCTCTTCCGGCGCCGCCAGGCCGAGCAATATGCGTGCGCGGACGCCAAACAGCTCTGCCGCGACAGCCTGGTTGGAAAGCCCATGTCGCGCGGCCGCGCGGAACGCATCATTCACCTCCACCGGCGCGCCGAGCAGGTCGGACAGGATGCTATGTTCCTTGAGCAGGGCGAACAGTTCCCCGGTCATGACCGTGCGAAACTCCTCGATCCGGCCGTCGCGCATGATCGCCCACTTGTTGTGGGTTCCGGGGTGGCAGACCAGGCCATGGGGCTCGATCAGTCCGGCGGCCACGGCGCCGAGCAATTGCACTTCCTCACCGCGCATGACGTCGGCGCGGCCGCCTCCAACGAACGAGACTCCGGGCACGATCGCTTCCCGCTCCCCCGCCCACACCAGCGCCTTGGCAATCTCGTCCAGCCCGGCCGGCGAAGCGACGTAGGGCGCCTCCTTCCAGCCGCGGCTGGACCCGATCATTCCGGCAAGAAGCAGGGGAAGGTCGCCGAGGCGCTCGCGGATTTCGCCAATCGCCGCGGGAAAGCCGCCGTCGCCGACCGACAGAACCCCTTTGTCGTCCTCGAACTCCGCACAATTCCTGCCGGCGGCATCGATTCGGTAGGCGCGCCGGTTGCTGGTGCCCCAGTCGACCGCGATGAACCCTTGAGACCAGCCCATGCTTGCCGCCATGCCGCGTACAACAAACCGGCATCAAGCCTGCTCCACCGGTTTTCTTTTCGCTCCGCCGCACTATCCAAAGCGGCGATGTCCGCCGACTCGCAAATCCGCTGCGTCGCCGACGTCGGCGCTGTCCTGGGCGAGGGCCCGGTCTGGGCGGCGCGGGAATCGGCCCTCTACTGGCTGGACATCAAAGGCCGGAAGATCTTTCGCCTCGACCAGGCTGGAGACTTGAAGGAGTGGCCGACGCCGCTCCGGATCGGCACGATCGCGCCGCGAGCCGGTGGGGGATTCATCGCCGCCACCGAGGAAGGCATCGCGGAGATGGATCTCGACAGCGGCAGCTTCGGCCTGAGGCTGACGATCGAGGCCCATCTGCCCGACAATCGGTTCAACGACGGTAAGGTCGACCGCGAGGGCCGTTTCTGGACCGGGTCGATGGACGATCGCGAGGCCCAGGCGAGCGGCACATTGTATCGGATTGGGCCCGACTGGAGTTGGGCCGCCGTGGACGAGGGCTACAGGGTCACCAACGGGCCGGCCTTCAGCCCTGACGGCCGTACCATGTACCACAATGATTCGGCGCGCCAGATCACCTACGCATTCGACCTGGCCGAGGACGGCGGCGCGTCGAATCGGCGGGAATTCCTGCGCTTCGGCGAAGGCGACGGCTACCCAGACGGAATGACGGTCGACGCCGAAGGCTGCCTGTGGGTCGCCTTCTGGGACGGCTGGTGCGTGCGCCGGTTCGGTCCGGACGGAAGGCTGCTGGAAACCGTCCAAGTGCCCACCGCGCGGCCAACGAGCTGCGCCTTTGGCGGGCCGGAGCTCGACCGGCTTTACATCACCTCGGCACGGATCGGCATCTCTGCAGAGGATCTGGCGATGCAACCAAATGCCGGGGCATTGTTTATGTTGGAACCAGGGGTGCAGGGGGTAGCGGAAGTCCCCTTTGCGGGCTGACGACTGACGAGACAAAGGGGCGAGGAACCCTAGGGGAGACTTAGTCATCGCCAACTTCATGTTCGCGACAGGGATCGAGAATTCGTATCCGACGATCAATCACGGCAGGACCCGCGTCGACCAGATGGACGTGTGCGGCCACTATGAACGGTGGCGCGAGGACTTCGACTGCGTCCAGGAAATCGGCATCAACTACCTTCGATACGGGCCGCCGTTCCACAAGACCTACCTCGGCCCGAACAAGTTCGACTGGGAGTTCGCCGATCTCACGATGGCGGAGCTGAAGCGGCGCGACATCACGCCCATCGTCGATTTGTGCCACTTCGGGGTGCCCGACTGGATCGGCAATTTCCAAAACCCGGATTTCCCGCGGCTGTTCGCCGCTTATGCGGGCGAGTTCGCTGAGCGCTTTCCTTGGGTGCAGCTCTACACACCGATCAACGAGATGTTCATCTGCGCCGTCTTCTCGGCGAAATACGGCTGGTGGAACGAGCAGAAGAAGGACGACACGAGCTTCGTCACTGCGCTCAAGCATATCGTCAAGGCGAACGTGATGGGGATGATCGAAATCCTCAAGCGCCGCCATGACGCGATCTTCATCCAGTCGGAATCGTCGGAATATTATCACGCGGATTCGCCCGCGGCGATCGGCCGCGCCGAAGTGCTCAACCAGATGCGATTCCTCTCGCTCGACCTCAATTACGGGCGGCGCGTGGAAAGCGGGATGTACGAATATCTGCTCGACAACGGCATGACCCGGGACGAGTACAACTGGTTCCTAGAGCACCGGCTGAAGCAGCACTGCATCTTCGGCAACGACTATTACAAGCTCAACGAGCACCGGGTGTTCGCCGACGGCCACACGGTCGCGGCGGGCGAGACCTTCGGCTACTGCGAGATCACGCGGCAATATTACAATCGCTACCGCCTGCCGGTGATGCACACCGAGACCAATTTGTGGGAAGGGCAGCACGGCGACGAAGCGGTCAAATGGCTGTGGAAGGAATGGGCAAACGTCCTGCGCCTCCGCAACGTCGGCATCCCGACCGTCGGCTTCACCTGGTACAGCCTGACCGACCAGATCGACTGGGACACGGCGCTCCGCGAGCAGAACGGTAACGTCAACCCGCTCGGCCTGTTCGACCTCGACCGCAAGATCCGCAACGTCGGCAAGGCGTACAAGCAGCTGATCGCCGACTGGCGCAACGTGCTCCCGGCCTCGTCCGTGTGTCTGGTGGTGCCGATCAAGAAGCTCGGCGAGCCATTGCCGAGGGACGAAGAAGACGAAGACGCCGCCGGGCGCCACTTCGGCGACAGCGGCACGCAGGCGCACGAGGCCGAGGCGTGAACCCTCTCACCATTGCGCGCATCGAGGTCTTCTACGTTCCGCCGCGCTGGCTGTTCTGCCGCGTCGAGACCGAGGACGGGGCAGTGGGATGGGGCGAGCCGAGCCT
>DATLGK010000003.1:0-10415 GCA_035540475.1 Sphingomicrobium sp.
TTCTCGTCGCGCATCGGCGCGGTGCAGCCTTCGAGGTAGGAGACGTAGCTGCCCTTGTCGGCAACGATCAGCGTGCGCTCGAACTGGCCGGTATTCTCAGCATTGATGCGGAAGTAGGTCGATAGCTCCATCGGGCAGCGCACGCCCTCGGGCACGTAGACGAAGGTGCCGTCGCTAAAGACCGCGCTGTTCAAACAGGCGAAATAATTGTCGCGCTGCGGCACGACGCTGCCGAGATATTTGCGGACCAGCTCCGGATATTCGCGGATCGCCTCGCTGATGCTGAGGAAGATGACCCCGGCCTTCTTCAGCTCCTCGCGGAAGGTGGTGGCGACCGAGACGCTGTCGAACACCGCGTCGACGGCGACCTTGCGCGCGCCCTCGACATTGGCGAGCACCTTCTGTTCCTCGATCGGGATTCCGAGCTTCTCGTAGGTGCGGCGGATTTCGGGGTCGAGCTCGTCCAATGAGGCGAGCTTGGGCTTCGCCTTGGGCGCGGCGTAATAATAAGCGTCCTGATAATCGATATCGGGGATGTCGAGCTTGGCCCAGCTGACCTCCTCCATCTCGAGCCAGGCGCGAAAGGCCTTGAGGCGCCAGTCGAGCATCCATTCCGGCTCGCCCTTCTTGCCCGAGATGAAGCGGACGGTGTCTTCGCTCAGCCCCTTGGGAGCGAATTCCTGCTCGACGTCGGAAACGAAGCCCCATTCATAATCCTGGGCGATCTTCTCCTTGAGCTCGCGGTTCTTGACGGCCTCGTTCATTGCGCGAGCTCCGTCAGAGTCACCGCTCCGAGCGCGCCGCGCACCGCATTGCCGACCACGCCCATGTGCGGCTTCACCCGGCAATGGGCGTCGAGCGCGCAATCCGACGGGCCTTCGTGGCCCGAGCAGACGGTCATGACGATCGGGCCCTCGACCGCTTCGACGATGTCGGCGAGGCTGATCTCCGGCGCCGGCCTGGCCAGCGCGAAGCCGCCCGACGCGCCGCGGGCGCTCGAAAGCAAACCGGAGGAGGCGAGCTGGCCCATCAGTTTCTGGGCGGTCGGCAAGGGCACGCCCGTTTCCTGCGCGAGCTCGGTCGCGCTGAGCCGCGCGCCCGCGGGTCGGCGGGCGGCGGCAGTCATCAGCACGACCGCATAATCGGCGAGGTGAGAGAGGCGCATCGCTAATTCGGAGCTTTCCACTCCGATTTAGTGCGTTGCGCCCCGAAACTCAACCAGCGCCGTTAACGCTCGCAGTGAAGGTCTATGATGCTCTCACTCGCGCAATCCACTGGTCGACGCGCGCTTCGAGCACGTCGAGCGGCAGCGCGCCCGAAAGCAGCACCGTGTCGTGGAAGCCGCGAATGTCGAACTTGGGGCCGAGCTCGCGTTCCGCCTTGGCGCGAAGCTCCTCGATCTTCAGCTTGCCGACCATGTAGGCGGTCGCCTGGCCGGGATAGACGATGTAGCGCTCGATCGCCTTGACGATGCCGCCCGGCGCGTCCGCGCTATTGTCCTCAACATATTTGATCGCCTGCTCGCGGGTCCAGCGCTTGTGGTGAAGGCCGGAATCGACGACCAGCCGGATCGCGCGGTGGAGCTCGAGCTGGAGGCGGCCGAAGTCGCGGTACGGGTCCTGGTAAAGGCCCATCTCCTTGCACAATTTCTCCGAATAGAGCCCCCAGCCCTCGCCATAAGCGGTGTAGCCGCCGAAGCGGCGGAACGGCGGCACTTCGTTGCCCAGCTCGACCCGAAGCGCGTTCTGGAGATGGTGACCGGGCGCCCCTTCGTGACAGTACAGCGCTTCGACCTCGGTCGAGGGCATGTCGTTCATGTCGTAGAGGTTGACGTAATAGGTTCCGGGCCGCGAACCGTCCGGCGGCGGGGCCTGGTAGAAGGCCTTGCCGGCGCTTTTCTCGCGGAACGCCTCGACCCGTTTGATCACCAGCGGCGCCTTGGGCAGCCGGCCGAAATAGCGCGGCAGCAGCGTGTAGACCGCATCGTGTGCCTTCTGCGATTCATCGAGGTACATCTGCCGTCCGGCATCCGTGTTCGGGTAATAGAATTCCTTCGACGTGCGCATGTGCGCGAAGAAATCCTGGAGCGACCCGTTGAAGCCGACACGGTCCTTGATCGCGCTCATCTCGCTGTGAATGCGGGCGACCTGGGCGAGGCCGAGCTCGTGGATCTGGTCCGCCGTGTAATCGGTCGTGGTGTAGGATTTCAGCAGCGCCTGATATTGCGCGGCGCCATTGGGGAAGCGCCAGATGCCGTCGTCGGTCCCGGCGACGCGCTGCTGCGCCTGCATCAGCGTAATGATCCCCTGATAGGCCGGACGGACGTCGTTGAGCAGCGCAGCGCGCGCGGCATTGAGCAGCCGCTGCTTCGTCGCCGCGTCGGCGTCGAGCTGGGCGACCTTGCCCTTGAAATCGGCCCATAGCGGGCTGTCCTTGCCGGAACCGAAGGGAGCGCCGGTGATGAGGTTGCGCGAATCCGCGATCACGTAGGGGAATACCCATTTCGGCGGCAGGATGCCGAGCGCCTGGCGGCGGCGGGCCTCCTCGGTCGCCTGGCGCAGCGCGCGCGCCATTTCGCTGAGGCGCGAGACATAGGCTTCGGCATCGGCGACGCTGGCGACCCTGTGAATATTGATCAGGAAGGCCGGCGACTGGCTTTGCGCGCCGTTCATCTGGTCGAAGACGAAGCCCTGCTTGCGGTATGGCCACAAGGCCTCGGCGCGGGCCGCGCGATTGAGGAACAGGTCGTAGCTGAGCTGGTCTTCCGGCGAGAGGCGCGAGCGGTCGAAGCGGGCGCGCAGCTGCTCGACGTTGCGCAGCCTCAGCGCGCGGGCCCTCTCCGCCGCCTCATCCGAATAATCGTCCCAGCGACCATAGTCCTGGTCCTTGATGCCGCGATAGGCTTTGCCGAGCGGCGTCAGCGCGAGCTCGGCCTTGTCGACCTCGTCGAAGAAGGCGGCGAGCTCCGGGTTCTTCGCGGGGATTACGGGCGCGACCGGTGCGGGAGCTGCCGCGGGAGCGGCAGCGACCACAGGCGGCTCGGCGGTTGCCGTGGCGCAACCGGCGACAAGTACTGATCCGGCAAGGAGAAGAAGGTGCTTCATCGTCAAAGGTCCCTTGTGATGCGACTCCGGATCGGGATTGCAGACGCTTGAGGCCGCCGCCACTGATTTTTCGATGAACCGGCGGCCCCCGGTTGCTAGGGCGGCGGGGATGAGCCTGTATCCCCTGTTCCGGCCCTTGGCGTTCGCGCTCGACGCCGAACGCGCGCATCGCGCGACGATCGCTGCGCTGAAGCTGATGCCGGCGAGGGGCGCGGCGGACTTTCCCAAATCATTGCAGACGACGGTCGCAGGGATCGATTTCCCTTCACCCGTCGGGCTTGCGGCCGGGTTCGACAAGGATGCCGAAGTGCCGGGAAAGATGCTCGCAGTCGGCTTCGGCTTCGTCGAGGTTGGGACGCTGACGCCGCGACCGCAGGCGGGGAACGCCAAGCCGCGCCTGTTCCGCCTGGCCGCGGACAGAGCCGTGATCAACCGCATGGGCTTCAACAATCGCGGCCAAGCGGAGGCTTTCCAGCGCCTGCAGCGGCGCGGGCCCGGGATCGTCGGCGTGAATATCGGGGCCAACAAGGAGAGCGCGGACCGCATCGCGGATTATGTCCAAGGCGTTGGTGCGATGGCCGCCGTCGCCGATTATCTGACGATCAACATCAGCTCGCCCAACACGCCGGGGCTGAGGGAGCTGCAGGACGAAGGCGCGCTCGCGGCCTTGCTCTCCGCGGTTCGTGAGGCGCGGCCGAAGGGCGGTCCGCCCATCTTCCTCAAAGTGGCGCCCGACCTTGGGACAAGTGAGCCCGACCAGATCGTCCGCGCTGCCATCGAGCATGGCATCGATGGACTCATCATCGCCAACACGACGGTGTCGCGGCCGCCGCTGAAGTCGCGGTTCCGCGGTGAGCAGGGCGGGCTGTCGGGCGCGCCGTTAAAGCCGCTGGCGCTGAAGGCGCTGCGCGATTTCCGCGCTGCGTCGGGCGGGCAGATCCCCCTGATCGGCGTCGGCGGGATCGCCACGGCCGACGACGCGTGGGAGCGGATCCGCGCCGGCGCGAGCCTCGTCCAGCTCTATAGCGCGATGGTCTACGAAGGCCCGGGGATCGCGCGGCGGATCGCGCTCGATCTGGCCGAGCGGCTAAGCCGGGAAGGCTTTGCCAATATCTCCGAGGCGGTCGGGACCGCGCCCTAGCGCGGAAGCGTCAGGACCACGCCTTCGCGCCGCGGGTCGGCAGCGCCGTCGATCCGGCCGTCGCGTATCAGCACCGCGGTCAGCCCCGAATCCTCGCCCTGGCCCGGCTTCAAGTCGATTCCGCGCGCGCGCAGGCCTTCGAGGATCTGCGGCGAAAACTTCGACAGTTCTCCCTGGAAGTTCGCACCCCTGGCGACGAGATTGGGCGCGGCGAGGGCCTGGGGCATCGGCATGTTCCAGTCGATCGCTGCGACGAGCGACTTGGCGACATAAGCGAGGATGGCATTGCCGCCGGCCGAGCCGATCGCACCGGCGAAACGGCCGTCGCCGGTGAGAAGGATGGTCGGGACCATCGAGGAGCGGGGCCGTTTGCCGGGAGCGACGGCGTTGGCGACGGGGCGACCCTGCTCGTCGGTTGGGCTGAACGAGAAGTCGGTCAGCTGGTTGTTGAGGAAGAAGCCGTCGACCATCCGGCCCGAGCCGAAGATGCTCTCCACGGTCGTTGTCATCGAGACGACATTGCCGGCCGCATCGCGCACGATGAAATGCGACGTGCCGGTCGGTTCATGACTGCGGTCGACACCGGCGACCCGGGCGCCGGCCGGAGTCCCCGCCTGCGGCGGCGGTCCCGCCTTTTCGCCGATCAGTTTCGCCCGCGCCGCGACATAATTGCGGTCGATCAGTCCCGCGATCGGGACGCTGGTGAAAGCGGGGTCGCCGACATAGCGGTCGCGATCGGCATACATCAGCCGGCTCGCCTCGGCGAACAGGAACCACGCTTGGGGGTCGTCCGCGTTGCGCGAAGCGATGTCGGTATGCTCGAGCAGCATCATCAGCTGGATCAACCCCACGCCACTTCCCGGAGGGGGCGACGTGCACAGGATATAGATGCGGTACTGACCGCAGACCGGCTCGCGCTTGACCGGGCGGTAGTTGGCAAGGTCGGCGAGCGTCATCGACCCGCCCAGAGGTTCCGCGCGCGTCCGCGCAACGATCTTCGCCGCGGTCGACCCCGTGTACATGGCGTCGGGGCCCTGTGCGGCGAGCCGGCGCAGGAAATCCGCATAGTCCGGATTGCGCAAGCGGTCGCCCGCCTGGACGCGCCGCCCGCCGGGCCCCTGGCCGAAATAAGCGATGACGTCGGGCGCGCTATTCTCGGCATAATTGCCGCGCAGGAGGCGCGAGAGGCGCGGGCTGACGATGAAACCTTCGGCCGCGGTGCGCTCCGCATCGCCGAACAGGCTCGACCAGGCGAGCCGCCCATGCTCCTGGTGAGCAAGCGCGAGCATTCTCACCGCGCCCGGAACGCCCGTCGCCCGTCCGCTCAGAACCGCGACATTGAACGGCAATGGCTTGCCGGCTGCGTCGAGGAACATGCCCGGTGTTGCCTGGGCCGGCGCCACCTCGCGGCCGTCGTAGAGGGTGAGCTTGCCGGTCCGAGCGTCGAAATAGTTCATGAACGCGCCGCCGCCGAGCCCCGAGCTTTGCGGCTCGACCAGCGACAGCATCGCCTGGACGGCGATCGCCGCATCGACCGCACTTCCGCCGCGCTTCAGCACATTGAGCCCCGCTTCGGCCGCGAGCGGATTGGCGGCGATGACGAAAGGCTCCGCGCTTTGCGCCGCAGGCCTCGCAACCAATTGCGCGGGGGGAGTCGCGGTGCAGGCGGCAAGGGCCACTAGGGCGATGGCGGTGATGAGTTTGCGGAACGGTCCCATGGCCATGCGCCTAGCAGGACGAGTGGCGCTCGCAATTGTTTCCGCTAAGAAGCCGCGCCGGAAAGGAACAAGATGGCGCGGCAGCTCGAACATTTCGATAATCTGGTCAGCCTCTTTCTGACGCGGGCGGCAGAAAAGGGCGATTCGCCCTTCCTGTGGGCTAAGCGCGACGGGGAATGGCGTCCGGTCAGCTGGGCCGCGGCGGCGCAGCAGGTGGCTGCATTGGCTGCCAGCCTCAGGCGCATCGGGCTGCAGCCGGGCGACCGGGTCTGCCTGGTCAGCGAGAACCGCCCCGAATGGCTTATCGCCGACCTCGGCATCATGGCCGCCGGCTGCGTCACCGTCCCGACGTACACGACCAACACCACGCGCGATCACGCGCACGTGCTCGGCGATTCGGGCGCGCGGGCAGTGATCGTGTCCAACCACAAGCTAGCCCAGACCCTGGTGCCGGCCGTGCTGACCTCGACCGACTGCCGCCACGTGATCGCGATGGAGTCGCTGCGAACCGGGCAGGCGCCGGATTGGGTCACCTGCCACAGCTGGACGAACATGGTCGCCGGGGAGGCGGACCTCGCCGACCTCGAGCAGCAAATCGCAGGCCTGAGCCGCCAGGACCTCGCGTGCATCATCTACACCAGCGGCACCGGGGGCGCGCCGCGCGGCGTGATGCTGCACCACGGCGCAATCCTTCACAACATCGCGGGCGCAACCGACGTCATCTCGACCGACTTCGGCTGGGGGGACGAGGTGTTCCTGTCGTTCCTTCCGGCCAGCCACGCGCTCGAACATACCGGCGGGCAATTGTTCCCGATCGGGCTCGGCGCGCAAATCTATTATGCCGAGAGCCTCGAGAAGCTCGCGTCGAATATCGAGGAGGTTCGGCCGACCATCATGATCGTCGTGCCGCGGTTGTTCGAGATGCTGCGGACGAGAATCCTCAAGGGTATCGAGAGCGGCGGCGGCCTCGGCAAGCATTTGCTCAACCGGGGACTCAAGATCGGCCAGGCCAAATACGAAAAGCGGCTAAGGCCCTGGGACTATCCGATGGACCGCATCCTCGAATACACGTTGCGCAAGAAGGTGAGGAACAAGGTTGGCGGCCGAACCAAGGCCTGGGTCTCAGGCGGCGCTCCCCTGAATCCGGAAGTCGCCTTGTTCTTCGATTCGCTGGGGATCACTTTCCTTCAAGGCTATGGGCAGACCGAAGCCGCTCCGGTGATCAGCGCCAACCGGCCGAGCGTAGGAATCCGCCACGAGACGGTCGGTCCGCCGATCAAGGACACAGAGGTGAGGATCGCCGAGGACGGCGAAATCATGGTCCGCGGCGAGCTCGTGATGCACGGCTATTGGCGCAACCCCGATGAAACCCAACGCGTCCTCAGTCCCGACGGCTGGCTGGCGACCGGTGATGTTGGTCATTTCGACGAGAAAGGCCGGATCGTCATCACCGACCGCAAGAAGGACCTGATCGTCAACGACAAGGGCGACAACGTCTCGCCGCAGCGGATCGAAGGTATCCTGACCCTGCAGCCGGAGATCGCCCAGGCCATGGTCTATGGGGATCGGCGGCCGCACCTCGTCGCGCTGCTGGTTCCCGATCCCGAGCTCGATGGCGCGCCCGATCTCCAGCAGCAGCTGCAGAAGGCGATCGACCGGGTGAACAGCGATTTGTCCGTAATCGAAAAGGTGCGGCGCTTCATCGTCGCCGACGCGCCGTTCACGATCGAGAACGAGCAGCTGACGCCGTCAATGAAAATCCGCCGGCACGTAATCACCGGCGTCTACGGTGAGCGGCTCGACGCGCTCTACAAACGCTAGGCGCGCGGCCTCGTATAAGGGATGAAATCGCCAAACGCGCAGCTCCCGACCGGGATCGAGCTTAGCGGGTCGACAACCTGCGCAATGTCGCCCCGGCAAAGCCCGGTGCCGCCGCTGCGCGTAACCAGCGTGGTGCTTCCGTTGAGATTGGCGCAGCCGCCCTGCATGTGATTCACATACACTCGCGCGCCGTCGCGGAACGCGACCGTGCTTTCGTCGATCACCCTCATGTCACCCGACCGGAACGATGGTAGGCAGCTAAGCGGCGGTCCGGCTACACGGCCGGCGGTCAAAGCGGCGAGCTTCGAAGCTTGCTGGGGTGTGCGCTCGGCCATCGGCGGCGGGGCCCCGGTGTAGCTGCACGAAGCGGCGACCGATGCCAGCAGCACAAGTGGGACGATCCTCATGACACTCTCCTTGGCGTTACGGTAGCCAAACGTTCCACGAGCGCCTCTGTGCCTTAACGAAAGCTGTCTTTCTCTGCTCTCAGGCGGGCAAATTCTTGAACGTCGTTGGCGCGCAGGAACGGGTTGGTGCGCAGTTCGAGTTCAACGCTTGATGGAAGCGTAATCCGGCCCTCTTCGCGAAGCCGGGCGACCTCTTGAAGCCGCGCGGCAATGTCCGCGTTGTCGGGTTCGGCATGGGCGGCGAAGCGGCCATTGGCCAGCGTATATTCGTGCGCGCAATAGAGCCGCGTCTCGGGCGGTAGATCCGCGAGTCGGTGCAGCGAGCGAAACATCTGCTCCGGCGTCCCCTCGAACAGACGCCCGCAGCCCATGGCGAACAAAGTGTCGCCGACGAAGGCGATGCCATCCTCCTCGAACAGCAGCGCGACATGGTCGAGGGTATGACCGGGGACTTCGATTACCCGGCCAACGTGCGCGCCGAGGCGAACTTCGTCGCCTTCGCGGAGGGCGATGTCGCGGCCGGGAATACGCCCCGCCGCCGGCCCCGAGACACGCGCGCCGGTCGCTTCCTTGAGGGCCAGATTGCCGCCCGTATGATCCGCGTGCCAGTGCGTGTTCCAGACCTGGCGGATGGTCCAGCCGCGGCGCTCCGCCTCCACCAGAACCGGTGACGCATCGCCCGGATCGACCACGGCGGTCTCGCCGCTGGCGGAGTCGTGCACCAGCCAGATGTAATTATCGGCGAAGGCCGGGACCGGCACGACTTCAAGCATCACCATTCGCCCGTATTTGGCATCGACATCCAAGGCTCGGCCGGAGCCAGCGCCGCATTCTTCTGCAGCAGCTCGATCGAGACATTGTCGGGCGTTCGAACGAACGCCATTCTGCCGTCGCGCGGCGGACGGTTGATCGTCACACCGGCATCCATCAGCCGGCTGCACGTGTCGTAGATATCGTCGACCTGGTAGGCGAGGTGGCCGAAGTTGCGGCCTCCCGAATATCCGGTCTCATCCCAATTGTGCGTAAGCTCGACCTCGCCGCCGTCGTCGCCGGGCACGCCGAGGAAGATCAACGTGTAACGGCCAGCCTCATTGTCCATTCGCCGCCGCTCCTCGAGCCCGAGAAGGTTGAAGAAGCGGACCGTCGCTTCCGGGTCGCTGACCCGGAGCATCGCATGGAGGAAGCGCATCGCGGCTATTTAGGCGGTTGCACCTGCGATTGCACTGTCGGAGTGAGGCCAAGCATCTCGACCGCTTTGGCCGCGGCCTTGCCGGTCGCTCCGTTCGGATCAGCGGCCGCCGCGCGCATCCAATAGCTGCGGGCCTGAGCCTCGTCTCCGCCGAAGTGGGCGACATGGCCGGCCTCGAACAGGATCAGCGGATCGTTCGGCGCAAGTGACAGTGCCTTGCCGATTGCCGCCCTGGCCGCAGCCGCATCCTTTTCGCGGATCGCGAGGGCCGCCGAGAAATACCAGAAGAAGGGGTCGCCGGAGAGGCTCGCCGCCGCCTGGTTGAGCTTGGCGCGCGCGGTCTTGAGATCGTTCTGGGCTTCGGCCGCGCGGGCGCGGTCGAGCAATGCTTCCCCGCGCTGTTCGGCTTGAAGCCCGGGCAGGGCGAGGGCCTTGTCGAGCGCAAAGGCCGCGCGTCCGGCGCGGTCGGCGGCGATCCAGAGATTCCCCGCCGCGGCCCACATGCGCGCCGCTGCCGGGTCGTTTTCCGGAGCGGCCTTCGCCGCTTCCTCGAACGCCTGCGCGGCCGCTGCAGTGTCGCCTCGCTTCTGGGCATCGAGCGCGTGGCAGACGAGCGCCTCGGCTGTCACCACGTCGGGACAGGATGAGGGCGTGGCAGCGACAAGTGCGGCGAAAAGCAGCGGGATCAACCGTCGGTCTCCAGTAATCCGGCGACGGTGTGCAGGATCGCGGCGATCTCGTGCGGCTCCGATAGCCGGTGCCCGCCGTCCTTGATCACGTTCAGCTGGACATCGGCTGAACGGAGGGCTCGCAGCGTCCGGAAGGCGACGTCGAGCGGCACGTCGACGTCGGCATCGCCGTGGACCAGCCGCACGGGGCAATCGAGTGCGATTTCGCGCTCCAGCAAGCGCAGCTCTTGGCCTGACGACCAGAAAGCGGCGGTCGTAATGCGCTCACCATAATGGCCGTGGCCGCGCAGGGTTTCGCCGGCGCGAAGGCGCACTTTCAACTCCTCCCGGAACCCCCATTCCGTAA
>DATLGK010000004.1:0-18251 GCA_035540475.1 Sphingomicrobium sp.
GCCCTTGAGCCATTCGACCTTGTTCTTCTTGAACAGGAACTCGATGCCCTGGGTCAGGCCCTTGACCGCCTCCAGGCGCGTGCCGTGCATCGCGCCGAGGTCGAGCTCGACCTTGCCCGCCTTCACGCCCCATTTGGCGAGCGTGCCATCATGCGCTTCCTCGAACAGCTCGGACGCGTGGAGCAGGGCTTTGGAGGGGATGCAGCCAACGTTGAGGCAGGTGCCGCCCAGAGTCTCGCGGCTTTCCGCGCAGGCGGTCTTTAGCCCGAGCTGCGCGGCGCGGATCGCCGCGACATAGCCGCCGGGGCCGGCGCCGATCACCAGAACGTCGAAATCATAGTCAGCCATGCAATTGTTCCTAAAGGTCGATCAGCAGCCGCGTCGGGTCCTCGATCGCTTCCTTGACGCGGACGAGGAAAGTCACCGCTTCGCGGCCGTCGACCAGGCGGTGGTCGTAGGACAGCGCCAGATACATCATCGGCCGGGCGACGATCTGCCCGTCCTTGACCACGGGCCGTTCCTCGATCCGATGCATTCCGAGCACCGCCGACTGCGGCGGGTTGATGATGGGCGTCGACAGCAGCGAGCCAAACACCCCGCCGTTGGAGATGGTGAAAGTGCCGCCCTGCATTTCCTCGACCGTGAGCGTGCCCTCCTTGGCGCGCTTGCCAAAGTCGGCGATGGTCTTCTCGATCTCGGCGAAGCTCATTTTGTCGGCGTCGCGCACGACCGGAACGACCAGGCCCTTCGGCGCGGAGACGGCGATCGAAACGTCGAGATAATCGCGATAGACGATCTCATCGCCCTCAATGCTGGCGTTGACCGAGGGCACGTCCCTGGCCGCAAGCGCGCAGGCCTTCACGAAGAAGCCCATGAAGCCGAGGCGGATACCGTGCTTCTTCTCGAACAAATCCTTGTAGCGGGCGCGCGCGTCGATCACCGCCGACATGTCGACGTCGTTGAACGTGGTCAGCAGCGCGGCGGTGTTCTGGGCTTCCTTGAGACGCTTGGCGATGGTCTGGCGAAGCCGCGACATCTTGACGCGTTCTTCGTTGCGCTCGACGGCGCTCCCCGGCGCAGGCCGGGGTGCAGGAGCCGGAGCCTTTGCTTCGGGCGCCGGAGCCTTCGCCTGCGGCGCCTGAGCCCCAGCTTTCGGGGAGCCGGCCTTCTGCGCCTCGGCCGCCGCGATCACGTCGTCCTTGGTCAGCCGCCCGTCCTTGCCTGTGCCCTTAATCTTGGTCGGGTCGACATGATATTCGAGCACGGCGCGGCGAACCGCCGGCGACATGGTCATGATCTGGTCGCCGGAGGACGTGTCATCGTCCGCGGCAGGCTCGGGGGCATGTTCGCTGCCGCGAAGCTGCGGATTTTCGCCGGCACCGGCCGGATTGATATTCGACGATTCCGCACCCTTCGCCGCAGCCGTGCTGGCCTCGCCACTCTCGTCGATGCGCGCGATCACCGCGCCGACCGCCACCGTGTCCCCTTCCGCCACCAACGCTTCGGAGAACAGGCCGGCGATGGGAGATGGCACTTCGACGCTGACCTTGTCGGTCTCAAGGCTTGCGATCGGCTCGTCGGCAGCGACGGCCTCGCCCGGCTTCTTGAGCCACTGCGCAAGCGTGCCTTCGGTGATCGATTCCCCGAGCGCGGGGACCTGGACGTCGGTTGCCATTCTAATCCCTTATTCCGCCGCGACGGCGTTTGCCGGGCTGCTATGACCCAAAGCCGCGGCGATCAAGGCTGCCTGCTCGGCCGCGTGGCGTTTGGCGAGGCCGGTGGCAGGCGAAGCGCCGGCATCGCGGCCCGCATATTGCGGCCGCATCGCGCCATGGCCGGCATTGGCGAGGCATGCTTCGATCAGCGGCTCGACGAAAAACCAGGCGCCGTTGTTCTTCGGTTCTTCCTGCGCCCAGATCAGGTCCTGAAGGTTGGGCATGGCTTTCAGGCGCTCGGTCAGCGGCTCCGAAGGGAACGGGTAAAGCTGCTCGATGCGCACGATCTCGACACCGAGGTCCCCGGCCGCGTCGCGCGCTTCCATAAGCTCGTAGGCAAGCTTCCCCGAGCACAGCACAAGGCGGCGGGTCTCGCCCTCGGCCGGCGGGTTGAGGTCGGACATTATGCGCCGGAAATGACTGTCGCCGGTGAAGTCGGCGAGGCTCGACACGGCAAGCTTGTGCCGGAGGAGCGACTTCGGCGTCATCAAGATCAGCGGCTTGCGGAAATCGCGCCGCATCTGGCGGCGAAGGATGTGGAAATAATTGGCGGGCGTCGTGCAGTTTGCGACCTGGAGATTGTCTTCCGCGCAGAGCTGCAAATAGCGCTCGAGCCGCGCCGAACTGTGCTCCGGCCCCTGGCCTTCAAAGCCGTGCGGAAGAAGCATGACCAGACCGCTCGCACGCAGCCATTTTGCCTCACCGGCAGCGATGAACTGGTCGATGATCGTCTGCGCCCCATTGGCGAAATCGCCGAACTGGGCTTCCCACAGGACCATCGTCTTCGGGTCGGCAAGCGAATAGCCATATTCGAAGCCGAGCACTCCGAATTCGGACAAGGGGCTGTCGCGGACCTCGAAGCGGCCACCTTCGACCGTGGATAGCGGAATATATTTTTCGCCGGTCTTCTGATCGACCCAGACCGCGTGCCGCTGGCTGAAGGTACCGCGGCCGCTGTCCTGGCCCGAGAGGCGGACCCCATTGCCCTCGGCGACGAGGCTGCCGAATGCGAGCGCCTCGGCCGTCGCCCAGTCGATGCCCTCGCCGCTCTCGAACATCGCCTTCTTGGCATCGAGGATACGAAGCAGCGTCTTGTGGACGGTCAGGCCTTCGGGGACGGTCGTAAGGATGTTCGCGAGATAGCGTACCTCCTCGTCATCAATCGCCGTTTGCGTGTTCCTGCGGCCGAGCACCGGCTCGTCCGGCCGTCCTAGCCCCGCCCAGCGGCCTTCGAACCAATCGGCCTTGTTGGGAAGGTAGGAGGAGGCTGAGCCGAACTCCTCGTCGAGGTGAGCGACATAGTCCGTGGTGGTCTTGTCGATCCACGCCTGGTCAACGACACCCTCGTCGACCAGCCGCTTGCCGTAGAGCGTGCTGATCGGCGGGTGGGTCTTGATCGCCGCATACATCAAGGGCTGGGTGAAGCTCGGCTCATCGCCCTCGTTGTGGCCGAAGCGGCGGTAGCACCACATGTCGATGACGATGTCGCGGCCGAACGTTTGCCGGAACTCGGTGGCGAGCTTGCAGCACCACGTCACGGCTTCGGGATCGTCGCCGTTGACGTGCAGGATCGGCGCCTGGATGCCCTTGGCGACGTCCGATGGATAGGGCGAAGAGCGCGCGAATTGCGGGCTGGTCGTGAAGCCGACCTGGTTGTTGACGATGAAATGGATCGTCCCGCCGGTACCGTAACCAGGGAGGCCGGAGAAGCTGAGGCACTCCCACACCACGCCCTGACCAGCGAATGCGGCATCGCCGTGGAGCAGGATCGGGAGCACGCTCTTGCCAGTGCGGTCGCCCTTCAGGGTCAGAACCGCGCGCGCCTTGCCGAGCACCACCGGATTGACCGCTTCGAGGTGCGAAGGATTGGGAAGGAGCGAGAGGTGCACCTTGTTGCCGTCGAACTCCCGGTCCGACGACGTCCCGAGGTGATATTTGACGTCGCCCGAGCCGCCGACATCGGCGGGATTGGTCGCGCCGCCGGCGAATTCGTGGAAGATCGCGCGATAGGGCTTGCCCATCACGTTCGAGAGGACGTTGAGGCGGCCGCGGTGGGCCATGCCGATGTCGATCTCCTCGACGCCCATCTGGCCGCCATATTTGATCACGGCTTCCAGCGCCGGGACCGCGCTTTCCCCGCCGTCGAGACCGAAACGCTTGGTCCCGACATATTTTTTGGCGAGGAACTTCTCCCACTGCTCGGCCTGGATGACCTTGGTCAGGATCGACTGCTTGCCCTCGGGCGTGAACTGCACGGTCTCCTCGGCGCTTTCGATCCGTTCCTGGATGAAGCGCCGCTCCTCGACCTCGTTGATGTGCATATATTCGAAGCCGATGTGGCCGCAGTAGGTCGACTGCAGGACCTGGACGATCTCGCGAACCGTCGCCTGGTCGAAGCCGAGGACACCGCAGATCCAGATCGGTCGGTCGAGGTCGGCGTCGGTGAAGCCGTGGAAGGCAGGGGTCAGATCGGCGGGAACTTCGCGCTTCGAGAGGCCGAGCGGATCGAGGTTCGCAGCCAGGTGACCGCGCACGCGATAGGTGCGGATCAGCATCATCGCCCGGATCGAATCCTCGGCCGCGCGGCGGATTTCATCGGGGCTTGCGCCTGCGGCTGCCGCTTTGCCCTTCACTGCCGCGGCGAACTTCTCGATCGTCGCCTGGGTCGGATCGAGGCCGAGGTTGAGCTCGTCGAGCTCGTCCACGGGCCAATTGGAGCGCGCCCAGCTGGGGCCCGCCTCACGCTCGATCATTCCGGCAACGTCGTTCATTCTACTCCGCTCCCCGGCGAGATGCCGAGGTCCCGTTACGCTGTCGCAAGCAACTCCTTGAGCGTCCTGCCCAATTCAGATGGGCTCAGGCTGACGGTGATTCCAGCCGCCTCCATCGCCGCGACCTTGCTTTGCGCGTCGCCCTTTCCCCCGGAAACGATCGCTCCCGCATGGCCCATGCGCCGCCCTGGAGGCGCGGTGCGTCCGGCGATGAAGCCCACGACCGGCTTCTTGCGGCCGCGCTTGGCTTCGTCGGCGAGGAACTGGGCCGCGTCCTCCTCGGCGCTTCCGCCGATCTCGCCGATCATGATGATCGACTGGGTTTCCTCGTCGGCGAGGAACATCTCGAGCACGTCGATGAACTCGGTGCCCTTGACCGGGTCACCGCCGATGCCGACTGCAGTCGACTGGCCGAGGCCCTCGTTGGTCGTCTGGAACACCGCCTCATAGGTGAGCGTGCCCGAGCGGCTGACGACGCCCACGCTGCCCTTCTTGAAGATGTTGCCGGGCATGATCCCGATCTTGCATTCATCGGGCGTCAGCACCCCTGGGCAATTAGGGCCGATCAGCCGCGACTTTGAGCCGGTGAGCGCGCGCTTGACCCTCACCATGTCGAGCACCGGAATGCCCTCGGTGATGGTGACAATCAAAGGCACTTCGGCGTCGATCGCCTCAAGGATGGAGTCGGCCGCGAAGGGCGGCGGAACGTAGATCACCGAGGCCGTAGCGCCCGTCTTCTCGACCGCCTCGCGGACCGTATCGAACACCGGCAGGCCGAGGTGCGTGGTGCCGCCCTTCCCAGGCGTCACCCCGCCGACCATCTGCGTTCCGTAATCGAGCGCCTGGCGCGTGTGGAAGGTGCCGGTTTCGCCGGTCATCCCCTGGGTGATGACCTTCGTGTTGCGGTCGACGAGGATGCTCATGCGAGGCTTCCGTCGATCTGCTTGCAGGCGGTGAGGAGCTCCTTCACCGCGTCGACGCTGACCTGGAAGTTCTGCTTCGCCTCGTCGTCGAGCGCGATCTCGACGATCTTCTCGACCCCGCCCGCGCCGATCACGCAGGGCACGCCGACATAGAGGTCGTCGACGCCGTACTGGCCGGTCAGATGGGCGGCGCAGGGGAGGACGCGCTTCTTGTCCTTCAAAAAGCTCTCGGCCATCGCGATCGCGCTGGTCGCCGGCGCGTAATAAGCGCTGCCGGTCTTCAGGAGCGCGACGATTTCGCCGCCGCCGCCGCGGGTTCGTTGGACGATCGCGTCGATCCGCTCCTGCGTCGTCCAGCCCATCTTGACCAGGTCGGGGATCGGGATCCCGGCGACGGTCGAATATTGGACGACCGGCACCATCGTGTCGCCGTGGCCGCCGAGCACGAAGGCGGTCACGTCCTCGACGCTGACCTGGAATTCCTCGGCGAGGAAATGGCGGAAGCGCGCGCTGTCGAGGACGCCGGCCATTCCGACCACCATATTGTGCGGCAGGCCCGAGAATTCGCGCAGCGCCCAGACCATCGCGTCCAGCGGGTTGGTGATGCAGATGACGAATGCGTTGGGGGCATGGCTCTTGATGCCCTCGCCGACCGCCTTCATCACCTTCAAGTTGATGCCGAGTAGATCGTCGCGGCTCATGCCCGGCTTGCGCGGCACTCCGGCCGTGACGATGCAGACGTCAGCGTCCGCGATGTCGGCATAATCGGACGTTCCCTTGAGCCTGGCGTCGAAGTCGTCGACCGGCCCCGCCTGGGCAATATCGAGCGCCTTGCCCTCGGGAATGCCCTCGGCGATGTCGAACAGGATGATATCGCCAAGCTCGCGCATCGCCGCGAGGTGAGCGAGCGTTCCACCGATCATTCCGGCGCCGATCAGCGCGATCTTCTTGCGAGCCATGAGCCCTGGCATCCAACCTTTCTGTGTGTCTGGCGGCGCTGTGCAGGAATCGCCGCGTCGAGAGCGCGGCGCCCGATTAGCGGGGTGAGAACGGTGGAGCAACCGAGCGCTTCCTTGCGCGTGCATGAACGGACCGGAAACCGGCGCCCCGGCTATTCGTTTTTCGGCCAAAGCAAAGGAGTTGGACCATGAAAAAGCTGCTTTTGACGGCCGGCGCGGGCGCGCTTCTCGCGCTCGGGGCTCCGGCGGTCGCGAAACCGGATCACGGCAAGGGCCACGCGGTCAAAGTCCACAAGGTGAAACAGGCCAAGGTCAAATCACCCAAGAAGGTGTGGGTAAACGCCTGCCCGCGCGGCCTTGTCTGGCGCGGCACCGCCTGCGTCCCGCCGGGCCACGCCAAACGCGTTCTCGCGGTCGGCGCGCGGGTTCCGACGGGCTGGGCCTATACGCCTTGGGGCGCGGTCCCGGTGGACCTTAGGACCCACTATGCGCTCGATCCCAATTACCGCTACGTCTACCGCGACAATGTGATTTACGTCGTGGATCCGCGCACGCGGCTGATCCAGAGCATCATCAGCGCGATTCTCTAGTCGCACATAGTTCGGACCGGAAAGGCCGCCCGCTTGCCGGGCGGCCTTTTCTTAGGCCTTCGCGGCGTGCTAGCGGCTCGCCGAAGCAAGGAGCATCAAAGCTTTGGCCGAGTTCACCCTTCCCAGGAACAGCAAGATCATGCGCGGCCGCGACTATAAGCCGGAGCAGGGCAAGCGGCTGAAGACGTTCAAAATCTATCGCTACGACCCAGACAGCGGCGCCAACCCGCGGTTCGACCGGTACACGATCGACCTCGACAAATGCGGCCCGATGGTCCTCGACGCGCTGATCAAGATCAAGAACGAGATCGACCCGACCCTCACCTTCCGCCGCTCGTGCCGCGAAGGGATCTGCGGCTCCTGCTCGATGAACATGGACGGCCGCAACGGGCTCGCCTGCACCACCGCGATCGATGATCTAAAGGGCGAAGTGCAGATCACCCCGCTGCCGCACATGGAAGTGGTCAAGGACCTGGTTCCGGACCTGACCCATGCCTATGCCCAGTACGCGCTGATCCAGCCCTGGCTGAAGAGCGGAAGCGCTGCGCCGTCGCGCGAACGGGTGCAGAGCCCGGAAGACCGTGCGAAGCTCGACGGTCTTTACGAATGCATCCTCTGCTTCTGCTGTTCGACCAGCTGCCCGAGTTACTGGTGGAATAGCGATCGCTTCCTCGGGCCCGCGATCCTGCTCCAGGCCTATCGCTGGCTGGCCGACAGCCGCGACGAAGCGACGGGCGAGCGCCTCGACCAGCTCGAGGACCCGTTCCGCCTCTATCGCTGCCACACGATCATGAATTGCGCGAACGTCTGCCCGAAGGGCCTTAATCCAGCCAAGGCGATCGCCGAGACCAAGAAACTGATCGCCGAACGGGCAGCGTGAGTAACGAACAAATCAACGAAGGCTTGATGGAGGACGTCGGCGTCCCCACCGGCGCGCGGCCCGATCCGGACCACGAAGGCTGGTATAGTTGGGGCGACTTCCCGCGCGGATCCTTCGCCGCGGCCACCGGCAGGCTGCTGTTCAAGCCGGACGGGCCCGGCCGCGCGATCTGCCGGATGTTCCCGACCGAAGCGCATATGAACATGGGCGGCTCGCTGCACGGCGGATCGGTGATGAGCTTCATCGATATGTCGATGTTCGCCGGCGGCCTGTGCGCGGGAATGGAGCGCGGCCATTATGTGACGCTCGACCTCACCACCCATTTCCTCGCGCGCGGCAAGCCCGGATCGCCGCTCGACGCTCATGTCGAGCTGGTCAGGCAGACCCGCGGCCACGCCTTCCTGCAGGGCGTGGTCAGGCAGAATGGCGAGCCCTGCTACAGCTTCAGCGGGACGTTGAAGCGGATCCGCGAGCGCAACGCACCCGCGGCATGACCGCTCCGGTCCGGGCCGCGTACCAGCGACTGCTCGACGCCGGAGAATTGCGGCCCGACCCGGCGCAGGAGAAGGCCGTGGAGGCGCTCGACCGCTTACAGGCGGCGCTCGAATGGAAGCCGCGCAAGAAACGCTGGTACACTTACTTGATCGGCACCCCCCCAGCCGGTCCGCAGCATCCGGGCGTCTACCTGTGGGGAGGCGTTGGGCGGGGGAAATCCATGCTGATGGACCTCGCCTTCGACCATATCGAGGTCCGCCCGAAGCGCAGAACGCACTTCAATGCCTTCATGCTGGAGGTGCATGAGCGCCTGGCCGCGGCTCGCAAACATGAGAAGGGCGACCCGATCTTTGCCGTCGCCGATGACATCGCCAGGGAGGTCCGATTCCTCGCCTTCGACGAAATGATGGTCACCAATCCGGCTGACGCGATGATCATGTCGAGGCTGTTCGACTGGCTGATCAACAATGGCGTGTCACTGGTCACGACTTCCAATCGTCCGCCGCGGGATCTCTACAACGATGGGCTCAACCGCGAGCTGTTCCTGCCCTTCATCGACCTCATCGAGCAAAAACTCGAGGTCGTCGAAGTCAACGGGCCGACCGATTACCGGCTCGACCGGCTGTCGGGGGTAAGGACGTGGCACGTGCCCAACGGCGCCGAAGCGACGGCGGCGCTGAGCCAGGCTTTCTTCCAGCTCACCGACTTTGCCGTCGAGGACCGCGCCAAGGTACCGAGCGAGGAGCTCGACGTCGGCGGCGGGCGCTCCCTGCACGTGCCCAAGAGCCTCAAGGGCGTCGCGGTCTTTTCCTTCAAGCGACTGTGCGGGGATCCGCGCGGCGCGGCCGATTATCTGGCCATCGCGCGGCGCTACCACACGATCATCATCGTCGGCATTCCTGTCATGGGGCGCGAGATGCGCAACGAAGCGGCACGCTTCGTGACACTGATCGACGCGCTGTACGAGCATAAGGTGAAGCTGCTCGCCTCCGCGGATGCGGAGCCTGCGGGACTCTATCCGGCGGGCGACGGCAGCTTCGAGTTCCAGCGCACGATCAGCCGACTCGAGGAGATGCGAAGCGCCGAATATCTTGCGCAGGGCCACGGGATCGAACAGGCTTGAGGCAAGCCGCGCCGCGGCTGCCAGGAGAATCGTCGATGTTGCACCGCCTTGCCGCCGCCGCGCTGCTGATCGCTGCCGCTCCGCTTGCAGCCCAGGCTCCAACGCCCGATCCCGCGGCCCGCGCCGCCGAGCGCGCCTTGTTCCAAAAGATAGTCGAGATCCCGACCGTCGCCGGCCGCCCGGCGGAGTTCCGCAAGCTCACCAGCCTGCTCAAGGCCGAGTTCGCAAAGGCGGGCATCACCAATGTCGTCGTCAAGGACCATGACAATACGCAAACTCTGATCGCGCGCTGGCCCGCCGCGCGGCCGAGCGGCAGGAAGCCGATTCTTCTGCTGGCGCATATGGACGTGGTCGAGGCGAACCCGGCGGACTGGAAGAACCCGCCGTTCCAGTTCCGCGAACAGGACGGCTATTATCTTGGCCGCGGGACGGCCGACAACAAAAGCCAGCTGACCGGCATTGTGCTGACCCTGCAGGAGCTGAAGCGCCAGGGCTTCCAGCCGAACCGTGACATCGTCGTCCTTTTCACCGGCGACGAGGAAACCGAGATGCACTCCGTGCGCCGGGCCGCGACTGAATGGCGGGACCTGATTGATGCCGAATATGCGCTCAATTTCGACGCCGGCGGCGGCGCAGTCTACAAAGACGGGAGGGCGGAGGGCTGGTACCTGCAGATCGCCGAGAAGACCTATGCTGATTACAAGCTCGTCGCCACCAATCGTGGCGGCCACAGCTCGGTGCCGAGGCCCGACAACGCAATCTATGCCCTCGCCTCCGCGCTGAAGGCGATTGAGGCGCACCGCTTCGAGCCGATGGTAAACGATGCGACGAGGGCGCACTTCGACTTGCTCGCTGCCAATGACAAAGGGAAGATGGGCGAGCTCATCAAGCAATTCCTGGCCGATCCCAAGGATCGCGAGGTTGCTGACCTGCTTGAAACGAATATGCCTGGCTCCACGCGCACCCGCTGCGTGGCGACCATGCTGTCGGGCGGCCACGCGCCCAACGCCTTGCCGCAGCGCGCCGAAGCCAACGTCAACTGCCGCATCTTTCCGGGGGTGAAGATCGAAACGGTGCGGCAGCAGCTGCAAGCTCTGTCGGGAAGTGACGTGGCAGTCACTGTCGATGAGCCGTCGACCACGCCGGAGACCGCTCCATCGCCGCTGCGGCGGGATGTCACCGAGGCCTACCGCGCCGCAGTGGCGACGCGTTTCCCAGGCGCGCCAATCATTCCGTTCATGTCCGCCGGCGCGACCGACGGAGCATACCTCAGGGCAATCGGCATCCCGGTCTACGGCGTTGGCGGCTCATGGGGCATCGTCGGGCAGAAATCCGGCTCCCACGGTCTTGACGAGAAGGTGTGGGTCGAAGGCTTCCACGGCCAGGTCCCGATCACAGTCGAGCTCTTGAAACGCCTCGCAGGCTAGGCCGACTGGAGTTGCCGCGCTGAGGCCAGCACCTCCTCGGCGTGGCCGGGCACCTTCACCTTGCGCCACGCGCGGAGCACACGGCCGTCGGCGCCAATCAGGAAGGTTGCGCGCTCCATGCCCATATATTTGCGGCCGTACATGCTCTTTTGCACCCAGGTGCCGAAGGCGTCCGAGATGCGGCCGTCTTCGTCGGCGGCCAAAGGCACCCGAAGGCCATATTTGCCGATGAATTTTTCATGCTTTGCCATCGGGTCGCGAGACACGCCGATGACCTTTACGCCGGCCTTGTGGAAATCGTCCGCCAGAGCGGTGAAGTCCTGCGCCTCGCGAGTGCAGCCGGACGTATCGTCTTTGGGATAGAAATAGAGCACCACCCGCCGCCCGGGAGCCGAGAGGTTGACGCTGCTGCCGTCGCTTGCCGTGACGGTGATCGCCGGAACCTTGTCGCCTTCGTTCATGATCATTGGGCCTCTTTCCTGATGCTTTCCCAAAGCGTGAGGATCGTCTGCCGCGCGGCGTCGTGCTCGGCAAGCAGTTCGTCCCAGCTTGCGGCGCCGCACGCCTGCGCGACCAGCTGCCATGTCTCGGCCGTGGGTTTGACTTCCCCGGGCGCGACTAGCCGCATCATCACCAGCATTCGCGACAGCAACTTTAGCGCATCGACAACTTTTGCCTCGACCAACGACTCTGCCGCGAGGGCTTCCAACGCGTCCTCGAGCCTGCTCGAAAGCCCGACATGGCGGGTGAGCTGGAGGACCTGCACCGCAAATTCGAGGTCGACCAACCCTCCAGGACCGAGCTTCACGTCGAGGTGGCCGCGGGCGGGTTTGTGCCGCTCCATCTCCGCGCGCATCTTCACCGCGTCCCGAGCGACCGATGCAAAGTCGCGCGGCTGGCGCAGGATCGAGCCAATCAGCGCGCTGATCCGTGCCTTGGCTTCCGCGGAGCCGAACACGGGGCGCGCGCGGCACAGCGCCATATGCTCCCATGTCCAGGCTTCTTCGCGCTGGTAGCGCTCGAATGCGTCGATCGAGACGGCGAGCATCCCCTTGGCGCCCTCTGGTCGGAGGCGAGTGTCGACGTCGTAAAGCGGTCCCGCGGCCGTCGGCACGCTCATCGCGGCGGTGACGCGGCTAGCGAGGCGATTGAAATAATCGTTGGGACCGAGCGGCCGCTTGCCGTCCGACGCCCCGCCCCCACCCGCAGTGTGCAAATAGATGATGTCCAAGTCGGACGCGTGCGTCAGCGAATGGCCGCCGAAGCGGCCGAGCCCGAGCACCAGCAACTCGCCGTCCGGGAAGCGGCCATGGGCCTGTTCAAACTCTTGGGTCGCGGCGTCGCCGAGGGCCACCAGGGCGCCTTCTGCGACGCGGGCATAGCCTTCGGTGACTTCGAGCGGGTCGCGCCTCCGGTCGATCAGCTGAACGCCGAGCGCAAAGCGACGCTCGTTGACCAGTCGCCGCGCCCGGTCGAGCGCGACGTCGAACGGCTGGCCCAGCATCGCCTGGCGAAGCGTCGCCGCGAAATCCTCGGCGCTCTCCGGCATGGCGAAGCTCGTCGCGTCGAACAGCCCCTCGAACAGTTCGGGCCGACGCCCGAGCTGCTCCGCGAGCGCCGGGGCGTGGGCGAGGATTTGCGCGAGGAGCCGGACGAGATCGTCTCGAGCCGCAAGCAGGCGGAAGAAGTTCACCCCGCTCGAGAGCCGCTCGACAATGTCGCCCAGCCGGTTGAGCGCATGATCCGGCTGCGACCCCGCCGCGACCGCCCGGAGCAGCGCGGGAAGCATGCCTTCGAAAGCCTGCCGCGCAGCAGGCGAGCGAAGCGAACGAGCCTTGCCCGATCGCCAATTGGCTATGTGGCGCTGTGCGGCGTCGACGTCGGTGAAGCCGATCGCTCGAAGCTCGGAGCGAAGAATGGTCGGATCGTTGGAAAGCTCGCCGCGATCGCCGGGGTCCAGGCTATCGAACAGAGCGCCGGCCGCCTCGACGTGCGGCTCGAGCTGGGCAAGCAGCTCGCCCCCCGAGGCCAGGCCATGCAACCTGGCGACATTGTCCAGCGCCGCCGGATCGGCCGGAAGCAGGTGAGTTTGGGCGTCCTCGACCATCTGCACCCGATGCTCGATCGTGCGCAGGAGGCGGTAAGCGCTTGCCAGTTCCTCGGCATCCCGCGCTTCCAGCCGATCCGCGGCGCGCAGGGCTCGAATGGCGTCGAGTGTCGCCGGCTCGCGCACCGACGGGTCGCGCCCGCCATGGATCATCTGCTGGATCTGGACGAAGAACTCGACCTCGCGGATTCCGCCGCGGCCGCGCTTCAGATCGTAGCCGGCGCCGATTGCCGAGCCTTGCGCGAAATGGTCCCGGATCCGCGCCGAGATCTGTCGCACTTCGTCGATCACCCCAAAATCGAGCGATCGGCGCCAGACGAAGGGCCGAATTGCGTCGAGAAAGCGCTGGCCGAGCGCAATGTCGCCAGCGCAGGCGCGGGCTCGGATGAACGCCGCACGTTCCCACGGCAATGCGCTCGATTCGTAGTGCGAGATGGCTGCATCGACGGGGAGGGCGATCGGCGTGACTTCTGGCGACGGGCGGAGCCGCAAGTCGACGCGCTGAACGTAGCCATCCTCGGTGCGCTTCTGCACAAGCTCGATGAGGCGCCGGCCGATGCGCACTGCCGTCTCGCCCGGTTCGTCGCGTTCGCGCCTCGGCAGGGTGGCCTGATCAAACAAAAGGATGAGGTCGACGTCCGACGAATAGTTCAGTTCGAAACTGCCAAGCTTGCCCATCGCAATGACTGCAAAGCCTCGAGCCTCGCAGCCGGGCACGCGCTCTTGCAACGCCTCTGTCACAGCCATGTCGATTGCCGAGTCGGCGAAGGCGGAAAGGCGGGCCGTGACCTCCTCCAGCTCGAGCTCTCCGGAAAGATCGCCGAGCGCCAGGGCCAGGGCCAGCCCGTGCCTCTGCCGCCGCAAACGCGCCTCGACCGGAAGATCCGCGGCGGCGAGCGCAACTTCGGCCGCAGCCGCTGCGCCGCTCGCCAGGAAGGAATCGACAATATCACCGCGCGTCTCGGCTGCCTGGCGCAAGAATGGCGCATATCTGCACGCCCGGTCGAGCGCCTGCGCGCGCGCATCGGTCGATATTGGCGAACTCATTGCCGCATTTTCATCATATCGACCAAATTCGGAACGAAACTTCCGCGCGCGTCTGCTCGTTTGTCGGCACGATGACGCAGGAGCAAGAGGAGCAGATCATTTCGGGTGTCAACGCGATGGACCGTCAAGTCATCAGAGTCGACATCCCGCCGGCCCATGTCGGAATCACGGCCGCTCTGCGCCGCGCCTTCGAGGCTGCGGCGTCGGAGCCGTGCGACCGCGACTTTGCCGAACTGCTCCGCAAATTGAACTGACCGCGCGCGCCGATCACTCGTGATCGCGGCTGAGCTCGTCCACTTCACCCATGATCGTCTGGAGCGCCGACTTGTCGGGATCGGTGCGGTGCTGGCGCCGCGACGGCAGCTTGCCGCTCGAGAGCAATTGTTCGAGCGCGACCCGGCCGCGCGCGACGCGGCTCTTGATCGTACCGACCGCGCAGCCGCAGATTTCGGCGGCTTCTTCATAGGCAAACCCGCCCGCGCCGACGAGGATTAGCGCTTCCCGCTGCGGTTGAGGGAGGTGCATCAGCGCCCGCTGCATGTCGCCGAGCTCGATGTGCCGGTCCTGGCTTGCGGGTGCGGCGAGGATCTTGGAAGCGGTGACGTCGTCCCACTCGCCCTTGAAGCGCGCGCGCCGCATCTGGCTGAGGAACAGGTTGCGCAAGATGATGAAGGTCCAGGCGCGCATGTTGGTCCCGGCCTGGAACCGCTTTCGCGCCGCCCATGCCTTCAGCAACGTCTCCTGCACCAGGTCATCGGCGAGGTCGCGGCTGCCGGACAGCGAACGGCCGAACGCGCGCAAGTGCGGGATCACTGACGCCAGCTGTTCCTTGAATTCCGGATCGGACAGCGGAACCGGCTCGGCCGAAGCGGCGGCTGGTCGGTCCTCGTCGCGCTCGTCTGACAAACTATTCCCCACCCGTTTTGTGCGGGCAGCCGTGCGGCCGCCCACTTTGATCCAACATGAACAGCGATTGTGACAGACGCTAGTGGCTCAGGAGCGCCCGACCAAGACGATCAGGGTGAACAAGATCACCACCAACAACGTACCGATCACGAGAACATTGCGAGCGACACCCGGGGTCGACCCAGCCCGGGCCTCCGTGGCTGTTTCTCGTACGGAGGGTTCCTTGTGCCGCGGATCGACCATTATGCTCTCGTTACGAAATCACTGTTCCCCCGGCCAACGCGTCGGGTCGACTCCTGTTCCGCAGCTTAAGGCCAGACCTTAAGCCGCGGGGACCGTCGCAGCGTCAAAGAACAAGGCCTGGGCGATCGCCGCTTTCACCGTCGAGCGCTGGAACGGCTTGGTGATGAGGAACGTGGGCTCCGGACGGGTGCCGGTCAGCAGGCGCTCCGGGAAGGCGGTGATGAAGATCACCGGCACCGAGAATTCGGCGAGAATGTCCTTCACCGCGTCGATCCCGCTCGAATCGTCGGCAAGCTGGATGTCGGCGAGGACCAGTCCGGGAGGATTTTGCCTGGCCTGGGCGACCGCTTCGTCGCGAGTCACGGCAACGCCCGTCACGTTGTGACCAAGGTCGCGGACAATGGTCTCGATATCCATTGCGATGATCGGCTCGTCCTCGATGATGAGCACGTCGGCCAGCGTCTGCCGCTCGATTTCCTCGAGCGCCTCGCTGACGAGGCTGTCCACGTCCTGCGGGCTGGCGCCGATGAGATAGCCGGTCTCTTCCGAAGAGAAACCTTCGAGCGAGGTCAGCAGCAGCGCCTGCCGCGAAAGCGGCGTGATTCGCGAGAGGCGGGCGTGGGCGATTTTTTCAGCGCCCGTCGGGCTGGTCGAAGGCTCCTCCCCTTCCTCGATATTGGCGGTCGACCAGATCGCGTGGAAGGTTTTGTAGAGCGCGAGACGCGGATCGACATCGCGCGGAAATTCGTCGGGCTTGGCGACGATCGCCTCGAGCGTTGCCCGGACGAAGGCGTCGCCGTGCGACTGGCTGCCGGTCAGCGCGCGGGCGTAGCGGCGAAGGAATGGAAGGTGGGGCGCAAGTTCCTGGCCAAGGGACATGTTCACGGATTCTCCCTCGTAGACGTTTGGCGCCGTCTTTGGCGGCGCTCCCTTATTGTTGCAACCCTGGAAAGGACCGTCGCTTGTTCGGCTACCCGCCACCCCCAGAGATATGACGTGCGACTGGAACAAAGCACCGGCCATTTGGTTTCCGCGCAGTGGGCCGGTCCCGCTGCACGCGATTGAAGCAAGGCGGCGCCGGCCTGTTGCGTATCGGAACGGTGCAGGGGTCACGTTGCCGTTGCGCTGCTATTTCAGTTGATTATGAGCGCGGCATCACCCGCGCGAGGGGGGAATAAGAGTTGAGTGCGAAGAAGCGGAGCGAAAGGGAGGGAGCCGGAGATTCCAGGCGCTCGAAAAAACCTGCGGCTTCGAACAGCAATTCGAAACGCCAGCGCTCGGGTGACCTCGGGCGCGCGCTTCGCTCTGTCTACGACGATACTTTGCGTGAATCCGTTCCTGAAGATTTCCTCAATCTCATCGGTAAGCTCAACTAACGCGCATCCGAAGCGGGAGCCGGCCCGGTGACCGTCTCGGAGCGGATCGCACGCTGGCCGACCGCAGCCAAGTTGCTGCTCATCCTGACGGCTGTCCTCCTGCCGATCGGAATTGGCCTGGCGCTCATCGGCAGCTCCGGCATCGGCCAGGCAAACAAGGCGCTCGAGGGCCGGATCCAGGATCAGTCGCAGATGGTCGCCGGCGCGGTCGAGAGCCTTATCGCCCGCAACGCGCTTGCGCTGCGCATTGCCGCCAACGGGGCATTGGCGGGCGGTTCCGGGGGGGCGTGCGAGCGCGCCCGCCACTCTCTCGCGATCGCCCCGGCCATAGCCCAGCAATTCGAACTTGAGGCGCCGGACGGCAAACCCCTATGCAACGTCGGCCCGCCGGCGCACGTCGGCGATCTTCCGTTGGTCGCACCGGGCCATATTCGGGTCGCGATCGCGCCCACTGACGACGCGGTCGCCGTTCGCGCAGGCGTGATCAATGGCATGGCGACCACGTTGATCGGCGTCGCGGAGCTGCGCGACGCAGCGACGGGCGGCGGCGGAACGATCGGATTTTTCTCGCTGCGCGACGGCGCCCGCGAGCTGGTCGTCGTCGACGACCCCTCGGGCGCGACGCGGCAGCTGCGGATCAGCGAACTTCCGATCGGCAACGGCCATCTCGTCGCACGCATCGGGCTCGCGCGCCGCGAGATCACGACGGCCGACCGCCTTCTCCTGCTCCTTCCGCTGCTGATGTGGGTCGCGGCCGCAATCATCACCTGGTCGCTGGTCAGCCGGCTCCTGATCCGCCCGCTGAAGCGCCTCCAGCGCGCCGTTCTGCAGTACCGCCCTGGTGGCGGGCCCCTCGACCTGCCGCGCAAGCTTGGCCCTTCCCAGGAAATCCAGGAGCTGCGCGACGCATTTGCCCGAGCCGTCGCGCGAGTGGAGGAATCGGACCGCGAAATGACCGGCGCGCTCGAGGGACAGCGACGGCTGGTCCGCGAAGTCCACCACCGTGTGAAGAATAATCTTCAAGTCGTGGCATCGCTCCTGAACATCCACGGCCGCACCGCGGCGACGCCCGAAGCGCGGGCGGCCTATGCCGCAATCAGCCGCAGGGTCGGCGCCTTGTCGATCGTCCACCGCAATCACTTCGCCGAGATGGAGGAAAATCGCGGCATCGCGCTGCGTCCGCTGGTCACCGAATTGGCGGCTGAGCTTCGCGCCACCGCCCCAGAACCGGCGCGCGGAGTGGCGATCGAGCTCGACCTCGACTCGCTTTACACGACCCAGGACGTGGCGGTGGCGGTCGCTTTCCTTGTTACCGAAATTGTCGAATTCGCGATGATCAACGCGCCCCAGCAGATGATCGAAGTGTCGCTGCGCAGGACCAGCGAGCTGACCGCTCGATTGGCACTTTCGAGCCCGGTTTTGGTGCCGGACGACGAGGATAATTCGGAAAAGGTGCAGTTCGAGCGGATCGTCGGTGGTCTCGCCAAGCAGCTCCGCTCCAACCTCGAGCGCAAGCTCGGGCGCTACAGCGTCGACCTCCCCGTCTTCCCCGCGGCTTGACCGCCGCGAACGATCGTTACGGCGGCGCTCGAAAAAAGTTGCGAAGCGCCGGAACTGATGCCGATCAGGCCGCGTTGTGCAGTCGGATAGTGACCTTTTGCCCCCCCGCTCTCGCTATCCGCTTAAATG
>DATLGK010000005.1:0-10333 GCA_035540475.1 Sphingomicrobium sp.
CACCAGCTTGGATTTGCCGTCCGCGGCAGGCACGCGATTGATGCCGACGTCGATCACGGTCGCGCCGGGCTTGACCCAGTCGCCGCGTACCATCTCCGGCTGACCCACCGCCGCGAACAAGAGATCGCCGCGCCGCGCGACGGCGGCAAGGTCGCGCGTCTTGGAATGGGCGATGGTCACGGTGGCGTTCTCCATCAGCAGAAGCTGCGCCAGCGGCTTGCCGACGATGTTGGAGCGGCCGATCACCACCGCTTCCTTGCCGGCAAGGTTGCCAAGCTCGCTTTGCAGCAGCTTGAGGCAGCCGAGCGGCGTGCACGGCACGAAACCCTCGAGCCCAATCGCCAGCCGGCCGGCGTTGACGGGGTGGAAGCCGTCGACGTCCTTGTCGGGCGAAATGCGGGTGATAATCGCCTGCTCGTCGATCTGCGGCGGAAGCGGCAGCTGGACGAGGATGCCGTCGACTGCGGGGTCGTGGTTGAGCCGGTCGACCAGCGCCACCAGCTCCTCCTGCGTCGCCGAAGCCGGCAGGCGGTGCTCGAAGCTCTCCATCCCGGCTTCGCGCGTCGCTTTGCCTTTCGAGCGGACGTACACCGCGGAGGCCGGATCGTCGCCGACCAGGACGACGGCAAGGCCCGGCGCGCGGCCGGCGTGCTGGCGAAAACGGACGACCTCGCGGGCGACTTCGTCGCGCAGCGCCTGTGCCGCGGCCTTTCCGTCGATCAGCTTCGCGCTCATGCCCCGAAGGAATATTGCAGGACGACGCCGGCCAGCAGCTTCTTGATCACCTGGATGAGGATAAGGATGACCAGCGGCGAGAAGTCGATCCCGCCGAAATCGGGCATCAAGCGCCGGATCGGCCGGTAAAGCGGAGCAGTGATCCGCTCGAGCGCCAGCGCGAAGGCGCGCACACCGGCCGAGCTGGTGTTGAGGACGTTGAAGGCGAACAGCCAGCTCAAGACCACCTGGATGATGATGATCCAGGTGAGCACGCTGAGCAGCAGGTTGGCGATTTCGACGAGCGCGATAAGCATAAGGCGGGCTTAGCCGCGCCCGGTTTACGGCGCAAACCTCTCCGGCTCGGCGGTAGCGAGGATCACGGCGAAGTCGCCGCCTTCGTCGCTCCATTCGGCGATCGGCGTCCAGCCGCCGGCGAGCAGCAGCACGCGAGCGCCGCGGCGGCCGTACTTGTGGCTGTTCTCGGTGTGGATCGACTGGCCCGCCGCGAAGCGGAAGCTGCGCCCGGCAATCGAGAAGGCGACATCCCGGGTGGGGACGAGGTGCATCTCGACGCGCGACAATATGTCGTTCCAGCGCGCTTCGTGGCGGAAGGCGTCGACGGGCACGTCGCCGTCGAGCTCGCGGTTGATGCGCGTCAGCAGGTTGAGATTGAATGCGGCGGTCACCCCCGCCGGCTCGTCATAAGCGGCGAGCAGCCGCTCGACCGGCTTCACCCGGTCCATGCCAATCAGCAATTGCGAGCCCGGACCGAGCAGCGCCCGGAACTGGCGCAGCAGGTCGGTGGCGCTGCGCGGGACGAAATTGCCGATGGTCGACCCGGGGAAGAAGCCGAGCTTGGGCAGATCTGCAATTTCGCCGGGGAGCGTGAACGGCCGCGCGAAATCGGCCACCACCGGCATCACCTGGATGTGCGCAAAGCGCTGCTGCAGCTCGGCCGCGCTTTGCTCGAGATAGTCGCCGGAAATGTCGACCGGGACATAAGCGGCGGGAGCGATCGCTTCCAACAGCACGGGAGTCTTGGTCGCCGAGCCCGCGCCGAATTCGATCACTGCGGCACCCTTCGCAATTCGCGCCGCGGCCTCGGGCATGATGGCGTGCAGCAGCGCGGTTTCGACCCGCGTCGGATAATAGGTCGGCAGCCGCGTGATCTCGTCGAACAGCTCGGAGCCGCGAAGGTCGTAAAGCCAGCGCGCCGGGATCGCCGGGATCGGCGCCGACAGGCCCGCAAGCACGTCGTCGCGGAACGCGCGCGTCTGTTCGTCAAGCGTCGCGAGCAAGACGCACTCCCGTGAATTGCCAGCGCGCGCTGGGCGGGAAGAAATTGCGGTAAGAGGCGCGGCTGTGCCCGCGCGGCGTCGCGCAGCTCGCGCCCTTGAGGACGAACTGCCCGCACATGAACTTGCCATTATATTCGCCGACCGCGCCCTCGGCGGGCGCATAGCCGGGATAAGGCGCGAAGGCGCTTTGCGTCCATTCCCAGACGTCGCCGAACATTCCGCCGCCCGGGCGTGGGACGACCGCTTGCGCCGCGTCGAGCTGGTTGCCGATCATCGGGTCGGCGGAAGCCGCGAAATCCTCCCATTCGGCCTCGGTCGGCAGGCGCGCTCCCGCCCAGCGTGCATACGCCTCGGCTTCATAGAAACTGATGTGCGAGACCGGGGCCGCCTTGTCGATCTCGCGGCGGCCGCCGAGGGTAAACTCGCTGCCTTCGCCGCGCCAGTAGAGCGGGCCCGTGATGTCCTCGCGCTGGACCCAGTCCCAGCCTTCTGACAGCCACAGGGCCGGCGTTGCATAGCCGCCGTCGGCGATGAACTCGCACCATTCGCCATTGGTGACCCTGCGCCCGGCGAGTTCGTGGGGGTGGAGCAAGGCCTCGTGGCGCGGTCGCTCGCAATCGAAGGCAAAGCCTTGGTCCCCGGCACCGATTTCGACCAATCCCTCGCGCCCGCGATGCCAGCCGAGCGGCTCTACGGCGAAGCAGGCCGGAGGCGGAAGCTCCGCATAAGCGGGCTCGAGCGGGTTTTCAGCGAAGGTCGCGAGGATGTCGGTGAGGAGCAGCTCCTGGTGCTGCTGCTCGTGGTGAATTCCAAGCTCGATGAGGTCGAGCGCGGGTTCCGGCAGGGAGGGGAGCGCGCGATCGAGCGCTTCGTCGACATAAGCGCGGTAGGCGCGCACTTCGTCCAGCGACGGGCGGCTCAGCATTCCGCGCCGCGGACGCGCGTGGCGCGGCCCTTCGGCCTCGTAATAAGAGTTGAAGAGGAAGGCGTAACGCTCGTCGAAGGCGCGGTAACCCGGCGCGTGGTCGCGCAGCACGAACGTCTCGAAGAACCAGCTGGTGTGGGCGAGGTGCCATTTCGCGGGCGAGGCGTCGGGGAAGGGCTGGATCGTCGCGTCGGCGTCGCTGAGCGGCGCGGCGAGGTCGAGCGTCAGCCTGCGCGTCTCCCGGAACTGCACGGCGAGCGCTTCGGGGGGCTTAGGCGAATCCTCCCTGGCCATGCTGTTCGCAGTGCCACGAAACAGCCGTAGAGGCCACCGTAGAGTTCGTGATATGTTCCATAACCGCGGCTAATCGCCGCGCGTCGCGCCCGGCTGCCACAGGACGTCGCCGCCCGACTGCGCCGCGACATGGCGCGCGGCAACGAACAGATGGTCGGAGAGGCGATTGAGGTAGGCGAGCGCGTGGGGGTTGAGCGGCTCGGCCTCGTGCAGCGCGACCGCGGCGCGTTCGGCCCGCCGGACCACGGTCCGCGCGAAGTGTAGCGCCGCGACCGCCGGAGACCCTCCAGGAAGGATGAAGCTGGTAAGCGGCTCGAGGCGGGCATTCATCGCGTCGATCTCGCGCTCTAACCGGTCGACCTGGCCGGCGACGATGCGCAGCGCGCCTTCGATCTCGCCCGGCGTGGCGATGTCGGCGCCAAGGTCGAACAGCTCGTTCTGGATGCGCGTCAGCTGCTCGGCGACATCCCCGCCGGCCATCGCGGCGATGGCCATTCCCACCGCGGCATTGGCTTCATCGACCTCGCCGATCGCGGCCATGCGCAGGCTCGCCTTGCTGACTCGGCTGCCGTCGACGAGGCCGGCGGTGCCCTGGTCACCGGTTCGGGTGTAGATCTTGTTGAGCTTGACCAAGCGAGGCCGCCCTAGCGCGACGCGCCCGCGACGATCAGGATCAGAACGACGACGAAAATGGCCAGCGCCTGGAACAGCACGCGCTTGCGCATGTAATTTTGCTGCCGCTCGCCGCTGATGTCCTTGCCCGACGCCATCGCCATGACGCCGCGAACGAGGACATAGCCCGTCGCGGCCATGGCGAGCAGGAGCAGGATCAGCAGGATAGTGGTCATGCGCGCTATTTAGGCTTCCTGGAGCCGAAAGCCAGCGGGGAGCTCGCCGCGGACCAGCGCGGCGGCGAGCTCGGCAGGGTCCACGCCGGATTCGCGCAACGCGGCGAGCGTCGGCGCCTGGTCGCGCTTCGCCAGCCGCCGCCCGTCCGCGTGGGTGATCAACGGGTGGTGGACGTAGGTCGGTTCGGGAAGCCCCAGCAGCAATTGGAGAAGCCGCTGAACGGGCGTCGAGGGCCTGAGATCCGCGCCTCGCACGACGGTGGTGACGCCGCTCTCGGCATCGTCGACGACACAGGCAAGATGATAAGACGCGGGCGCGTCCTTCCGGGCCAGGATCGCATCGCCGATCTCGGTTCCGCTCGCGGTGAAAGCGCGGCCGTCGGCTTCGCTCCACGAGGGAAGGGCCGCGCGCTCGAGCGCGCGGCCGGCGTTGAGCCGCCAGCAATGCGGCATCGTCGCGCGCCGCTCGGGGTCGTCGGCGAGGTCGCGACAGGTGCCCGGATAGGAGGTGGCGGCATCGCCGTGCGGGGCGGTCAGCGACTGCGCGATATCGGCGCGGGTGCAGAAGCAGGCGAAGATCAGCCCTTCCGACCGTAGTCGCTCGAGCGCGGCTTCATAGGCGGACGTGCGCTGCGACTGGACCAGCACCGGTTCGTCCCAATGAATGCCGAGCCAGCGAAGATCCTCATGGATTGCATCGACGAACTCGGGTTTGCAGCGCGTCCGATCGAGATCCTCGATGCGGAGGAGGAAGCGGCCGCCCGCCTCGGTGGCGAGCGTGTGGCCGAGCAGCGCGCTGTAAGCGTGTCCCAGGTGCAACCGTCCCGACGGAGAAGGCGCAAAACGGGTGACGATCACCTGGCGCCCTCTTGACGGCGAGTCTGCAATCTTCGATTCATCATGATGTCACGCCGGGTTGGCATCCGGCGGCCGACAAGGGAAGATGGGCCGGCGCCCTCTCCTCCTTGCGTGCGACGAGGCCGGGGAGCTGGAGTTCGGGCCGACCGAACGAAAGGCTTTGTCTGGCGTGTATCACCCTGAGCTGATCCGACATCCCGAAAGTTGCCCGGCGCTGGTGCTCAACGCCGATTACACGCCTTTGTCTTATTATCCGCTGTCGCTGTGGCCATGGCAGACGGCAATCAAGGCCATGTTCCTCGAGCGGGTCGACGTGGTCGCCCATTACGACCGCGAAGTGCACAGCCCCAGCGTGGCGATGAAGCTGCCGAGCGTGATCGCGCTGCGGGATTACGTGCGGCCCAACGAATATCCGGCGTTCACGCGCTTTAACCTGTTCCTTCGCGACAAATTCCGCTGCGTCTATTGCGGCGCCGCCAAGGAACTGACTTTCGACCATGTCATCCCTCGCTCGCAGGGCGGCCGCACGACCTGGGAGAATGTCGCGACCGCCTGCGCGCCGTGCAACCTCAGAAAGGGCGGCCGCACTCCGCGCGAGGCGCACATGCACCCGCTGCGCGAGCCGATCCGGCCGACCAGCTGGCAGTTGCAGGAGCACGGCCGCGCCTTCCCGCCGAACTACCTCCACGAAAGCTGGCGCGACTATCTCTACTGGGACGTCGAGCTGGAGCCTTAAGCTCTGGCGAGGAACTCCCGCACTTGCGGCGCGACCTCCTCGCGCTGGAGTGCCATCGCGACATTGGCGATGACGAACCCCGCGGCGCTGCCGCAGTCGTAGCGCTCGCCCTCGAAGCGATAGCCATGGAGCGGCTGCTGGCCGATCAGCCTGGCGATCGCGTCGGTCAGCTGGATCTCGCCGCCCGCGCCAGGCTCCTGCGCATCGAGCACGCGCATTACCTGGGGCTGGAGGATGTAGCGGCCCGGAAGCATCAGGTTGGAAGGCGCGGTTCCGGGCGCGGGCTTTTCCACCAGGCCGCGAATTTCAGTCAGGCGCCCGTTCGTCGCGCCGGGGTCGATCACCCCATATTGGTGCGTTTCGCTTTCTGCCACTTCCAGAGCGGCGACGATGTTGCCGCCGACCTGTTCGTAGGCCTCGACCATTTGTGCGAGGCAGTTCGGCTGGCCGAACATCAGCTCGTCGGGGAGAAGGACCGCGAACGGCTCGTCGCCGACGATATGGCGAGCACACCAGACCGCATGGCCAAGACCGAGCGGCTGCTGCTGGCGGACGCTGACCACCTCGCCGAAGCCGGCGCGCGACGGCGCCAGCGGATCCAGGCTCTTGCCCCGCTCGCGCATCGTCGTTTCGAGCTCGAAGGCATGGTCGAAATAGTCGTCGAGCGCGGCCTTGCCTCTGCCGGTGACGAAGATGAGCTGCTCGATCCCCGCCTCGCGCGCCTCGTCGACCGCATATTGGATCAGCGGCCGGTCGACGACCGTGACCATCTCCTTGGGAATGCTCTTGGTGGCGGGGAGAAGCCGTGTGCCGAGACCGGCGACGGGGAACACCGCCTTGCGAACGCGGGCTGCCATTTTCGGATCAATCTCCTGGATCGGTCGGCGCGACCTCATTGGTCGGCGATTCGGGGGTCGTCCCTGCCGGCTGCGGCGGCGCCGAGCCGCCGTAGGGGGGCGGCAGGTCGAACGGATCGGATTTGCGCGGCTCGGACCTCTTGACCAGCTCGTCGACCCGATCCGGCTTGGCGTAGGTGGGGAGCTCGAGAAGCTCGCGCGGGGTCGGGGTCGTCCGGGCGGTAAGCGGCTTGACCGGAAGCGGCTGGCCGGGAGCGGGCCGCAGGTCAGCCTGCCGCCCGCACGATGCGGCGAGCGCGGCAGTGCTGGCGACCAGGAGAATCCGCTTCGGCCTCATGGCTCCCGACTAGCCGCTCGGTGCCGGTTGCGCTAGCGGCGCGCCATGCGTCTAATCCTCATTGGCACTGCCTTCCTGGCACTTGCGGCCTGCAACCCCTCGCCCGCGGGCAACTCATCCGCCGCGAACGACGCGGCGGTCGAAGCGCCGGTCGGGCCGGTCAAGGGCATCGACCGCAGCCGCAAGGGGACAGCTGCGCCGGACGTCACCTTCACCGACCCGGACGGCGGCGACATCAGCCTGGAAAATTTCAAGGGCGTGCCCGTGCTCCTCAACCTCTGGGCGACCTGGTGCGCGCCCTGCGTCAAGGAGCTGCCGACGCTCGACCGGCTCGCCCAGGCGCATGCGGCGGATGGCAAGCTCGGCGTGATCGCGGTCAGCCAGGACGTCGGCCCGCAGCCTTCGGTCGAGGCGTTTCTGGAAAAGCTCAAAGTGCGCGATCTTGGCGCATTTCACGATCCCAAGATGGCGCTGTCCGGCGCGCTCGGCGCCGAAGTTTTGCCCACCACCATCCTCTTCGATGCCGAGGGGCGGGAGGTCTGGCGCTATGTCGGCGACCTCGACTGGACCGGCAGCGAAGCGGCTAAGCTGCTTGTGGAGGCGCAGGCCGGCGAAAAAGGCTGAGCGCGCGGCCGTCGATGGCGGCGAGCCCTGCCGCGATAAGCGCCAGGCCGGCGAAGTCCTGGGCGGCGAGCCGCTCGCTGAGAAGGATCGCGCCGAGGAGGATCGCGACCGGCGGCACCAGCAGAGTCACCAGCAGGGCGTTGGTCGCGCCGGCCCGATCGATCAGGCGGAAGTAGAGCACATAACCAAAAGCCGAGCAGACGAGAGCCAGCGCCGCGATTGCGCCCCAGGCGCCGAGCGGCGGCGAAGGGCGCGTCCAGGGCTGGTCGACCAGCAGCGAAACCGGAAGCATTACCAGAGCGCCTGCGGTCAGCTGGCCGGTCGTTACGCTGAAGGGCGAAACCCCAAGCTTGCGGAACCGGCGCGCCCAGACCGCCGCCAGCGCGTAGCATAGCGAGGCGGCGACGCAGGCGAGCTGGGCCAAGGCATTGGTGCCGACAGTGGAGAGCAGCGACGGTCCGATCATCGTCGCAACGCCGGCGAAACCGAGCAGAACGCCGGCGATCTTGCGCGGGTTCAAGAGTTCGTCGCGGGTCAGCAGATGGGCGACGATCACCCCCCAGATCGGGGTCGTGGCGTTGAGGATCGAGGCGAGGCCGCTGGCGATATGCGTCTGGCCCCAGCCGAACAGCGCGAAAGGCACGGCGTTGTTGAGCAAGGCGAGCAAAAGGATCGCGCCCCACACCTCGCGCGGCAGGCCGAGCGGTTCGCGCCTGGCGGCTAGGAAGAGCCACATTCCCAGCGCTGCGATCGAGAGGCGCAGCCAGACATAAGTGAGCGGCGGGACATGGGTGACGGCGACGTCGATGAAGAAGAAGGCGCCGCCCCAAATCAAGGCCAGCGAAACCAGTGTCAGCCAGTCGCTGCGGTTCATTTGTGCGCGGATCACCGGCGCGCGATAGGCCTCAGCTGCGGCGGCCGCGTCCGCCGCGTTGCGCTCAAAAGCCTTGGGATCCACGGGTTTCATCGCCCGCGGATGTAGTGGTCACAGGGCTGTTCCCGCCAACAAATGCCGGGCGGGCGTCGATAAGGTCAGTTTATCTAATCGCGCAGCAGCTCGTTGATGCCCGTCTTGGAGCGGGTGCGCTCGTCGACGCGCTTGACGATGACCGCGCAGGCAAGCGAAGGACCGCCATCCTTCGCGGGCAGCGTTCCCGGAACGACCACCGAATATTCGGGCACCCGTCCGTACTGAACTTCTCCGGTCGAGCGGTCGACGATCTTGGTCGAGGCACCGATGAACACGCCCATCGACAGCACCGAACCGCGTTCAATGATAACGCCTTCGGCGACCTCGGAGCGGGCGCCGATGAAGCAACCGTCCTCGATGATCACCGGGCCGGCCTGCAGCGGCTCGAGGACGCCGCCGATCCCGGCGCCGCCGGAGATATGCACGTTGCGGCCGATCTGGGCGCAGCTTCCGACCGTCGCCCAAGTGTCGACCATCGTCCCTTCGCCGATGTAGGCCCCGATGTTGACGAAGCTCGGCATCAGCACGGCGCCCGGCGCGACATAGGCACCGCGGCGCACGATCGCGCCGGGGACGGCACGGAAGCCCGCGGCGGCGAATTCCCTCTCGCCCCAGCCGGCGAATTTCGACGGGACCTTGTCCCACCAGTGGGCGCCGCCCGGCGCTCCGGAAATCGCTTCCATCGGATTGAGGCGGAACGAGAGCAGCACGGCCTTCTTCAGCCACTGGTGGACGGTCCAGCCGCGGTCGCCCTTCTCGGCAATGCGTGCTTCGCCTCGATCGAGCGCGCCGAGTGCGGCGTCGACGGCGAGACGGACTTCGCCGCGCGTCTCCGGTCCGATGCTGTCGCGCTCTTCCCACGCCTGGTCGATCAGCGGCTGCAGATCTTTCATTCGGAACAGTCCCCCAAGATGCTTTCGAGCCAGTCACCGACATGTTCGATGCGGTGGTCGACAATGGATTCGTCGAAACCGTGATTGCCGCGCTCCGAGCCGTTGTCGACCCATATCGTCGTCATGCCCAGCGCTTTGGCGGGCGCCAAATTCTGCACCATGTCGTCGACCAGAAGGGCTCTTTGAGGATCGATCGCAAAGCGATCGCACAGCAGTTCATAGCCGTGCGGATCGGGCTTGGGACGGTATGCGTTCGCGTGGATGTCGTGCAGATCGTCGAACTGGTCGTGCACGCCGATCGCCTCGAGCACCCTGCGCGCATAAGGTGCATCTCCGTTGGTGAAAACGAAGCGGCGGCCCGGCAGGCGCGGAAGCAGCCGCGCGAGCCGCTGGTCGCACTGAATCCGTTCGAGCGGGATGTTGTGCACGTCTTCGAGGAAGTCGTGGGGGTCGATGCCGTGGTCCTTCATCAGGCCGGCCAAGGTGGTGCCGTGGGTATGGAAATGGTATTTCTGCACCCGTCGCGCTTCCTCGGCGCCGCAGTCGAGCAGCCGCTGGATATAGGCGCCCATGCGCTCGTCGATCAGCGCGAACAGGCCCGTGGACGCGGGGTAGAGGCAGTTGTCGAGATCGAAGATCCAGTCGCGGATGTCAGCGAAGCGCGGGTCCATAGCGGGCCGATGCCCTAGCTTTTTCAATCGCTTAAGCAAATTGAAAGCTATTGATAACCATAATGCGTCCTTGGGAAGCCGTGCGTTTTCAACGGCTTGAGCGGAGATGGGGACATGAACAAGCGGCTTCTGGGCACGACTGCCTCAGCGATGGCGCTCGGATTCTGCCTGACGGCCTGCGGCGGCGGTGGCGGTGGCGGTGTCAATCCGATTCCGCCTGCGCCGACGAGTCCCACTCCGACTCCAACGCCTACTCCGACGCCGACGCCCACACCCACGCCCACGCCCACACCCACGCCCACGCC
>DATLGK010000006.1:0-16026 GCA_035540475.1 Sphingomicrobium sp.
GGGAATTAGTGCACTGTCACCGTAATCCCACCGTAATCCCCACCGTAATCCCGGCTGTCGTATGTCACCGCAATTGGGCGAGGGCTGCTAGACAATAAGCGGCCTGATTTTTTCGATTAAGCCATCGACTCCCGCGATTGCTCCTCCGGCAGCGACAGCACCGGATTTCACACCATTTAGAAAGCCGAGAATGCGCTTCCATTTGCTCGGGCTGGGGGATGCGGCTAGCTCGCGTACTACTTGTTGTGCTTCGGTTCGCTCCCTTTCGTCCTTCACCTGTTCGATGATCGCGAGAACTTCGGTCAGAATTTCCTGGGTGTCGGCGTTCTGCACGTTTGCGACGGCAGCGATCGTGTCACCTGTAATCGGACCTGAGCCGGTAACTGCGCCGATCTGATCGGCCTTAATGTGCTGCGTGATGTGGTACACATTCTCTGGGCCGGGCTTGTCGGCTTCATTGTCGTTCATGGCGAACAGCGCTCCTCGTTCATCCTCTATGTCGATTTTCCGAAGCTCAGCATAAAGTGGTGTTCCAGCAGCTGCAGCTTCAAGCCTGATGCGCTCATCTGATTTCGGACGCGCTCTTCTGTAAAAGTCTATTACGATGTCCTTGTACTTCGTTGTAAAGGTGCTCTGAGCTGCCATGTGATCGAGGAGTAGGAGGCGGGCTTGACGGTGCTCCTCCTTAAAGAACCAATCACTGACGTACTTCTCCAAGCCAGGGACGTATGTATCCCGGAGTTCAATCGCTGATTCTTCGCGCACCTCCGAACTGGGATCGCGTTGAATGGTTGAAACCATGTCCAGCCGCTTGGCCATTGCTCGTGGGTCAGAAATAAGCAATCGATAGGCCCATTTCCGAACCTCGGCTGGACTTGCCTCCAAGTCTGCTTCTCGAAGCAGCAACGATGAGAATCCAAGCTTCAGCTGAGAAAGCGCCCAGATTGAATATTTAGAAACCGAGGGCACGTCGTGCTTATTCAATTGGCTTAAGGCAATCGCGTTCGTGTGCCGACGATCGAACAAATGCTCCGGCGACTTTTGTATCCCAGTCATCACGATCGCGGCTCTGAGGCTTGCAGGATCAGCGGTCTCCAGCGGAACAAGCGTGCGCACAAGCTCAGCCTTCTGGAGAAAGCTGTGTTGTGACGCTGCGATCAGCGCCAGACCCTCCATGCCGACATTGTGGGTCGCCAGCATTACCACCGCCTCCTCTTCCGACTTGGACGAGAAGATCGCCGCTACAATCGCTGCCAGCAGATCGGGGTCGCCTTCGGTCAATGCAATTAGACCTAGGATCGGAGACACATCTTTGCCTGGCCCAATCTCCGTGAGCGTGTTCACCGCCCAGCGTTTTGCATTGGCCAACGGACGATGGAGACACAGACGTACGCTCGCGCGCATTTTCGTCGGATCGGCAAGCCAGTAACCTTCACGGCACTTCTCGCAGAGCCACTGCAGAGCCTTTACAGCCACACGGTCGTCAGCTTGGCTGAGCTGGGCGAGAAGATAGCGCTCCTCTTCCAAGGTGAACGGCCGGATGCTCACAATAGTCTCGGCTCGACGATCGAGGGTAGTTCATCCAAAATCGCTTTCGACCACGGGTCGAAGCCTGACTTCGGCCAACGCTCGCTAGCAGGTCTCCATTCTAGGTTGCCGACGGCTAGTCGTCGTCCGGTTGGCTCAAAATCCGGGGGAGCCTCCAGAGTAACTACGCCGACCAGTGCCGACTCTTCCGTATCAGGGAGTATTGGTATTAAGCGGCGAAATTCTGCACCCAGTTCAAACGAGGGAAATTCGGCGGAGAATTCAAGATCGAGGTCATTAGCGACGGCGGTAAGGCCGGCGGCAACGATTCCGTGATCATCAACGTCAAAGAGCGTTAGATCATCGTGGCAAATGGCCACAGGAAAGCCGAGCATTTCCTTGGACACGTAGCCGCGACGGGACTCGGCATATGAACCCTTGGTGTGGAGAAGAATTTTGTCTTCTCTGCGGATTATCACGTACGAGTGGATGGGAATCAGGTCGGCGGGGCAGCTGTCCAAGCTAACGTATTTTACGCCACCAGCTCGTACGATTTCTGCAAAAGCATCGGGCGGCAAACTGTGCCAATATCGGTTATTGAATGAGACAAGACGGCGATCAATTGCAGCCACATTCTTACGCCTGAGTTGGCGCCGTCGTCTTGCCGCTACGATGGGCGTTCGAAATTCAATGGGCAGTGATCGATCCGTGATGAACTCACGAAGAAAGAATCGCCCCGGTCGAGTCCTAAAGAACCGACTGCGTTTGCGGAATTTGAGTATGTCCTCACTTAGGCGCGCTCCCAGTGTCTTATGTTGCGTCGCGCCGTATAGGTGATGTGGCACCTCGCCTGACATATAGGCCAGGTCCATGATTTGCTTGGTTGAAAGGGGTGCGAACCCGCCGTAACAGGCGTTCCGCGATCTCGAGGTATGAGTCACCTTCCGTTGACACGGAACAGACATAACGGAAGCTGAATTAGAGAAAAGCCCTCGGCGGCATGGCACCCTACTTCGCCGCGATCAAATCAGCTCCGGATCCCTGATCTGCATCAGGGCAGGCTAAGTGCGGGGTTCAGCTGCGCTCCGGTAATTGGCTTCACTTGGCAGCCGCCAAGTTCAGCTCGTCCTCGGCCACCGCAACCTTCCGCGCGCGCTTGGGACGTTTTGGCGCCTGCTCCACAATTACGGGCTTGATTGAAGCGCGTTCCAGGATCGGCCGGAGGTATTGGCCTGTTGCCGAGATCGGCTGCTCGGCGATCCGCTCCGGCGGCCCTTCCGCAATCACCTTGCCCCCGTTCACCCCGCCGCCGGGCCCCAAATCCACCACCCAATCCGCCGTCTTGATCACGTCCAGATTGTGCTCGATGACGACCACGGTGTTGCCGGTGTCGACCAGGCGGTGGAGGACTTCGAGCAGCTTGCGCACGTCCTCGAAATGGAGGCCGGTGGTCGGCTCGTCGAGGATGTAGAGGGTCTTGCCGGTGGCGCGGCGGCTGAGCTCCTTCGACAGCTTGACGCGCTGCGCCTCGCCGCCGCTCAAGGTGGTCGCGGGCTGGCCGACCTTGACGTAGCCGAGGCCGACTTCCTTCAGCATCTCCATCTTGTCGCGGATGCCGGGCACCGCCTTGAAGAAGTCGCACGCATCCTCGACCGTCATGTCGAGCACGTCGGCGATGCTCTTGCCCTTGAACTTCACCTCCAGAGTCTCGCGGTTGTAGCGGGCGCCGTGGCAGACGTCGCAGGTGACGTAGACGTCGGGGAGGAAGTGCATCTCGATCTTCAAGAGGCCGTCGCCCTGGCACGCCTCGCACCGCCCGCCCTTGACGTTGAAGGAGAAGCGGCCGGGCTTGTAGCCGCGCGCCTTGGCCTCGGGCAGGCCGGCGAACCAGTCGCGGATCTGGGTGAAGGCGCCGGTGTAGGTGGCGGGGTTGGAGCGCGGGGTGCGGCCGATCGGCGACTGGTCGATGTCGATCACCTTGTCGAGCTGCTCGAGCCCGGTGATCTTCTCGCACGGGCCGCAGACGATGCGGGCGCCGTTCAAGGCGCGGGCGGCGCCGGCGTAGAGCGTGTCGATGGTGAGCGAGGACTTGCCCGAGCCGCTGACGCCGGTGACGCAGGTGAAGGTGCCGAGCGGGAAGCTGACGGTGACGTCGGCAAGGTTGTTGGCGGTGGCGCCGTGGACCGTGACCTGCTTGCCCGAGCCGGCGCGGCGGGTGGCGCGAAGCGGGATCTCGCGGCGGCCGGAGAGATAATCGGCGGTGATGCTGGTCTCGCAGGCGAGCAGGTCGTCGAGCGAACCGGCGCAGACCACCTCGCCGCCGTGGACCCCGGCGCCGGGGCCCATGTCGATCACATGGTCGGCGTGGCGGATCGCGTCCTCGTCATGCTCGACCACCAGCACGGTGTTGCCGAGGCCGCGCAGCCGCTTGAGGGTTTCGAGCAGGCGGTCGTTGTCCTTCTGGTGGAGGCCGATCGAGGGCTCGTCGAGCACGTAGAGCACGCCCGAGAGGCCCGAGCCGATCTGGGAAGCGAGGCGGATGCGCTGGCTTTCGCCGCCCGACAGGGTGCCGCTGGTGCGGTCGAGGTGGAGGTAATCGAGGCCGACATTGTGGAGGAAGCCGAGGCGCTCGTTGATCTCCTTGAGGATCGCGCGGGCGATCTCGTTCTGCTGGGGTGTGAGCTTTTCGTGCAGCGAGGCGAACCAGGCGAGCGCGTCGGCGACGCTGCGGCGGCTGGAGAGGCTGATGTCCTCGTCGGCGATCTTCACGCTCAGCGCCTCGGGCTTGAGGCGGGCGCCGTGACAGACTTCGCAGGGCAGCGATGACTGGTAGCGCGACAGCTCCTCGCGCATCCAGGCGGACTCGGTCTGCAGCATGCGGCGGTTGAGATTGCCGAGCACGCCCTCGAACGGCTTCTTGACCTCGTAGGAGCGGCGGCCGTCGATGAAGCGCAGGGTGACCGGCTTGCCGCCGGTGCCGTGGAGGATGACGCGCTGCGCTTCCTCGGGCAGGTCGCGCCAGGGGACGTTCAAATCGAAATCGTAGGCGCGGGCGAGGCTGGACAGCACCTGCATGTAGTAAGGCGAGGGCGGGTTGGACTTGGCCCAGGGCATGACCGCGCCCTTGGCGATCGACAGATTGTGGTTGGGGACGACGAGGTCGGCGTCGAACACCAGCTTCTCGCCGAGCCCGTCGCAGGCCGGGCAGGCGCCCTGCGGCGCGTTGAAGGAGAAAAGGCGGGGCTCGATCTCGGCGATGGTGAAGCCCGAGACGGGGCAGGCGAATTTCTCGCTGAAGACGATGCGGCCGGGCGCGCCGAAGTCGAGCTTCATGCCCTTGGCCGCGGGCGATTCCGGCTCTTGCGGCGGGTCTGCCGGGTCCAGATAGGCGAGGCCGTCGGCGAGCTTCAAAGCGGTCTCGAAGCTGTCGGCGAGGCGCGCCTCGATCCCTTCGCGCACGACGATGCGGTCGACCACCACCTCGATGTCGTGCTTGTATTTCTTGTCGAGCGCGGGCGCGTCCTCGATCGCGTGGAAGACGCCGTCGATGCGCACCCGGGTGAAGCCGGCCTTCTGCCACTCGGCGAGCTCTTTCCTGTACTCGCCCTTGCGGCCGCGCACGACCGGAGCGAGCAGATAATGGCGGCTGCCTTCGGGGAGCTGCATCACCCGGTCGACCATCTGGCTAACCTGCTGCGCCTCGATCGGCAGGCCCGTGGCGGGGGAGTAGGGCACGCCGACACGCGCCCAGAGGAGGCGCATGTAATCGTAGATTTCGGTGACGGTGGCGACGGTCGAGCGCGGGTTGCGGCTGGTGGTCTTCTGCTCGATCGAGATGGCGGGCGAGAGGCCGTCGATATGCTCGACGTCGGGCTTCTGCATCATCTCGAGGAACTGGCGCGCGTAGGCCGACAGCGATTCGACGTAGCGGCGCTGCCCCTCGGCATAAATGGTGTCGAAGGCGAGGCTGCTCTTCCCCGAGCCCGACAGGCCGGTGATCACCGTCAGGCTCTCGCGCGGGATGTCGACGTCGATGCCCTTGAGGTTGTGCTCGCGCGCGCCGCGGACGGAAATGTGGGTCAGCATGAAGAGGCGTTTCGTTCCGTTTATGTTCTAATGTAGCGTGAGGGCGCGCGGCGGGTCAACGCGGTCCTGTGGATATGGGTGCCGCAGGCCGGCTGTTCAAACAGCGGATAGGCGGGCGGCCGCCATTTGCTATGGGCTAAAGGGACGCTCGGGGCGCCAAGATCAAAGGGCGAGCCGTCCCGAGACGACGATGCGGTTCCCGTAAATTTCGCCGAGCTCCCCTTGGGCCGTGTCATAATAGCGAAGGTCGAGCGTCAGCTTGTTCCACAGGCTCTTGCTGATCCCGGCGTTGAATGAGGTGTAGTCGGGGCTGCCCTGGCGGCTGCGGCGGCCGATGTTCGCCGACAGACGCATGGTCTTGTCGATGTCGAACGATGGTCCGCCTTCAAGGTATAGCGAGCGGCGCGTGCCGCCGAGGTCGTCGGGGCTGAAGATCGCCGCGGCCCGCAAGCCCAGCCTCCCGAACTTGCGGCTGACCGCGCCGGTGAATTCGAAGGAATCGGCGTCGGGATTGCCGGTAACTCCGGTCTGGAATTTGTACGCTGCGCCAAGCGTCAGCTGGAAGGGCCCGAGCTTGGGTGTGTAATTGACGAAGGCGGCCGCTTCGCCGTCGGCGGCCGGCGAGCTGACATTTTTCCATTGGCCGCCGAGCTGCACCTGGCCGAGCTGGACGAAGGCCTTGGGAATGGCCTGGACGCCGACCGTCTGGGCGATGCCCTTGGACATGCCGCGGCTGGCGACGGTGATCTCGAAGCCCGGATCCGGCGGCGGAAGATCCCACATATGCGCCCTTGTAGAGCCGATCTCGCCTTTGCGAAGCATGGCCCGGAACGGGTGGCGGGAGTCCGCAAGCGAAAGCTCCCGCCGTTGCGCCGTGGGTTACGGAGCGCGGAAGATGATCTCGCCGCGCCGTGAAACGAGCAGCTTCTTGAAGCTGACCGGGTGGAAATAGGCCTCGACGCGATTGCCTTCGGGATCGGTGCCGTAGACTTCGTAGCAGCCGCCATCGACCTTGGACTTGCGCACCGTCCAGCCCTGCTTCTGCAGCTGCGCCTCGAGCGCTTCGATGCTTTTCCACTGCGCCTTGGGCGCATCGCAGGTCATCTTGCCCGTGGCCGAAGCCGGCGCGGCTGCGAGTGCCGCGGCGGCCGCGGCGGCGAGGATCGTCAGTCTGGTTTTCATGCAATTGTCCTTTCTCGGGGGGTCGGGTTGATCGATCGCAGCAGGCGGATGGCCTGCAGCATAGCGAGGGGGGCGAAGTGGAGCAGCGCAGCGGTGCGTCCGTCGTGGACCAGCAGCCAGTGGGCGAGGGTCAGGACGGCGGCGGGGTAGGCAAGCCGCTGGACCCGTTTCCAGGCGCGGCCGAGCGCGCGCATGGCGGCGTCGTTGCTGGCAAGGGCGGGCGGCACGAGGCAGAGCAAGGCGAGCCATGCCGTCCAGATCGCCGGAGCGCCAAGCTCGGCAACCATGTTCGCGACGGTTTCCATATCAGCCACGTAAAAGGCGAGGTGAAGCAGCGCATAAGCGAAGCCCGCCACCCCGAACGCACGGCGGTGCCGGAGCAGCCAGCGCACGGCCGCGCTTCTGCCGAACAGTTGCGCGAGCGGGGTCAGCGCAAGCGCGAGGATGATGAACCGCGCCGACCATTCGCCGGTCGGGCGCAGCAGATCGCCCGGCCAGGCATCGGGCGAACGCGAATAGTCGTAGAGAATGACAGCGGCGGGCAGCGCGAGCAGGAACCAGAGCAGCAGCTTGATCGGATCGGGCACGCGCATCGCACCCGTCCTAGGTTATTGCGACCGATTCGCAATAGGAAAGTGCGACGCCGCTTCGATTTGCGGGGCAACGCGTTCGTTGAGATAGCGGTCAGCCAAGCCGATAGTCCGCCACTGCCTCATATTGGGCGCCGTGGCGCGAGAGGCGGCTTTCGAAGAGGGTGAAGTCGCGCACGCCCCACGGGTCCGATTTTAGGCCGCGATTGCGTTCGAGGAAGTCGGCCACTTCGCGGCTGCGGCGGCCTTTCCAGCGGGCGAGGGTGACGTGCGGGTGGAAGGCGCGGCGCTCGGGTTCGAGCCCGGCGGACTGGCAGACGCGCTCGACCTTGGCGGCGAGCGCGGCGACCGGCTCCTTCGGCGCGACCCCGGCCCACAGCGCGCCGCTGCTGCGCTGCTCGAACCGTCCTGCGCCGGCGATGCGTAGAGCAAAGGGTTCCGCGCGGACGCGGCCGAGCGCGGCGGCGAGATCCTCGGCGAGCGGCCGCTCGACCTCGCCGATGAAGCGCAAGGTGATGTGGAGATTGTCCTCCTCGACCCAGCGGAAATCGGGGCTGTCGTCCATCGCGTCGACCAGAAGGTCGCGGATTGGCTCGGGCGGGCGAATGGCGACGAACAGGCGGTGCATGGCCTAGAGCGCTCCTCGCACCGCGGCGATCCAGTCGCGCGCGATCGGCGCCATTCCCCTCGGCAGCTGGTCGAGCGGGGCCTCGGTGATGCGCTCGACTTCCCACGACCATTTGCGCGGCGCGTAGCGCACCTCCTCGACCACGAAGAGCGAGGCGAGGTCCTGCTTGTGGTCGACGTCCTGCTCGAGCTCGCAGGCGAGGCGGACTCGGCCGTGCGAAACCATCCCGATCTCCTCCCTCAGCTCGCGCAGCACCGCCTCGGCCGAATCTTCCCGCGCGCCGTGCCCGCCGCCGGGGAGGCGCCAGCCCGGTGCATAGCGCAGCCTGACCAGAATAACCTTGCCCTCCGGGGTCAGCGCAAGCGCATGCGCGCCGAAGGTGCGCGGCCGGCGGACCAGCCATTTCACCCTCAAGGCCTTGTGCGCTGCGGTCAGCACCAGCCGGAGCAGTCGGTCCGTCCAACCCATCCAGCTTCCCTTAGGCGCGCGGTCGTGCAACAACCACGGTTTCAGCAAGGGGGCGCTGAAATGAGCAAGGTCAAGCTCAGCCAGGAACAATATGAGCTTCTTCTGAAGCCGATGGCGAAGGAGCTGAGCGCGATGGCGCGCTGGGTTTCCGAAACCGGCCAGCGCCTGATCATCGTCTTCGAAGGCCGCGACACCGCCGGCAAGGGCGGCTCGATCGACATGTTCGCGCGCGTGCTCAACCCGCGCCAGTGCAAGGTGGTGGCGCTGCCGGGGCCGAGCGAGCGCGAGCAGACGCAATGGTATTTCCAGCGCTACATCGAGCATTTTCCGGCCAAGGGCGAAATCGTGCTGTTCGACCGCAGCTGGTACAACCGCGCCGGCGTCGAGAAGGTGATGGGCTTTTGCAGCCAGGAGCAGACGCAGGACTTCCTCAACACCGTGCCCCAGTTCGAACGCCATCTGGTCGACGACGGGATCCTGCTGTTCAAATATTGGCTGTGCTGCGATCAGGACGTGCAGGAAGAGCGGTTCCTCAACCGGCTCAACAATCCGACCAAGCGCTGGAAGCTCTCACCGATCGATGTCCAGGCGCGCAAGCTCTACGACGATTATACCGAGGCGCGCGAGCTGATGCTGTCGGCGACCCACACCGATTATTCGCCATGGACTTTGGTTGATTTCAACGACCAGGCGCGCGGGCGGCTGACCCTGCTGCGCGACCTGCTCGACCGGCTTCCGGACACCGAACTTCCGCTGCCGGAGATTGCCTGGCCAGAGCTGAAGCACGCGCCGCTGAAAGAGCGTTTCGGCGTGCTGGAGCCGATCCCGAATTTCGAAATTCCGGAAGAAGCCGCGTCTTTTGCAGGGCGGCGCGAAAGCGCCTAGCCTGATCGAAGCGGCCGTTGCCAAGGGGGGAAAGCACGATGCGCGCGTCCAAGCTGATCGGAATGCTCACCGTTTATTATCTCGTCATCGGCGTGCTCGTCCTGGCGATGATCCGGCTGTGGCCGGACTTCCAGGGGTATCTGCCGGTGGGCGGCGTCGAATCCCTGATCAACCAGCCGGCGACCAACCCGCTCGAAGCGCGGGATTCGATCCAGGCCAATGTCGGAACCCTGGGCGACAGCCTGTTCTGGCTGGTCGTGGCGATCATCGGCGCGTTCCTCGCCGCGCTGCCGGTGACCTGGGTCTATATGGCGGTGCGCAGCGGCGCCGAATATGACCAATCGCTGGTCAATACGATCCTCGTCCTGCCGATGGTCGTCACCGGCATCGTCATCATCGTCCAGAATTCGCTCGCGCTGGCATTCGCGCTCGCCGGCATCGCCGGCGCAGTCCGCTTCAGGAACTCGCTGAAGAGTTCGGGTGACGCCTTGTTCATCCTTTGCGCGGTCGCGATCGGGTTGTCGTCGGGCATCGGCGCGGTCGAGCTCGCGGGCGTCGTCAGCATTGCGCTGAATTATACGTTCGCACTGCTGTGGTTGACCGAATATGGCGAGCGCAAGGGGATGAAGCGCTACCTTGCCGACTATGACGGGGTCGATGAGTCGGCGCCGCCCGAGCCCGACAAGAAAAAGGGCTGAAGCCTCAGCGCACGCAGCGATTGAGCACTTTCGCGGCGAGCGACTGGTCGGTCGCGATGTCGGCGAAAAAGGGTTCGATGAAGCCGATCGCGCGCTGCTGAGTGCGCGGTTCCAGCCCGGGGACCGACGCGATTGCGGCGATCAGCTGCGGCTTGGCCGCGCGGAACTCTGCGGCGGCGGCGGGGGCGGCGGCGTTGTGCATGCAATAGCCGCGGTAGAGGCGCTGCCGAACGCTGTTTATCCGCAATTCGGAAGGCGGCAGCGCATAAGGTGCGCTGACAAAGCCCGAATAATCGAAATCGTACGGGACCGGGATGGTCTGCCCCGGCGCCTGCGTTCCGAGCATCTTCGCGTTGTGGCAGCATTCCTCCCCCGGAGGACCGGCGCGCATCGACCAATCGTGATTGGCGAGCATGTGCTGGAAGAGAGCGTAGCGCGTCGAATCCAGCGGGCTGAGATAAGCGGCGGGGAAGACGTCGGGCGCACGGGCTTCGCGCGTGCCGTTGCGGCGGGCGACGTCGGCCAGCTCCTCGATGAAGAAGCCGACCCGCGAGGCGATCGGCCGGCGGTCGGGCGCGACATAATCGATGTTCGCGAGGCGCACGCGGAAGCTCTTGGGGCTGAGCACGTTGAACATGCGATAGGCGGCATATTCGAGCAGCACATGCTGCTGGAATCCAGAAGCGTTGCGGCAATGGGTGACGAGCTTGAGGCGGCGCTGCCCGGCAAACAGCGATGTCGCGGGCGGCGGAGTGGTGAAGTCGACGCGCAGCGGCGGGAAGTCGCAGGTATCGGCCTTGCGCCGGGTAATGCCACGCAGCGCAAGCTGAACCGGGAGCTGCTGGCCGTGCGGGTCGGTCAGCATTCCCTGGACCGGGACACGATTGTCGCGATTGCGCATCAGATCGGGGAGCGGGGCCTGGATCACCAGCCGGATCGGCTCGTCGGAGGAGAACAAAGGAGCAGCGTCCTGCGCCGCAGCGGGAGCGGCGAGCGCGACGGCGGCAAGTGCGGCAGCGGATTTCCTGGTCATGGCGCGGACCTTTGCACGCTGTGGGAAATGACGCGGTCGCCGACGATCTCGACCCAGGCCAGCGTACCGCCATAATAGCGCGAAATCGCCGTATCGGCGCGCACCAGCCGGCCATCGGCGCTGGTCACCACCCCTTTGGGGTTCGGCGTGTGGCCGACCACCAGCCTTTTCGCACCATAGGCCTTGAGTACGGTGTCGAGCTCTTCCTCGGCAGACATCGGAGTGGCGCCGGCGCGCGCCGCGATCGCGTTCGTATCGCGCATCACCAGCCCGCGGTACCAGAGCGGCCCGAGCGGATCCTCGAGGACCGACGAGGGACCCTCGGTCGCCGTGCGCATTGCCGCGGCGACGCGGCGGTTGATCTCCTCGATCGGCAGCTTTGCATATTCGGCGCTGATCCCGCCGTGGGCGAACAAGGTGTCACCGATCCGCGCGACCGCCGGAAGTCCGGCAGCCCATTTGCCAAGCTCGCCGGTCGGCGCCCAGGCGGCGCGATGCTCGACCCAGCCGAGCGGGGTGCGAGCAAGCCAGGCGTCGCGCACCTGCGAAGGCGATGCGCTGGGGTTCGACGCGCGCGCCTGCGCCTCGAGCTGGCGCCGGCTGGCGGCATAGACGCGCTCGCGCCGGGCAGGCGAACGCTCGTCGACAAAGGCCGCATATTCGCCCGCATGGACGTAGCGCAGGTCGCCGATGACGTTCATCGCCTCGTGATTGCCGAGCAGAACCACGACTTGTCCCCCGGCGCGGGGTGCTTCCGCCTGCAATTGCTGGAGGCTGCGGATGATCTTGAGCGAGTCCGGGCCGCGGTCGGTGATGTCGCCAAGTTGGACGAGGATTGTGTTCCCGCCCGCCCAACGGCCGTCGCCGTCGATCAGCCGGGCGTCGCGGGCAATGTCCAGCCATGCGGAATAGTCGCCGTGAAGGTCGCCGACCGCAACCACCCGCGCCGGATCCGCCGCGCGCGAAGGAGAGATGCATGCAGTCACAGCCGCTACCGCCAGCAGGGCGGCGCGGAATATCCTCTTGAGGGGGGCCGTTACCGCGCCACCATCCATGGCGGTACAGTTGCACTCCTTCGCCCCCACTGCAAATCCGCGATGACGGGTGCAGGCGATCGCCAACCTGAACAGTCGTTCAGCAAGGCGGCGGAATGGCCGGTTTTGCTTGAAGTCGGCGCCGCCTTTCACGATATATTGGCTCAAGCGAACGGGCCTTTCGCCCGCGCGAAGAGGAGATGAGATGGCCAACTGGCAAGACCCGCGCACGACGACCGGCGTGAATCCCGCCGCTGCGACGGTGGGCGTTCCGCGTGCCGCCCGCGATGCGGGCCTGCGGTCGTACATGCTTTCCGTTTACAACTATATGGCATCGGGCGTTCTGCTGACCGGCATCGTCGCGATGCTGTTCGCGCCTTATGCGCGCGATGTCCTGATCAACTCGGCCGGCACCGGCATCAGCCCGATCGGCTGGCTGATTATGCTCTCGCCGCTGGGCTTCGTCTTCGCGATGAGCTTCGGCGTCAATCGCATGGCGACCGGCACACTGCAGATGCTGTTCTGGGCGTTCGCCACCGTCATGGGCCTGTCGATGTCGACGATCTTCATCACCTTCACCGGTGTGTCGATCGCGCAGACCTTCTTCGCTGTCGCGGCGGCCTTCGCGGGCCTCAGCCTGTGGGGCTACACGACCAAGAAGGACCTCAGCGGCTGGGGCAGCTTCCTGATCATGGGCGTGGTCGGCCTGATCGTCGCGATGCTGATCAACCTGTTCATGCAGTCGACGACGATGCACCTCGTGATCAGCGCGATCGGCGTGCTGATCTTCGCTGGCCTGACGGCCTACGATACGCAGCGCATCAAGAGCATGTATTTCTACGTGCAGGGCAGCGACATGCTCGGCAAGACGGTGATCATGGGCGCGCTCAGCCTGTATCTCGACTTCATCAACATGTTCACTTTCCTGCTGCAGTTCATGGGCGACCGCCGCTGAGCTGACGCAAAAATCGAAACGGGAAGGGCCGGCGGAAACGCCGGCCCTTTTCTTTGGCCGCGTGGGAATCGCGCTGAAAATCAAATGAGTTGAAGAGAGCCGGAGTTCGTCGCACAGTCGCGGCCTTCCAACGGGGGAGTTGGAATGGCGGCATTGTTCCTGAGCTACTCGCGCGAGGACGCGAACCGGGTGCGGCCGCTCGCGCTGGCGCTCGAACGCGCTGGGCACCAGGTCTGGTGGGACCGCGAGATCGCCGGCGGGGAGGAGTTTTCCGGAGCGATCGAGCGTGCGCTCGAGGCAGCGGATGCCGTCATCGTCGCCTGGAGCGCAGCATCGGTCAGGTCGGCATGGGTGCGCGACGAAGCCGCGGCGGGGCGGGACAGCGGCAGGCTGGTGCCGGTGACGCTCGACGGCTGCCTGCCGCCGCTTGGCTTCCGCCAATTCCAGACGGTCGATCTGTCGAAATGGACCGGCCGCTCCGGTTCGCGCGCGTTGCAGCCCCTTTTCGCAGCGATCGACAAGACTACTCGTGCGTCGGGCGTAGGAGACGCGGCTTCACGGCCGCCAGCGCCGGGAACGGCATTCCCGCGCATTCCGCGGCGGGCGGCGCTTTCGGCCGGCCTGATGGCCGTCGTCTTACTCGCCGGCGGGCTCATTTACTCGCGCGTGGCAGCGAGCGGCGGAATATCCCCCAAGGTTGCCCTGGGCAGCTTCACTCTGGTGTCTCCGGGGCTGCCCCCGGACCTTCCGAGCCGGATCGGGCAGGAGGTCGTGGCCGCCTTCGGCGCCGAAAATGGCGTTGCGCTGATGACCGCCGACAAATCCTCGAGCGCGCCTTACCTGCTCGAGGGGAGCATCAGCAGCGTGGGACCGGCGACGCGCTACACGGTCAATTTGAAGAACCGGCAATCGGGGATCCTGCTGTGGTCGGCGACGTCGGAACGCCACTCGGCCGATGTCCTTGCGCCCCGCCAGGTCGCGGTCCAGGCGACCCAGGTCGTCCGCTGCGCATTGTGGGGAGCCGCCGCCTACAAGTGGCGCATGTCGGACGAAGCTTTGTCGCTCTATTTCAAATGGTGCGGCGAACATTGGGGCGGATCGAGCGACGAGAAGGCCGAGCTCGACGCCGCTCGCGCGGTGACTGCGGCACTGCCGAAATTCTCCTTCGGCTGGTCGGCCCGGGCGCTTGCCGCGGTGCCGCTTGCGCAGCAGGCGATGTCCGCCGACGCGCCGCAGTTCGCGAAGGAGGCCGAGGAGGCAGCGCGCAAGTCGATCGCGCTCGATGACCAGAACCCCGAAGGCTATATGGCGCTTGCCGGGTTGATGCCGCTGACCCGCTATTCCGACCGGGAGGCGCTGCTCAAGAAAGCGATCGGAGTGCGCGGCCTCGAATGCGGCTGCGAGCGCCTCAGCTACGGCGACTTTCTCGCGTCGGTCGGGCGGGTCGAGGAAGCGGCGGAGGAATATGGCCGCGGGCACGCCAAAATGCCGCTGGCGCCGTTCAGCAACATCCGGCTTGCGCATGCGCTTTATGCGACCGGCCGCGAGGACCGCGCCGACAAGATCCTGTCCGAGCTGACCGACATCTGGCCGGACGCGTCGGACGTGCAGTTGCTGCGCGTCAAATCGGCCTTCTGGACGAAGCGCTACGCAGACGCGCTGGCGGCGCTCGGCTCATCCGAGATCCACTTGGCGCGGATGCAGCGCGATGCACTCAACGCGACCTTCACTGCACTCGACAAGCGAACCGAAGAGTCGCGCCGCCAGGCGCTGACGCTGCTGGGCGACTGTGCGGCCGATCCCAAACGAACGGACCGGCTGATCGTCGCCGCCTTTGCCGCACTTGGCGCGCACGATCTGGCGCTGAAGACCGCCCGGCAGCTGATCGCGAACCGCGGGCACCGCTATGCCGACGTGCTGTTCGAGCCCAATCTCGCCGCGGCGCGGGCCACGCCGGCTTACGGCGCACTGGTCGCTGCCTTGGGACTGCCCGGCTATTGGCGTTCGACGGGGCAAAAACCGGACATCTGCCGCGGCGCGAACGCGCCCGATTATTGCTGAAAGGGAGGAGAGGGGCATGCGACGGACTGCGATCGTGCTGGCACTATTGCTGTGGGGATGTGGCAGGGGAGGCGACGCTCCGGCGTCCGCGCCCGAGGCACAGCCAGGCCCGGCCGCCGCGGACACGATGGCCGCGCCCGCCGGGGGTCAGTCGCCGATGAAAGCGGCGCTGATTGAAGTGCCTGGGGATAAGCAGCAGCTCGAGCGGATGCTGGCGATGGGCTATACGGTGCACGAGGATCACATGCATGCGCCGGGCGTGAAGGAATGCCCGTTCAACATGGGCGGCAGCGTCGTCCAATAGGCGGCTAATTCCAGCCTCGGGGACTTGCTCGTTCGCGGAATTACGCGCGCCTAGCCGAGATAGCGGCGGAAGAAGGCGAGGGTCCGGCGCCAGGCAAGGTCGGCCGCCGGCTTGTCATAGCGCTCGGCCGACGTGTCGTTGTTGAAGGCGTGGTGGACGCCCTCATAAAGATAGAAGCGCACCGTCTTGCCGGCGGTGCGGAGCGCTGTGACCCACGGAAAGCCGGTGCGGTTCACGCGCTCGTCGAGACCGGCAAGGTGGATCGCGAGCGGTGCCTCGACCTTGCTCCCCTCGGCCGGGTCGGGGGCGGGGCCGTAATAGGAAACACCGGCGTCGAGCTTGTCGCCGGCGGCGACCGCGAGGCGATTGACGAAGGCGCCGCCCCAGCAGAAGCCGACCGCCCCGACCTTTCCGCCGCGGCTGGATCTCGACAGCTGGTCGAGCATCGCGACCGCGTCGGCGACGGACTTGTCGAGGTCGAGCTTGCCGATCGCCGTCCGCGCCGCGTCCTCGTCCGCAGGCGTGCCGCCAACGGGCGAAAGGAAATCCACGGCGACCGCGCGGAAGTTGGCGAG
>DATLGK010000007.1:0-7392 GCA_035540475.1 Sphingomicrobium sp.
GCGCTGCCCGATGGAGCTATCGACCTACTTCCGCATCAATGCTGAGAATACCGGCCAGTTCGAGCGCACGCTGATCGTTGCCGACAAGGGCAGCTACGTCTCCTACCTCGAAGGCTGCACCGCGCCGATGCGCGACGAGAACCAGCTGCACGCCGCCGTCGTCGAGATTTTCGCCCACGAGGACGCCGAGGTGAAATACTCGACGGTCCAGAACTGGTATCCGGGCGACAAGGAAGGCCGCGGCGGCATCTTCAACTTCGTCACCAAGCGGGCCTTGTGCAGCGGCGACCGAAGCAAGGTTTCATGGACCCAGGTCGAGACCGGAAGCGCGATCACCTGGAAATATCCGAGCTGCATCTTGAAGGGCGAAGGCAGCGTCGGGGAATTCTATTCGGTGGCGCTGACCAACAACCGCCAGCAGGCCGATACCGGCACCAAGATGGTGCACATCGGCGCCAACACCCGCTCGACCATCGTCAGCAAGGGCATCAGCGCCGGCCGCTCGAACAACACCTATCGCGGCCTGGTGCGCGTGCTCCCGCGCGCCGAGAATGTGCGCAACTTCACCCAGTGCGACAGCCTGCTGCTCGGCGACAAATGCGGCGCCCACACCGTGCCCTATATCGAGGTCAAGAACCCGACCGCGACCATCGAGCATGAAGCCACCACGTCAAAGATTAGCGAAGACCAGCTTTTCTACGCGATGAGCCGCGGGCTCGATGCCGAAAGCGCGGTGGCGCTGATCGTCAACGGCTTCGCCCGCGAGGTGCTGAAGCAGCTGCCGATGGAGTTTGCGGTCGAGGCGCAGAAGCTGCTGGGGATCAGCCTCGAGGGGAGCGTGGGATGAGCGAGGAATTCAACGCATTGCTCACAGTCGATGACCTGCACGCGACTGTCGCCGGCAAGCCGATCCTCAACGGCCTGTCGCTGCACGTGCCCGCTGGCGAAGTGCACGCGATCATGGGGCCCAACGGCTCCGGCAAGTCGACGCTGGCATACGTGCTCGCCGGTCGCCCCGGTTATGAGGTGAGCGAAGGCGGCGCGACGTTCGAGGGCCGCGACCTGCTCGCCCTCGAACCGCACGAGCGCGCCGCGGCCGGCCTGTTTTTGGGCTTCCAATATCCGGTCGAAATCCCCGGCGTGTCCTACCTCCAGTTCCTGCGCGAGAGCCTCAACGCGCAGCGCCGCGCGCGCGGCGAGGCGGAGCTGTCGGGCGGCGAGTTCATCAAGCTCGCGCGCGGCCAGGCGGAAGCGCTCGGAATGGACATCGAGATGCTCAAGCGCCCGGTCAACGTCGGCTTTTCGGGCGGCGAGAAGAAGCGCGCCGAGATGGTGCAGATGGGCATCATGCAGCCCAAGTTCGCCGTGCTCGACGAGACCGACAGCGGCCTCGACATCGACGCGCTCAGGATCGTCGGCGAAGGCATCAACCGCATCATGCGCGCGCCCGACAAGGGCGTGCTCCTCATCACCCATTACGAGCGTCTGCTCGAGCACGTCCGACCCGACCGCGTGCACGTGCTCCAGGCTGGGCGGATCACCCGCTCCGGCAACATCGAGCTCGCCCGCGACCTCGAGCGCGAGGGTTATGCGGAGCTAGCATGACCGCGCCCTTCCCTAGCCGCGCCCAGGAGGAATGGCGCTACGCGGACCTCGACGCGCTTAAGCCGGTCTGGGAGCAGGTCGCCGAGCCCGTGACGCTGACCGTCGCCGCCGGCGAGAACCTCGAAGAGATGTGGCTTCCCGTTGCCGACGACGTCCAGCTGCGCCGCGTGCAGTTGGCGCTGGGCCAGCAAGCGAGCGCGCGCATCTTCGCGCTGAACGCTGCCCCGGTTTACGGCCGCATCGAGCTCGAGGTCAGCCTGTCTGCGGGTGCCGAGTTCGAGCTGTTCGCCGCCAACATCGGCACCGGCCTCTCGACCAACGAGATCGTCACCCGCGTACGTCACCTCCAACCGGACGGCCGCTCGCTCCAGGTGATCCGCAGCGTGCTGGGCGGCAAGGCGGCGGGTTCCTACCTCGGCAAGGTCGAGGTCGCGCGCGGTGCGCAGCAGACCGACGCCGAGCAGTCGGTCAAGGCCATGCTGCTCGATCGCGGCGCGACCGCCAATTGCAAGCCCGAGCTCGAAATCTACGCCGACGACGTCAAATGCGCGCACGGCGCGACCGTAGGCGAGCTCGACCCGGTGCAATTGTTCTACGCCCAGTCGCGCGGCCTTCCACCGGAGGAGGCCCGCGCCCTGCTGCTCGAAGGCTTCGTCATGGGTCTGTGCGAAGGCGCGAGCGACGGCGATGCAATCCGCACCGCCGCGCGCGACGCCCTGCGGAGGGTCGTGTGAACGCGCCCACGCGCATCAACTCGGCGCTGAATGTCCGCGACCAATTTCCCGGCATCGAGAGCTGGCACTATCTCGACAGCGCCGCGACCGCGCAAAAGCCGCAGGCCGTGATCGACGCGATCGCCCGCGCCTACGGGCCCGACTACGCAACCGTACATCGCGGGGTCTACCAGCGCTCGTCGGACATGACCGGCCGCTACGAGGCGGCGCGGGCGGCGGCGGCGAAGCTGATCGGCGGCAAGGCCGATGAGTTGATCTTCACCCGCGGCGCGACCGAGGCGATCAACCTCGTCGCCCGCTCGGTGCCAAAGGACGGCCGCAATCGGGTCTTGCTGTCCGTCCTCGAGCATCACAGCAACATCGTCCCCTGGCAGCTCGCCGGCTATGAGATGGACGCGGTGCCGCTGACCAGCGACGGCCGGATCGACCTCGACGCCGCCGAGCGGATGCTGACCGAACAGCATCGAATCGTCGCCTTCGCTCATGTCTCGAACGTGCTCGGCTCGGTGCTCGACGCGAAGCGCGCCGCCGAGATCGCGCATTCGAAAGGCGCGCTGCTGCTGCTCGACGGCTGCCAGGCCGTGCCGCGCCTGCCCGTCGACGTCGCGGCAATCGGCTGCGACTTCTATGCCTACTCGGCACACAAGCTCTACGGCCCGACCGGTATCGGCTGCCTCTGGGGAAGGGCGGAGCTGCTCGCGCACATGCCGCCGTGGCAAGGCGGCGGCGCGATGATCGAGAAGGTCACGTTCGAGGAAACCACCTACCTCGATCCGCCGGCACGGTTCGAGGCGGGGACGCCGCACATCGTCGGCGCCGTCGGCCTGCACGCGGCGGTGAACTGGGTCGAGCATCTTTCGCCCGACGCGATCCACGCCCACGAATGCGCGCTCGTCGCGGAATGCCGCGCCGCGCTGCGCGAAATCGGCGGCGTGACCCTGTACGGGCCGGAGGACAGCGCGGGCATTGTCAGCTTCAACATCGACGGGGTGCATCCGCACGACACCGCCACCATATTGGACGATTGCAGCGTCGCTGTCCGGGCCGGCCATCATTGCGCCCAGCCGTTGATGCGCTGGCTCGGCGTCGAGGCGACGGCGCGCGCGAGCTTTGCCGCGCACAGCGACAGCTCGGACATCGAGGCGCTGGTGCGCGGCATTCAGCAGGTCAAACGGATCTTCGGATGAACCAGGAACGCAAGATCGAGACGGAAGAGGTGGAGAGCGTCGCTCCTCCGCCCCGCGCGCGCGTTCCCGACGCGGTCCAGCGCAAGAAGGATTATCTGGCCGGCTTCCTGGCCGGCGAGACCGAAACCAGGCCGGCGGGCGAGATCCCGAACGAGGGGGTGCGCGACGCCGTCATCGAAGTGCTGAAGTCGATCTACGATCCCGAAATCCCGGTCGACATCTACGAACTCGGCCTGATCTACGATGTCGAGGTGAGCGAGGACGGCGACGCGACCATCACCATGACCCTGACCACTCCGCACTGCCCGGTCGCGGAGTCGCTGCCGCAGGAGGTCGAGCTGCGCGCGCTGTCGGTTCCGGGCGTGCGCGATGCGGTCGTCAACCTTGTCTGGGACCCGCCCTGGGACCCGTCGAAGATGAGCGACGAGGCGCGACTCGAATTGGGGATGCTGTGATGACCGAGCAGACGAAACTCCGCGCGCCGCCGGCCGCGATCACGCTGACCGAAGCGGCCGAAGCGCGCATCGCCGAGCTCATGGCGCGTGCCCCCGAAGGCGCGATCGGAGTGAAGCTGTCGACCCCGCGCCGCGGCTGTTCCGGCCTCGCTTATTCGGTCGACTATGTGACGGAGGAACAGCCGTTCGACGAGAAGATCGAGACCAGCGGCGGCACCTTCTACATCGACGGCGGGTCGGTGCTCTACCTCGTCGGATCGACCATGGACTGGCGCGAGGACGATTTCGCGGCCGGCTTCGTGTTTGACAATCCGAACGCCAAGGGCGCCTGCGGCTGCGGCGAGAGCTTCACCGTTTAGGCGACGCCCCATCCGTGATATGGTCCGCCCCTCGATTTGCCTGAGGGGGAAAAAGGCATGTCACGAGCAGGTTCGCTTCTGTTTGCCACGGTCGCCTACGCGATCTTCTTCGCGACGTTCCTCTATTTGATCGTCTTCGTCGGCGATTTCAGCTTCGCCCGCCGAACAGTCGATGTGGGTCCGGACAGTCCTCCCGCTGTCGCGGCGGTGATCAACATAGCCCTCATCGCTTTGTTCGGACTGCAGCACAGTGTGATGGCCCGGCCCGGCTTCAAGCAATGGTGGACGCGCTTCGTCCCACCGCCGATGGAACGCAGCGTGTATGTGCTCAGCGCGAGCCTCGCGCTGATCCTTCTCTTCTTGCTGTGGCGGCCGATCGACATGATCGTCTGGAACGTCACCAATCCGCTGCTTCACGACCTCATCTGGGCGGCGTTCTGGATCGGCTGGCTGACGGTCCTGGTCAGCACCTTCCTGATCAATCATTTCGAACTGTTCGGGCTGCAGCAGGCGTGGTTTCACCTGCGCGGCCGCGAAGCGGCGCAACACCAACTGCGCCAGCCCTTATTCTATCGCTGGGTCGCTCATCCGATTTATTCGGGATTCGTCCTCGCCTTCTGGGCGACGCCGGAAATGACCGCCGGTCACTTGCTCCTGGCGATCGGCATGACGGCCTACATCCTCATCGCCATTCCGCTCGAGGAGCGCGACCTCACCGACATCTATGGCGACGACTATCGCCGATACCGGGCGGGCGTTGGCAAGCTCTTTCCAAAATTCAGGCGGCGGAGCGCCTGAACGCCCCGCCGCCTGACCCCCTCCCTTCAGGGGTGTTTCGAAAAGGCCGCTCTAGAAGCCCAGCGTGAAGCGGACCGCGGCGCCGGCATCATCCTTTCCGCTGACGATGTGCCCAGGCTGACGCCGATAGAACAGATTGCCGCCGAGCCAGGCCTTGCCGTCCAGGAGCCGCGAGCCGTAGCTCAGCTCGCCGTCAATCTCCCGGCCCTTCGGCCGCAGCGACATCCGGCTGATGCTGTTGGTCGCCGTGCCGGTCTCGTAATCCCAGGCGGTGGGCAACCAGGCAGCGAAGCCGCCGCGCTCGACCCGCAGCGGCTGCGACAAGCGGAAGCCAAGCGTGTCGTTGCTGCCGAGCACGCCGAACTTGGAAATGTCGAGGCCGTATGCACCGGTTTCGAACTTGCCCGCCGCAAATTCGGTCCAGCCGTGCCGTGCCGTCACCCCGGCGGTCCAGCCGTTGCCGAACGGACGGCGCACTTCGGCGTCGAGGAACAGGCTCGTCGAGCCTCCGCCGCCGAGCACATTGGACATCCGCCCGCCGAGCAGGGTCTGCTTCTCCTCGCGCCGGCTCATTCCCAGCGACAACCAATTGCGTCCGAAGTGGCGATCGATGGCAATGCTGCTGTAGCGATAGGGCGAACCGCTCGCGGCGGTCGGCACCTGTTGCCACACCTTGCCGGTCTCCCCGGCGACGGTAACACCGAGGCTTCCGAAGTTCCGGCGCGCAGCCATGCTGCCGCCGCGCATCGCGTTGAAGCCGGGGTCCCCGGCAATATCTCGCGCGATCAGGAATCCGCCCGAGCCCGTCTTGTTCAAGCGGCGCTCCATCGCCTTCGCACCCTCGGCGAAGCCGAAGGCGACGGCGGTCTTGTTGTCGATGCGCGCGACTGCCGAGCCGGCGATCAGCTTTGACTTCTGGAGGTCCTCGGGCCCGATTCCGGTCTGCTCGAGCGCGAAGCCGCTGACCACGTCGCGGCGCTCGCGCACCGTCATCGCGATGCTGACCGGACCGGCCTCGCCGCCCGCGACCTTGAGATCGTTGCGCAGCGACCGCGACAACGGCTGGTCGACCGGGGCCTGGCGCAGCGTCTTCGCGAGGTTGATCGCGAATGCGCGGTCGTATCCGTCGAGGATGATGGCGCCAAAGGAGCTTCCGCTCGATGCGTCGCCTGCGGCCGGGGGCAGGTCGCCCGAGTCGCCCGTGACCGCGGTCTGGGTTCCGGCGAGGCTGGTCGTGCCGATTGGCTGGAACGCGCGCTGGATGTTGAGCCGGCCGCGACCGTAGATCGAATCGATACCGACCGCGCCGAGATCATCTGCGCTGGTGAACAGAATCTCCACGATCTGCCTGCCGGTAAGGTTCGGGAAGGCCTGCGCGAGCAACGCTACCGCTCCGGTGATCGTCGGCGCCGAGAAACTGGTCCCCGACCAAAGGTATTGAGTGCCGTTATGGTCGGGCGCTCGGTCCCGGAAACCCAGCGCCATCAGATACCATTGGGCACCCGCGCCGGCGCGATTGGAAAAGTCCGAAATCTGGTTGATGTCGACCCTGCCGCTGCCCGCATCGACACCGACCGATCCGGCGATGATGACCATTCCGGGAAAACGCTGGGCCGGAGTGAGGGCGAAGGGGTCGGGGTTGGCGCTCTTGGTCGGATCCTTACCGTCGTTGCCCGCGCTGATGACCAGCACGATGCCGGCATTCACTGCGCGCTGCATCGCGCTCAGCAAGGTGGTTCCAGGCGACGAGCCGCCGAGCGAGAGATTGATGACCTTGGCGCCCGCGAGGCGCGCCGCATCGATCCCTTGGGCGATCGCGCTGTCGTAGAACTTGCATCCGTCGGTGCTCGCGCAGCTCCCCGGGGAGTCCGCGCGCATGTTGACGATCGTCGCATCGAACGCGACGCCGAGAGTGTTCACGCCGTCGCGCGCCGCGGCGGCGACGGCCGTCACCGCCGTGCCGTGCCCGCCTTCATCGCTGATTCCGCGGGTGCCGTAAGTGTCGCCGCTCGCGGGATCGATTCGCCCGGCGAAATCGCGCAGCGCCGGGTTGATGCCGCTGTCGACGACGCCGATCTTGATGCCCTTGCCGGTGGCGCCGACATTGTAGGCCGCGATAGCGTTCGCCGCGACGGCATAGGTCGAAACCTGATATTCCGTCGTATTGTAGTTCACCGTCGGCGTCGGCGTCGGCGTCGGCGTCGGAGTAGGTGTAGGCGTGGGTGTGGGTGTGGGCGTCGGCGTGGGCGTGGGC
>DATLGK010000008.1:0-1852 GCA_035540475.1 Sphingomicrobium sp.
ATGTAGGGGAGGCGCACGCCGGCGTGGATGGTGAAGTAGTCGACGCCCTGCTCGGCCTGCTCGATGAGGGTGTCGCGGAAGATCTCCCAGGTCAGTTCCTCGGCGATGCCGCCGACCTTTTCGAGCGCCTGGTAGATCGGCACGGTGCCGATCGGCACGGGCGAATTGCGGACGATCCATTCGCGCGTGTCGTGGATGTTGCGGCCGGTCGAGAGGTCCATGACCGTGTCGGCGCCCCAGCGGATCGCCCAGACCATCTTGTCGACTTCCGACGCGACGTCGGAAGCGACGGCCGAATTGCCGATGTTGGCGTTGATCTTGACCAGGAAGTTGCGGCCGATCGCCATCGGCTCGGTTTCGGGGTGGTTGATGTTGGCGGGGATGATGGCGCGGCCGCGGGCGACCTCGTCGCGGACGAACTCGGGGGTGATGAAGTCGGGGATGGAAGCGCCGAAGCTTTCGCCGTCCCTCGTCAGGGTCGAAGTGGTACTTCGACCCATGTTCTCCCGAGCGGCCACGTACTCCATTTCCGGAGTAATGATGCCCTTCTTCGCGTAATGCATTTGGGTCACGTTCTGACCCGGTTTTGCACGCAGGACGCGCTTGCGAACGTTCGGGAACGGCTGGACTCCGCCTGACCTGTCGGGCCCCAATTGACCGTTATCCTCGGGGCGGACCTCGCGCTGGGCGACCTCCTCGACGTCGCCGCGGCTACGGATCCATTTCGCGCGGAGCTCGGGCAGGCCGGCCATGATGTCGATCCGCGCCGCGGGGTCGGTGTAGGGGCCGCTGGTGTCGTAGACGATGACCGGCGGCTCGCCGGACGAGGGTTCGAGGTCGACGGCGCGCATTGCGACGCCATCGATGTAGATCTTGCGGCTGCCGCGGATCGGGCCGGTGGTGACTTTCAGTTCGGTTCGTGCGGGTGCGTCGCCCATCGTCCTTCTCCTCTACGGGAGAAGAGTTCGTGCCCGGCAGTCCCCGACTGCCTTCTGCTCTCACTCCTCCCTACGGCCGCGCTAACGGCATCAGGTTCAGCGGGTCCGGCGCTGCTGCGCCGATCTCAGCCGCGCTTGAAGCGGCACCCCGGGAATGGTCGCTTTAGGGCCGGCGCCGGCCGAGCGCCAGTGCCTCGGCGCCGTCAGCGGCGCTGTTGCGGCTGCTGCTGGCGTTGCTGCTGCTGGTCGCGCGCGAGCCCTGCCTGCCGCTCCTGCGGCGTGACGATCCCGTCGCGATTGGTGTCGTAGCGGTCGAACTGGGCGAGCCGCTGCGTCTGGAATTCGGCGAGGCTGACCCGGCCGTCCTTGTTGGCATCGAGCATCCGCACCAGCTCAGCCCCCGCCACCAGGTTGACGCGGCCGAACGCGGCCTTGAACTCGGCCAGGCTGATCTGGCCGTTCTTGTCGGTGTCGAGCTGGGCGAACTGCGCCTCGGCGCGGCGGTTGACCTCGGCCGCAGCCTGGGCGGCGACGCGTTCCTGCGCGGCATTGGCCTCGGCGACGGTGACGAACCCGTCCTTGTTCGCGTCGGCGCGGGCGAAGGCGGCGTTGAGGTCGGCGATGACCTGCGTCCGGCTGACGTTGCCGCTCGCCGCCGGCGCTGCCGCGGGCGCCTGCGCGAGGCTGGCCGTGCCGACCGAAGCCAGCGCCGACGCAATCAAAAATCCCTTCATCAACGCCTCCATGATCCTATTTGTCCCATTGTTCGAGCGCCGGGCCGAGCGCGGTCTTGAGCGGGCCCAGCCAGCGTTCGTAATGCTTCCAATAATCGACGCCGTCGCGGTTGATCGGGCGGCGCACCTGCTCGGCGCTGGGGGTGCGCACGGCCCTTTTGTTGGTGTGGAATTCAAGAC
>DATLGK010000009.1:0-1740 GCA_035540475.1 Sphingomicrobium sp.
GCGCAAGCTCCATGCGCCCCTGCTGATCGCCGCCGACGGACGCAACTCGCCGACCCGGGAGGCCGCCGGGATTCCGATCGCGCGCTGGAAATATGATCATCAGGCGATCGTCTCGGTGCTTCGCCACGAGCGGCCGCACGAGCATGTCGCCTATGAAATTTTCTATTCGACGGGGCCGTTCGCGCTGCTGCCGATGAACGACGATGCACAGGGACACCGCTCGGCGATCGTCTGGTCGGTGCCGGAAGAAAACGCGGCCGGCTGGCTGTCGCTGAGCGATGCGGATTTCGCGGCCGAGGCCGAGGCGGCGATGGGCGGCTTTCTTGGGCGGATCGAGATGCTTGCTCCGCGCTCTTCTTACCCGCTCGGCTTCCACCACGCGGCGCAGATCACGGCGCAGCGTCTGGCGCTTGTGGGCGATGCCGCCCATGCAATCCATCCGATTGCGGGGCAGGGCCTCAACCTCGGCTTCCGCGACGCCGCGGCGCTGGCCCAGGTGCTGGTCGAGGGCGCGCGGCTCGGCCTCGACCTCGGCGACCAGCAGCTGCTCGACCGATATCAGGGCTGGCGTTCGCTTGACGCCCTGTCGGTGGCCTTTGCGACCGACAGCCTGACCCGGATCTATGGCGTTCCGGGCCGCACGGCCTCGGCGATCCGCCGCTTCGGAATGGGATTGGTCGGGCGGATCAGTCCGCTGCGCAACCGGCTAATGAGCGAGGCCCGCGGCACCAGCGGCGACCTCCCGCTGCTGTTGAGGGGATTGCCGATCTGACTCTCCTCCCTGCCGCGAAGCGGTGGGGAGGTGGCAGCCCGAAGGGCTGACGGAGGGGCCCACGACCTCCGAATGGCCCCTCCACCGTCGAATCTTCGTTCGACGGTCCCCCTCCCCATCCTCACTTTCGCGAGGCAGGGAGGAGCATGGAATCACTGCAGCGTCGGTTCGATCTCGACTCCGCCCGTGACGGCCACGCGATGGAACTGCATCAGCTGGACAAGCAGGTCCGCGCGCCCGGCGAGCGTCGGCTGCTCGAGCAGCGCCTGCTTGGCGCCGATGTCGAACGGCGCGACCTGCGCGATCGCATTGACCAGCATCTCGTCGTCGAGGCGCGACACGGCGGCCCAGTCCACGGCCAGCCCCATCGCATCGCCGAGCCGGCGCGCTTCTTGCTCGACCTCGGCCCGGGCCCCGAGAGACAGCGGCTCGGGCTCGGCGTCGTCGAACGCCTCGATGTCCACCTCGGCGCAGCGATAGGGTCCGTCGATGGGGATTTCGCGGACCAGGCGGAACCGCTCGGTCCCGAGGAGCACGATGTTGAACCGGCCGTCGTCCAATTCCTCGATGCCGACGATGTCGCCGACGCAGCCGACATCAAAGAGCGGCGCTTGGTTGTCCTCGTCGGGCTGCAATGGCTGGATCATGCCGATTCGGCCCGCCCCCTCCATCGCATCGCTGACCATCTCGCGGTAGCGCGGCTCGAAGATGTGCAGCGGCAGCTGCGAGCGCGGGAACAGGATCGCTCCCGCCAGCGGGAAGATCGGCACCCGCAGCAGCCGGCTCATGTGAACAGGATCGCGGACAGCCGCCGGCGCTGCGCGGCCGACCACGGGTCTTCCAGGCCCTGCGCCTCGAGCAATTGGAGGAAGCGCTGGCGCCCGGTCCCGTCGTTCCATTCGCGGTCGCGGCGGATGATTTCCAGCAGCGCGTCGGCAGCGGCATCGCGATCGCCCGCAGCCATATAG
>DATLGK010000010.1:0-5095 GCA_035540475.1 Sphingomicrobium sp.
GGCATCCTCCCGGACATTCTCGGCGACCTGCGCCTGGACGCTCATCGCCTTGCGATAGCCGGCCATCGCCGCGTCGAGCCGCTGGCGTGCGCTTGCGACGCGCTCGTCGCGGGTCAGCGCCCGGCCGAGCTCGCCCGGGAACAAGGTCCGGACCTGCTGCTCCAGCCGGTCGACCTTGAAGTCGATCGCCTGCGCCTCGCCCATCAGCTGGTCGATCTTCTGCATCGCCGAGGTCATCCGCTGGAGCTGCGGGAAGTCGATGGTCTTGAGGTTCGTCGCCATGTTCTGAAGCATCGAGGCTTCATTCTGCAGCGAGCTGATCTGGTTGTTGATCTGGTCGAGCGCGCGCGCCGCCTGGAGCAAATTCTGCGCATAATTGGTGGCGTCGAACACCGGCATGGCCGCCGCGGGAGCGACCGGCAGAACGATTGTTCCGGCGAGGGTCAGCGCCGTGGTCGCCGCGAGAGCGATGGCTGTGCGAAAGACCTTCATTTCATTTCTCCTTCTACTGGGGTGGGGGCTGGGAACTGGTCGATGAGGGCGGCGGCCCAGCCGAGCCCCCGCGCTTCGAGGAAGCGGGCGAGGAAGTCTTGGCGCCCGCTCTCCTCGAGGATCCGGTCGATCAGGCGCTGGGACGAAGGGTCGGACGAGCCGCACAAGGCCAGCGCGATTCGTCCCAGCGAGAGGTCGAACAGCCGGTTGCCGCGGGCGGACTGGAGATAATAGTCGCGCTTTGGCGAGCCCCTGGCGATCAGCTCGATCTGCCGCGGATTGAGCCCGAACCGCTCGTAGGCGGCGCGCGCCTGCGGCTCGGCCGCGCGGTCGTTGGGCAGGAAGATGCGCTGCGGGCAGCTCTCGATGATGGCCGGAGCAATGCTGCTGCCGGAAATGTCGGCGAGCGACTGGGTCGCGAACACCACCGCGACATTCTTCTTGCGCAGCACCTTGAGCCATTCGCGGATGCGAGCGGCGAACAAAGGATTGTCGAGGAACAGCCAGGCCTCGTCGAGGATGAGCAATGTCGGGCTGCCGTCGAACCGCTCCTCCAGGCGGTGGAACAGATAGGTGAGCACCGGCGGGACCGCGCCGGGCTGGCTCATCAATGTCTCGGTCTCGAAGCACTGGACGTCGGTCAGCGCCAGCCGGTCCTCGGCCGCGTCGAGCAGGGGCCCGAACGGGCCCTCGAGCGTGTACGGCTGGAGCGCGGCCTTGAGCGCATTCGACTGGAGCAGGAGCGACAGGCCGGTCAGCGTCCGCTCCGGCGGCGGTGCCGAGGCAAGGCTGAGCAGGGCCGACCAGAGCGCATCCTTGACCTCGGGCGTGACCTGGACCTTTTCATGCTCGAGCAGGGCGGCGAGCCACTCGGCGGCCCAGCTTCGAGTGCCCGCCTCGTCGATCCGCCGAAGCGGCTGGAAGGCCAGAGCGGGCTCGCCTGCGCTTGCCCGGCTTCCAAGCTCGTGGTGGGCGCCGCCCATTCCGAGCACCGCCGCGCGCGCCGACCAGCCCTTGTCGAAGATGAAGACCCGAGCGCCTGGATAGCGCCGGAACTGCAGCGCCAGCAGCGCCAGCAGCACCGACTTGCCGGCGCCGGTCGGGCCGACCACCAGCATGTGGCCGACGTCGCCGACATGAGTGGACAGGCGGAACGGGGTCGAGCCGCTGGTCTCGGCGAACAGCAGGGGCGGGCCGTCCAGATGGGCGTTGCGGGCCGGCCCCGCCCAGACCGACGACAAGGGCATCAGATGGGCGAGGTTGAGCGTGTGCACCAGGGGTTGGCGGACATTGGCGTAGGTGTGGCCGGGAAGGCTCGACAGCCACGCCTCTACCGCGTTCAGCCGCTCGCGCTTTGCGGTGAAGCCGAGCCCGTTCACCACCCGCTCGACGGCGCGGAGCTTCTCGTCCGCGGCCGCGGGGTCCACGTCGGCGACCGTGATGGTCGTGGTCAGATAGCCAAAGGCTATCATGTCGCCGCCGAGCTCCTGGAGCGCCAGATCCGCGTCGGCGACCTTGTTGTCGGCGTCGCTGTCGGTCAGCTGGACCGGCTGGTTGTACATGACCTCGCGCAGCAGCTGGGTCACCGACTTGCGCTTGTTGAACCATTGCCGCCGAAGCCTGGTGAGCACGCGCGTCGCATCGGCCTTGTCGAGCGCGATGAACCGCGTCACCCAGCGGTAGCCGAAATCCTGGTGATTGAGCGCGTCGAGCAGCCCCGGCCGGCTCAGCGCCGGGAAGCCGAGCAGGGTCACGGTGCGCAGGTGCAAATGCCCAAGCATCGGCTCGAGCCCGCCGGTCAGCGGCGTGTCGGCGAGGACTGCGTCCAAATACATCGGGGTCCCGGGCACCGCGACCCGATGCCGCTTCGCCGAGACCGCATTGTGCAGGAAGGTCAGCGTCTCCTCGTCATCGAGGGCGCGCACCTCGGGCATGAAGCCCGCCAGGAGGTCGATCGCCCGCGTCGTGTCGGCGACGAACCGCTCGAGCGCCTCGCGCCAGTCGCGACGCTTCCCGCCCGAGCCACCCTCGACCAAGGCCCGCTCGGCGCGGTCCTCGGCGTCGGGCGGCGGAAGCCAGACCAGGGTCAGGTGGAAGCGGCTTTCGTAATGGTCGCGCTCGCCCTCGAAGCTCGCCTGGCGCTCCCGGTCGACCAGCCAGGAAGCGGGATCGGGAAACCGGCTTTCGGGATAGCCCAGAGCCTCGATCCGCTCGGCGTCGAAGAACAGGGCCCAGCCCGAGCCGAAGCGCTTCAGCACATTGTTGACCCGCGCCGAGAGGCTAAAGAGCTCGGCCTCGGTCGCGCTTTCGAGGTCCGGCCCCCGAAACCTCAGGGTCCGCTGGAAGCTTCCGTCCTTGTTGAGCACAACCCCCGGAGCAACCAGCGCCGCCCAGGGCAGATGGTCGGCGAGCCGGTCGGCACGATCGCGATATTCGGCGAGGTTCAGCATGACAGATGCCCGCGCTGACGAAGGTGGCGCAGAAGCACCGGAGCGAAGTCGGGGTCGCGCTTGGCCGCGAGCACGGCGATGCTGTGGCCGAACGCCCAGAGCATGAGGCCGGCGAGCCATTGCTGGAGCCCGAGGCCGAGCGCGGCTGCGACCGTTCCGTTGAGGATGGCGAGCGCGCGCGGCGCCCCGCCGAGGAGGATCGGCTCGACCAGCGCCCGGTGCACCGGCGCCTCGAAGCCTTCGAGATGCTCGCGCCCGCCACTCACGAGATCAAGGCCCCGCCGCCGAAGCTGAAGAAGGACAGGAAGAAGGAGCTTGCGGCAAAGGCGATCGAGAGGCCGAAGATGATCTGGATCAGCCGCCGGAAGCCCCCGGCCGTCTCGCCGAAGGCGAGGGTCAGGCCGGTGGTGATGATGATGATCACCGCGATGATCTTGGCGACCGGACCCTGGACCGATTCCAGCACCTTCTGCAGCGGCTCCTCCCACGGCATTCCCGAGCCCGCGGCCCTGGCCTGCGCGGCCAGAAGCAAGGCGGCGGCGAAGCCCCCGGCAACAGCGGGCCGGATGGATGAAGGCAGTCGAACGGCAGGCATGGTCATTCTCCTCATGAAGTGGCGCTGTCGGGATCGAGGGGGCGGAGGACGTAGTCGCCGGCCTGGTCGAGGGCCTCGACGCCTTCGATCGCTCCGATCCGGCGGGCGCTTCCGCGGCCCTCGATGAAGACGATGATCTCGATCGCCTCGGCGACGAGGTGCCTCGGCACGGTCACCACCCGTTCCTGGATCAGCTGCTCGAGCCGGTAGAGCGCCGAGCGGGCGCTGTTGGCGTGAACGGTCGCGATCCCGCCCGGATGGCCGGTGTTCCAGGCCTTGAGCATGTCGAGCGCCTCGCCGCCGCGCACCTCGCCGACGATGATCCGGTCGGGCCTGAGGCGCAGGGTCGAGCGGACGAGTTCGGCCATGCTGACCACGCCCGGGCGGGTGCGAAGCGCCACCGTGTCGGGGGCCGCGCATTGCAGCTCGCGCGTGTCCTCGATGAGGATCACGCGCTCATCGCGCGCGCCGAGCTCGGCGAGAAGCGCATTGGCGAGCGTGGTCTTGCCCGAGCTGGTGCCGCCGGCGACGAGGATGTTGCGCCGCTCGACCACCGCCAGCGAGAGCAGCCGCGCCGCTTCCGCGCTCATGATCCCGTCGGCGACATAATCGGCGAGCGAATAGATGCGGGCGGCGGGCTTGCGGATCGCGAAGCACGGGCCGGGCGCGACCGGCGGAAGCAGGCCCTCGAACCGTTCTCCGGCAAGCCCGCCGCCATGCGGTGGAAGCTCGGCGCTGACGATCGGCGAGGAGCCGTGCACCTCGGTCCGGGCATGGCTCGCGACCAGCCGGATGATCCGCTCGACCTGCGCCGGCTCGAGCATTGCGCCGGTGTCGCAGCGCCCGGCGCCCAGGCGGTCGAGCCTGAGCGCTCCGTCGGGATTGACCATGACCTCGATGACTTGGCTGTCGGCGAGCGCGGCGGCGATTTCCGGGCCCATCGCCGTGCGCAGCATGGCGCGCTTGCGCTCGAGGGATTCGGCGGCGCTCACCGTCCGTCCTCCGGAAGAAGGGTGCGCCTGCCGCTGGCGAGCGCCACGCCGACGCGCTCGACGAAGGCCTGGAAGCGGTCGCGCCCGATCGCCCGCGCCGCCTCGTCGCCTTCGGGCAGTGGAGCGTTGACGCTGAGCATGTAGCGCACGAACAGGGCGAGGCTTTCGAGCTGGACGTGGCCGTCGCGCTCGATGCGCGCGAGCTGGTTCGACATGCGGTCGAGCCGGGCCATGAAGCGCAGCTCGAGCTCGTCGGCTCCCTTGCGCTCGAGCCAGGCGGCGAGCGCCTCGGCGAGGATCTTCGACTTCGAAGTCCCCGGGCCGCGCGCCAGGGCCTCCAGCCGCTCGCTGAGCGCCCGCGGAAGGAAGAGCTGATGCCGGACTTGGGTCGAGCGTGCCACCGCCTGGCCCCTCAGAAGCTCGGCATCAGGTCGCCGCCGCGGCCCGAGCCCTGGTTGATCGCGTCGGCGGCGACGACCGGCGACAGGTTCATGCTCGCAAGCAGAGGCGCGGCATCGTCGTCCTCGTCGCCGAGGCCGAGCGGGTCCGCCGGCTCCATCTTCGGC
>DATLGK010000011.1:0-28984 GCA_035540475.1 Sphingomicrobium sp.
TGCGGTTAAAGTTGAGCCGCTGCCCATTGTAGGTCCCCGGAGCGCCGTACAGCGGCGACGTCGTCGGGAAGCTCGAAACCACCCCGTTGAACAGGAAGCGGGTGCAGGTCCCTCCGGGCACGCCAGGAGTGGCCGGGTTGCCAAAGCAGTTAGTCCCGGAGAAGCCGCGGGCCGCGAAGTTCGACGCCGTGCCTTCATATTTGACACTGTGGAGGTAGCGCCACAGCACCGACAGGTCCACCCGCCCGAGCGACAGCGTCGTACGCTGGGTGAACGTATACTTGGGCGCCGGCGGACTGCAGTTGTTGCTGTAATAGCCGGCGCAGTCACGATTGACCGACGTCGGCGTCGCCTGGAACTTCGAATGCATCGTATGGTTGCCGACGAAGTTGAGCGCGAGCTTGGCCGGCGTGTTCATGAACGTACCGAGCCCGCGGCGATAATCGAGCGTGACGTCAATACCGTCGGTTTCGATCTTGCCGAGGTTCGACAGCACGCGGATCAGGCCGCGCGTGTCCGCCGGACTGCCCGAGAGACCGCCGGTGATCGGGTTACGATGGATGGCAGTCACCGCGCAAGCCGGGTTAGACGTTGTCGGATTGTTAAAGCACGCGCCGATCACGTCGTTGGCGGTAGGAGCCGAGACGGCCCCTGTGATCTTGATGTTGTAATAATCGATCGTCGCGTTGAGCCCCGGGATGAAGCTCGGACGAATTACCGCACCGACGGTCCAGGTCTTGGCCGTCTCGGGCTTCAGCGCAAGGTTGCCGCCGATGGTCGTCTGGGCCTGTCCCGCAATGGGCTGCGGAATACTGCCGATCTGATCGGCAGGCGCACCCTGCGCGATACAGACCGCAGTCAGCGCCGGGTTCCCAACCGGGCCGCCAAGTGCACAGGGATCCGTGGTAAGCGCGATCAGGCCCGTATTACGCGGCGAGAATAGCTCGCCGATATTCGGCGCACGGACCGCGTGGTTGTAAGCCGCCCGGGCCTTGAAGTCCCGAACCGGAGCCCAGGCGCCCGCAACCTTCCAAGTCGTGGTGTCGAACTTCGGCTGGCCGGTGAGGCCCACCGCAGCCAAATCCGCGGCCGCCGCATTGATCGTGTAATGCGAGCGGCGGATACCCGCCTCGAGCTGCAGTTCGTGGAAGAAGGGCCGGTCGCTGATGATCGGAGCGATCGCCTCAGCGAAGCCTTCATAGACGTCGAAACCACCGGTGATGTCCGGAGCAGCGCCGCCAGCACCGCCAAGCTCACCCGGGGTCTTGGCCAGAAGGTCGGCTCGCTGTTCGGCGTGATACTTGCGATACTCGCCGCCGACCGCGAAGCTGACCGGGTTGGCCGCCCAAAGTGAGAGCGGCGTGTCACCGTTGATGGTTCCGCGAACCTGAGACAGCTTCGTGCCAACGCGGGTTGTCGATTGCTGGCTGATAAACGCGGCCATCGCCGGGGTGATCGTGCCTTCGATGCCGAACATGTTGAGCGGCACGCAGTTGTTGGCCGTGTTGAAGCAGGTGTTGGGGTTATTTGCCAACAACGCCTGCTGGACCCGTGAGGTCAGGGCATAGCCGATGATCGTCTGGGTCTTCTCGCTGATGCCCCGCGCACCGAAGACGTCGAAACCGATCTTGTCGGTGATGTCACCGCGAAGGCCGGCACGGAAATCGAACATCGTCGTGTTGAAGTCGCTGTTACGCGGCCCAAGCTCGGGCATGCGGCGATTGAGCTGGAGCAGCGTCTGCCGGTAATTCGGATCGGTCGTTCCTGTCGCCGTGGCAGCAGCGGCGCACTGCGCCGGAGTTAGCGTCTGGCGGCCCGGCGTCGCCGGATCGAAGTCCGCATTTTCGCACAGGAAGGTACGCTGGGCGGCCGTCAGGAAGGGGTTGCTGATCGGAACGTTGAAATTGGTCGAGAACACGCCTGACGGTGCAATGATCGTGTCGACGGTGGTGTTGTTGTAGATGCCGCGGGCATAGACCGTGAGGCCGTCCGTGATGTCGTAATGGCCGGCACCGAACAGGTTGTAGCGCAGGAACGGCGTCTGGAAGACGTTCCAGGGTGCGAAGTTATAGCCCTCGTAGAACGGCACGAACGCCGTTCCCGTCGGGTTGACCTGACACGCCGTATTGGTCGGATTGGCGCAGATCGTTGCGTTTCCGGGAATCGCGAACACGGTCGGTGACGCGGTCGCGGAAGCGGCACCATTGAGGTTGCCCGGATTCGTCGAGCTCAGCGCCACGTTCGAATAGGGCCGGTCGTGGCCTTGGTAGACGGGATCCGATTCCTGATAACCGATGCTGAGAACCGCATTGCCGCGGCCGTCGTCGAAGTTCGCGCCGACGGTGAGGTCGCCGCGCAGGTAGTTGCCGTCACCGCGCTGGGTGATCTGGTCGGAGACCTGCAGCTCCATGCCCGAGAAGTCGCTGCGGGTGATGAAGTTGACGACGCCGCCGACGGCGTCGGCGCCGTAGGTCGACGAAGCGCCGCCGGTCAGAGCGTCGACGCGGTCGACGAGCGCCAGCGGGATCATGTTGAGGTCGACGCGGCCGACGAGGTCGACCGGGACCAGCCGGACGCCGTCCAGCAGGACGATGTTGCGCTGAGATCCGAGACCGCGGAGGTTGACGTACGACGAACCGCCGTTGCCGTTATTGACCTGCGCGCCGATGCTCGGCGCCGCGCCCGGAATGGTGCGCAGGATTTCCTCGGCCGTGTTGCTCTGGCGCAGCCGGACTTCATCCTGGCCGATTACGGTCACCGGCGCCGAGGCGACCAGGTTCGGGTTACGAATAAGCGTACCGGTGATGACGATCTCGCGAGCGCTGGTCGGCTCGGCAGGAGTCGACGTGTCCGCCGTCTGGGTGCCTTCGGCTGGGAACTGGTCGCTCGGGGTCGCCGGAGCGCCCGGGCCCTGAGTGTTGGTAGGCGGAGTGGTCGGCGGCGGCGCGTTCGGCGCCGGGACGGTGACCTGCGCGAGCGCAGGGCTAGCGGCTACCATGCCGGCAATGATCGTGGTGGCAAGCAGCGACCGCTTGAAAATTTGCTGTGACATTAAGTCCCCCTTCAAAGACTTACGTGGATGCCACGCGGCCGCACTCGCAGCCAGGAACGTGACACTATCGGGCAGAGCCTAGGGGCGAGTGGCCCGCGGAATCAACGCAACGAATGTTAGGTTCGTCGAAAAGCGCGCCGGTTGTTGCATTTCGGTGACAGGTTGCTTTCGCGCCAAAGATGCGCACGATTTGCCCTTCGCGGGAGCCGGGAGAAGACAAATGCCACGCCCAATTGCCATGCCGATGCTGGCGGCTGCGTTCTTGCTCCCCGTCGCGGCGCCGGTCGCCGCAAAGTCTGCTCCCCCGGCAAAGTCACCGCTGGTCACGGCCATCGAGCGGTGCCGGGCAATGACCGATCCGGTGCAGCGGCTCGCCTGTTATGATGCGTCCGCCGGCGCTTTTCTCAGCGCCGCGGAGAGCGGCGCCGTCAGCGTCGTCGATCGCGCCGAACTGCGCAAAGCCCGCCGCTCGCTGTTCGGGTTCACCATGCCCAAGCTGCCCTTCTTCGCGGGCGACAGCAGCGCTACCGAGGAATCAAACCAGCTGGATTCGACCATCAAGTCGGTGCGGGCACTGAACAACGGCTATTACCGCCTGACCATCGCCGAGGGCGATGCGATCTGGGAGACGACCGAAGCCAACATCTCGTTCAGTCCGCCGCGCCCGGGGCAGAAGATCACGATCCTGCGCGGACCGCTGGGAAGCTACTTCCTCCGAATCGACGGTCAGGTTGGAGTGCGCGGCCGGAGAGTCGGCTAGCCCCTGGCGCCGGTCTCGGCCTTGAGGCTGGCTTCCGCGTCGACATAGGCTTCCTGCCGTTCGACGCTCCAATATTTAAGCTCATGCAGCGGTATACGCGCGCCGGTGACCGCGCAGATCACATGATCCCCGTCGCTCAGCAGCCGAAAGGTGCCGGGAAGGTAGTGGACCCTCGCCGCTTTGCCACTTCCTGACATGAGCATCGCGTTACTCCTCCGCCGGGTCGAACAGCCCGGGCTGGGGCGCGATGTAGGGTTTGCGTCGCTTCGGCTCAACCGTTCGCGGCGAGGGACCGTCGACGCTGGCATCGACCGTCCCGTCGCCAAAATGAAGGCGGAGATACCGTTCCTCTCTCGCTTCTCGCGCGCGCGTGAGTGTCATGCCGTTGCGCGCGGTGACCCGGGCGAAGCCGCGCGCAAGCGGGCGGTCGGGGTGGACCAGCTCGGCCATCTTCCAAGCCGCGGCGAGACGGTCGGACAGGCGGGCCAGGCGCTGGTCGAGAAGCTCGCGGCGGAGGCGGCCGGCGACCAAGTTCAAGTCGGCGCGGGCGTTGCCGGCGCGCGCGGCGAGCGAGCGCGGCAGCCGCTCGGCGAATTCGTCGATCCGCTGGGCCAGGGGCGCGAGCATCGCCTGCGGCTCCGGCCAGCGGCAGATGGTGAGCTCGAGCCGTTCGCGGCAACGGTCCGCGCGTCGAGAGAGGCAGTGACGTGCGCGATGTTCCAGCTCCTCGAGCGCCGCAAACAGTTCAGCACGGACCGGCACCGCAATCTCCGCTGCGGCAGTCGGAGTCGGCGCGCGGCGATCGGCTGCGTGGTCGATCAGGGTCGTATCGGTTTCGTGCCCGACGGCGGAAATTAAGGGGATCGGGGATTGGGCGGCGGCGCGGACAACCTCCTCCTCGTTGAACGGCCACAGATCCTCGATCGAGCCGCCGCCACGCGCGACGATCAGCAGGTCCGGCTTTGGCTCGATCGCCGGAAAGCCGCGGATCGCCGCCGCGATTTTCGCCGCCGCCCCCTCGCCCTGCACCGGCACCGGCCAGAGGATGACTCGGGTTGGGCAGCGGTCCTCCAGGCGGTGGAGGATGTCGCGGATCACTGCGCCGGTTGGGGAAGTGACCACGCCGATCACGCGCGGAAGGAAAGGCAGCTTGCGCTTGCGACCCGCGTCGAACAGCCCTTCCGCGGCGAGCGCCTTGCGGCGCTTCTCGAGCAGCGCCAGAAGCGCGCCCTCCCCTGCAAGCTCCATGCGATCGACGACGATTTGATATTTGGACCGGCCGGGGTAGGTCGTAAGCTTGCCGGTCGCGATGACCTCGGCCCCATCCTCCGGAAGGAATGCGAGGGCTCCCGCATTTCCGCGCCAGATCACGGCGTCGATGCAGGCATTCTCGTCTTTCAGCGTGAAATAGCAGTGGCCCGACCCGTGGCGCTTGAAGCCGCTGATCTCGCCGCGGACCCGCACCTGGCCGAACGTGGTTTCGATGGTGCGTTTGAGCGCGCCGGACAGCTCACTGACGCTGAGCGGCGGCGAATTGTCGCCGGGAGCGACCTTCGCTAACAAGCCGCCACTGGTTTCGTCGGGACTATCCATGAATATTCTGCTTCTCGGCTCGGGCGGACGCGAGGATGCGCTGGCCTGGCGGCTTAGGCAATCGCTGAGCTGCGGCAAACTTGTTGCCGCGCCCGGAAACCCCGGCATTGCGCGGTGGGCGGATTGCGTGGCGATCGACCCGTGCGATCCCAAGGCGGTGGTCGATCTTGCCTTGCGCGAAGCGATCGACCTCGCCGTGATTGGCCCCGAAGCGCCGCTGGTCGCGGGCGTCGCCGACGCCTTGCGCGAGGCGGGCGTCGCGACATTCGGCCCCAATGCCGATGCGGCGCAGCTCGAAGGGTCGAAGGGCTTCACCAAGGATCTGTGCCGGGCGAATCGCATTCCGACAGCCGAATATGTGCGCGTGGACCGGACATCGCAGGCGCTTTCAGCGCTGGCGCAATTTTCGATTCCCGTGGTGATCAAGGCCGACGGCCTGGCCGCCGGCAAGGGCGTGACGGTGGCCATGACCCGCGCCGAAGCGGAGGCGGCCATTGAGGCCGCGGGCGACGGTCCCATGGTCATCGAGGAATTTTTGGCGGGCGAGGAGGCCAGCCTCTTCGCGCTAGTCGACGGCGAGGTGGCGGTTCCGCTCGCTTCCGCCCAGGATCATAAGCGGGTCGGCGAAGGCGACACGGGCCCGAACACCGGCGGAATGGGCGCCTATGCCCCCGCGCCGGTCCTGACCCCGGAACTGCAGCAGCGGGCGATGGATGAAATCGTCCTGCCGACGGCGCGCGCCTTGGCGGAGGCCGGCACGCCTTTCAGCGGCGTCCTTTATGCCGGGCTGATGCTCACGGCCGATGGCCCCAAGCTGATCGAATATAATGTGCGCTTCGGCGACCCCGAATGCGAGGCGATCATGCCGCTGATAGACGGCGATTTCGCCGAGCTGCTGCACGCGGTCGCGACGGGGCGCCTGTCCGACGCCGAACCGCCGCGGCTTCTGCCGAAGCACGCGATGACGGTGATCGTCGCCGCCAAGGGCTATCCCGCCGCTCCGACACGCGGCGGGCTGATCGGGCAGATCGAAGCAGCCGAGCAGGTCGAGGGGGTCACGGTCTTTCAGGCAGGCACTGCCCAAGAGGAGGCCGGCCTCGTCGCCAGCGGTGGGCGCGTGCTTGCCGTCACCGCTGTTGCGGACACTTTCGCCAATGCCCGGGCACGTGCCTATCGTGCGGTCGATCAGATCGATTTCGCGGATGGCTTCCACCGCCGCGACATCGGCTGGCGCGAACTCGAACGAGTGGGTGGATGAGCGTTCTGTGGGACTATTTCTGGCCGGTCTTTGCGGCGGGGCTGGTGCTCGGAGCCATCGCCGGCACGGTCGCATTCCGAAGCGGGTCGAAGCGCAATGCCGCGCTTGCCGTCGGCCTCGCCGCAGCCTTTGCCTCCGCGGCACTGTGGCACGGCCCCCTCGGCGCGGCGGACCGCCTCGCCACGCGAATCGAGCGTGACGTCCGCTCGGTGCTCGTCCATTACGAGATGGCCCAGGTGTCGGGTCGCCTGCACCGCGACCCTTTGACTCGAAATGTGCAGCTTTCCGGACCGGCCGATGATTTTCAACGGGAAGGGCTGGTCAATTTCATGAACCAGCTCCCTGGCGTCTCCGGCGCGGGCTGGTCAGGCGCGAGTGGCGGTGTTCCGCTGATCGTCGAAGCCGCCGCCGCCGCGCTCCTCGGGTACCTCTTGGGGCTGCTGCTCGCCTATCTGATCGAGCTGCGCCGCCGCTACAACGCAGAATGGAGATGGTGAATTGACGGAAATGCTGCGCGAATACTGGTGGGTCGCCGCGATCATCGTCGCTTTGGTGATTGCATTCTTGCTCATGCGGCCACGGCAAAGGGTGCGGCTGACCGACAGCGCCCCGACCCGGCCGCACATGGCGCACAGCGCGCCGCCGCCCGAAGGCCGCGGGCTTGCCGGAGAAGCGGCAGCAGCTACGACCGATGTCACCGGCGACATCATCCGCGCCCCGGTCCACCAGACGCTCGACGGGGAGGGCGAGCCCGGAGACGATCTGTGCCGCCTCAAGGGCGTCGGCCCCAAGTTCGCGGACGCGCTCCATGGCCTTGGATTCTTCCGCTTCGAACAATTGGCCGCGCTGACGCGCGCGGAGGTTGCACGCCTCGACGAGGAGCTCGGCGCCTTTCGCGGCCGCATAGACCGCGACCGTTTGATTGAGCAGGCCGACTATCTCGCCCGCGGCGACACCGACGGTTTCGAACAAAAGTTCGGAAAACTGTAGAACCCCGCCACACCGGGGTTCGCGGAGTCAGCGGCGGCGGAGTCGCCCAAACAGACGCGAGAGAAGACCGGGGCGCGGCTGCTCCTGTACGATGCCTTCCGCTGGCTGCAGCCGGCGGCGCAGGACCGCGCCGGCCGCCGCAGCATCGACGGTCGGATCCTCGCGCGGCACCCACGGCTTGATGGTGAGCGGAGCAAAGGCCGGCTCGGGTGATCGCCCAGCACGGGCTTCGACAGACCGGGCCGGTTCGGCGCCAAAGACGGTCACGAAGTCGGCGCTGGTGCCGACCGCGCCCGTAATGAGGCGGCATTGGTCGGGCAGGCCGTAGGCTTCGAAGGCCCGCTCCGCTGCCTGGAGGAAGCGGACTGCGAGCAGCCAGCTACCAAGCACGAACTCGACATAGCCGCCGGGCGCGCGGCCCTCGACTCCGTCGCGGCCGTCGCGAAGGAAGTGGCGGTGCTTGCAATGCACGAGCGCGGTGTTGAGGTCGGCAAGGCCGCTCAGCGTGCAATAGAATTCCACATCCTCCTCGCCCCCCGCCCAGGCCGGCATGTCTTCGGCGCATTCGGCAATCAGCTCGGCGGTGGCAGCGTCGCTGAACGCGAACGTCTCGTCCGAATAGAGGCCGATCAGCAATTCGGGTTCAAACGTGGCCCCTGGCTCGAAGACGAGATCGGGCGGGTTGGTGAGCCCGAGCGTGATCGCAGTGATTGGCGGCCCTTCCCATTCGGCCAGAATCGGGAGGAGGTCTTCCCAGCCTTCGAGAGTCACGGAATCTGGCGTCGTCGACCTGGCGAGGCGGGCCAGCGCGCCGTCGAAGCCCGCGAGTGCGCCGCTGAGCAGGGCGTCCGCATCACCGGTCCGGCCGGCAGAAACGAGGGCGCGCAGCTCCTCTATCCAGATGCGCTCGCGGTCGGCGTCGAGGAACAGGAGTTGGAGCGGATGCGGCTCGGCAGGCTCCCGATAGGCGCGCACGCCTTCAACCTGCTGCGGGTCGGGGATCGGCACAAAATGCGGATGCGCGGAGCTCATGCACGCGCCTTAAACCCAAGACCGTTAAACGATGGTGGAGGCTAGCTTGCCGCTTCTGCCCGCGCCGCGGACCCGCGCTGCGCGGGGCGCGACGCGATCAGCTTGTCGATCTTACGCCCGTCCATGTCGACGATCTCGAACTTCCAGCCGTCGTGGCGGAACGTTTCTCCGGTTTCGGGCAAATGCTTGAGCACCGACAAAGCGAATCCGGCGACGGTCGAATAGTCGCGTGCGGTAGGCAGATTGACCCCGAGCCGGTCGGCCAGCAGGTCGGCGCTCGCGGCACCGGAGACCAGCCAACTCCCATCGTCGCGTTCGACGAGCGGCGGCTCCTCCCCCTGTTCGACGTCGTGCGCGAAGGTGCCGGCGAGCGCGGCGAGGATCGAACCGGGGGTCACGATCCCATCGAGATGGCCATATTCGTCGTGGACCAGGGCCAGCGGCACATCGGCGCTTCGCAGCACCGCGAGCGCATCCATTGCGTCCATCAGGTCGGGGATCACCGGCGCGGTCTTGCACAGCCGGCGCAAGTCGAGCGGCCGGCCTTCGAGCAGCGCGCTGACCAGATCCCGGGTCTGGATGACGCCGACGATGTTCTCGATCGAGCCGTCAGCCACGGGGATCCGGCTATGCGGGGTCTCGAGCAGTGCCGCGCGGACTTCGTCGGGGGCGGCATGGATGTCGATCCAGTCGATCTCCGTCCGCGGGGTCATCACTTCGCGCACCGAGCGGTCGGCTAGACGGACGATGCCGGAAATCATCGCCCGTTCGTCTTCCTCGAGCACGCCGGCGGTCTGCGCCTCGGCGACGACCAGATGGAGTTCCTCGGCCGTCACGTGATTCTTCGATTCGCGGTCGAGGCCCATGACCCGGAAGATCAGCGCGCTGGAGCGATCGAGCAGCCAGACAAAGGGCGCCGTGACGCGCGAGAGCCAGAGCATCGGCCGCGACATCACCGCGGCGATGCTCTCGGGGGAGCGCAGCGCCACCTGCTTGGGAACGATCTCGCCGATGACCAGGGAAACGAACGTGACGAGGACGATGACCAGGCCGAAACCGAGGCTGTGGGCAGTCCGTTCGGCGAGGCCGAGCAATTCGAACCGCTGTGCGACAGGCTCGCCGAGCGTAGCTCCGGAGTAAGCGCCGGCCATGATTCCGATCAACGTGATTCCGGTCTGCACGGTCGAGAGGAACCGTCCCGGCGCCGCCGCAAGATCGAGCGCGCACCGCGCGCCGCCGCTGCCGTTCTTCGCCATCGCCTTGAGCCGCGCTTCGCGCGCGGAAACGATCGCCAACTCGCTCATCGCCAACACGCCGTTGAGCGCGATCAGCGCGAGGATCAGGACAACGTCGAACCAGGGGATGGGGGATAAGTGGGCGCTCATGGGCGTGATCGGAGTGTAGCCTTGCGTGGCCGGAGTTCACAAGCGGGCTTCGGTTCAGTCACGGAACCATCGCCGATAGGCGCCGGTTTCGCCTTGCGAGAACCATCCGGAGCATTGTCCATGTTGAACCGCCGCACCTGCGCCGCGATCCTGATCTGCGGCTCGGTTACCGCTCTGGCGGCCTGCCAGACCGCGCCGCCTCCTCCCCCGCCGGTGATCCCGGTCGATTTCCGGCCGCTCGGGCTCAGCGCCCCTTATCTGTCGGGGGATGTGATCGGCGGCACGCGGGCCCGCGCTACGAGGTTGAGGAGCGCCGGGATCCGGCCCCTGGGCGCGGCCGCGGTGCCCGCCTACATGATGAACCTGGAGTCCGAGCTTCGGCGCCAGACGGCGGGGATCGGCCTCGACGTGCTGCGCGTCGGCGAGGCGATCGTCGTTCGCATCCCGGCGGCGCTCACCTTCGATGCCGGCAGTTCGACCGTGAAGCCTCAGTTCGACGCGACCCTGCTCGAGATCGCGCGTACCGTGAAAACCCGCAGACAGACCTTCGTCGACGTTTTCGCGCACACCGACACCACCGGCACCGTTGCCGGCAACCAGGCGCTCTCTGACAGGCGGGCGGCGGCGGTTGCGACCTATCTTTCCAATCACGGCGTTGCGCGGGCGCGCATCGCTTCAAGGGGGCTGGGGCAAACGTCCCCGCTGTACGTCCCTGACGATACCGAGACCAAGCGCGCCGCGAACCGCCGCGTCGAGATTCGGTTGGTGCCGTACCGCGGCTAGCGGCGCTCGGCGAAAAAGCCGCGAAGCAGCTCGGCCGCTTCGTCCTCGCCTATCCCGCCGAGGACATCCGGGCGGTGGTGGCAGGTCGGCTGCGTGAAGAGCCGCGGACCGTGCACCACGGCCCCGCCCTTCGGGTCTTCGGCGCCGAACCGAAGCGCTCTGACGCGTGCGAGAGCGATCGCGGCGGCGCACATCGCGCAAGGCTCGAGGGTCACCCACAGGGTGCATTCATCGAGCCGCGACGCGCCGAGCCGCGCCGCGGCGGCGCGGAGCGCCCCCATCTCCGCATGCGCGGTGGGGTCTGCTGCGCCGCGCATCGCGTTGCGCGTTTCCGCGATCACCTCGTCCCCTAGGGTCACCACCGCGCCGACCGGCACTTCACCGGCCTCCGCCGCCTCGCGCGCGAGGTCCAAGGCGCGGCGCATCGGGAGCGGCAGCGGGAAAGCCATGCGCAAGCGGCTAGCGCAGGGCGCCGGCCAAGTCACATCGTGTTATTCGTCTGCGCCTCCGCCTGGTTCTGCCCGGGACGTTCGACCTGGACCGCGGGGACCCGGACCGTGGTCTCCTTGCTTCCGATCTTCACCGAGCCGGTTTCGACATCGAAGGCCGGCGCCTGGCCGCCCTTGGCGACCACACCATTGCCGGTCGCCGAGACGTGCGGTGGCTGGGCATCACGCGTCTGGCTGATGTTGAGGAAGCCGGTGGCAATGGCGCCGATGATCGCAATCACGGCGATGATGATAACGAGAAGGATCGCGCGCATCGGTCGTAACCCCGATCTAAAGTGTCGGCATCATCCCGCAACGCGGAATGTCGCCTTGGTGACGTTAACAAACGCAAGCAAGGTTGTGGAGTTGCGCTGGAAACGGCAGGCGAAACGTTGACGCACGGCGCCCAAGCGGCTAACGGGCGGCGCTCTTCGGGCCCTGAATTCAGGGCGCGCACACGAAAATCAGGATTGAGACCATGTCGCGGGTTTGCGAGCTGACCGGCAAGGGCCGGCAGGTGGGCAACAACGTTTCCCACGCCAACAACAAGACCAAGCGCACGTTCCTGCCCAATCTGCAGAACGTGACCTTGATCTCCGACGCGCTCGGGCAGAGCGTCAAGCTGCGCGTGTCGACCCACGGCCTGCGCTCGGTCGAGCATGTCGGCGGGCTCGACAATTGGCTCCTCAAGACCAGCGACGAGAAGCTGAGCGCGCGTGCCCGCAAGCTGAAGCGCGAGATCGCCAAAAAGGCGGCTTCCGAGGCTGCTTGAGCCTCACTAACCGGCTGAAGTTCCAGAGAATCTCCTGAACGCAGGCTGCACCCTGCGTTCAGCCTCCATTGCCTGCGAATCAGGCATAAGCCCTGCTCTGGCAGGGTTATCCCCTTTTCCCTGCCGCGTCCGGAAACGGACAAAATCCCTCGCGTCGCGTAACGAGGGGGGCCCGGCGCGCGTAACCGCGCCGGGCCCGTTTTTTATGGACTTTCGAACAGAGTGGCGAGCTGCTCGACCATTGCTCCGGCGAGCTGGTCGGCATCCATGATCGTCACGGCGCGGCTATAGTAGCGCGTGACGTCGTGGCCGATGCCGATCGCGATCAGCTCGACCGCCGAGCGTTTCTCGATCCAGTCGATCACCTGCCTCAGGTGCCGCTCGAGATAAGCCCCGCCATTGGCCGAGGCCGTCGAATCGTCGACCGGCGCCCCGTCGGAAATGACCATCAGGATGCGGCGTTCCTCGGGCCGGGCGAGCAGCCGGTTGTGCGCCCAGAGTAAAGCCTCGCCGTCGATATTTTCCTTGAGTAGGCCCTCGCGCATCATCAGACCGAGGCTGCGGCGCGCGTGGCGATAGGGTTCGTCGGCGCGCTTGTACACGATGTGGCGAAGGTCGTTGAGCCGGCCGGGATTGGGCGGGCGCCCGGCTGACAGCCAGGCCTCGCGGCTCTGGCCGCCCTTCCAGCCTCGCGTGGTGAACCCGAGCACTTCGGTGGCAACGCCGCAGCGCTCGAGCGTGCGGGTCAGGATGTCGGCGCAGATCGCCGCAATCGCGATAGGCCGGCCGCGCATCGACCCGCTATTGTCGATCAGCAGCGACACGACCGTGTCCTTGAACTCGGTGTCGCGCTCGACCTTGTAGGAAAGCGAATGGGCCGGGCTGACGACCACGCGCGCAAGGCGCGCCGCGTCGAGCAGCCCTTCCTCCTGGTCGAAATCCCAGCTGCGCGCCTGCTGCGCGAGCAGGCGGCGCTGGAGGCGGTTGGCAAGTCGGGTCACGACGCTCGAAAGCCCGCCCATCTGCTGGTCGAGATAGGCGCGAAGCCGTCCGAGTTCCTCTTCGTCGCACAGCTCGCCTGCGGAGAGCATCTCGTCGAAGCGGGTGGTGAAAGCCTTGTAATCCGTCTCAGGCGTCAAGTCCCAATTGCGCCGTCCGGGGGCCGCGAAAACGCTCTCGCTATTGTCGTCGCCGGCGCTCGCTTCCTCCTCGCCGGCTTCCATCTCCGCGGCGGAATCGCCGTCGGCGTCGTCTTCGGCGGCTTCCTCGCCGCGCATCTCGACGTCGCCGCCTCCAGGCGTCCCCTCCTCGCCCTCCTCGGCATTCTCGTTGCTTCCGGGCTCCTCCCCCTGCTCGTCATCGCCGCCTTCCTCGGGTTCCTCGTCGGCGGGCTCTTCCGCAGCGGCCAGGTCGAGATCCTCGAGCAAACGCCGCGAAAGCCTCGCGAATGCCGCCTGGTCGTCGACGGTCATCGCCAGCGCATCGAGCTCGGCCGCCGCCTTCCCTTCGATCCACGGCGCAATCAGCTCGAGGCCGGCGGACGCGGCCTTGGGCGGCGCTTCTCCGGTCAGGCGCTCGCGCGCGATCAGCGCCACCGCCGTCGACAGCGGCACTTCCTCCGCCTCGCGCGCGCGGACGATGGCGTCGCCGCGCACGCGTGCCTCGGTCAGATGGGCAAGGTTGTCGCGCACGCCGGCCATGGTTCGTGCGCCCAGCGCTTCGACCCGCGCGGTTTCCAACGCATCGAACACGGCGCGCGCCTCGGCGTCCGTCGGCGCGTTGCGGGCGTGGAGCCGGGGATCGTGATGGCGCAGCCTGAGCGCCGCGGAATCGGCGGCGCCGCGCGCCTCCGCCACCAGCCGCGCCTCAAGCCCCGGCCCCGGCGAAGGCACGCGCGCGGTCTTGCCCGATGGCGGCGAGTGTTCTGACGCGAAAACGACCTCGACCTCGGGATCTTTGGCAATCGCCCGCGCCGCCCCGGCAAGAGCGCGCCGGAAAAGGTCGGTCCGCTCGGTCACTCGGGCGGCCTAGCCGGCCTTGCCGACCACGCTTTCGGGAAGATCTTCGCCGAATACGCGTTGATAATATTCGGCGATCAGCGGCCGCTCGGCCTCGTCGCACTTATTGAGAAAACTGACCCTAAAAGCGTAACCGACGTCGCTGAAGATGTGGGCATTCTGCGCCCAGCTGATCACTGTGCGCGGGCTCATCACGGTGGAAATGTCGCCATTGATGAAGCCCTGGCGGCTGAGCTCGGCGACCTTGATCATCTTCTCGACAGTCGCCTTGCCGCCCGGCTCGTCATATTCACCGCTCTTGGCGAGCACGATCTGCGCTTCGACCTCGGCGGGGAGGTAGTTGAGGGTGGTGACGATGTTCCAGCGGTCCATCTGCCCCTGGTTGATCGCCTGGGTGCCGTGATAGAGGCCGGTGGTGTCGCCAAGACCGACCGTGTTGGTCGTGGCGAACAGCCGGAACCAGGGGTTCGGCCGGATCACTCGGTTCTGGTCGAGCAACGTGAGCTTGCCCTCGGCCTCGAGCACACGCTGGATCACGAACATCACGTCCGGGCGGCCCGCGTCATATTCGTCGAACACCAAGGCGACCGGATGCTGCAGCGCCCAGGGCAAGAGCCCCTCGCGGAATTCGGTTACCTGCTGGCCGTCGCGAAGGACGATGGCGTCCCGGCCGACGAGGTCGATGCGGCTGATGTGCGCGTCGAGGTTGATCCGGATCAGCGGCCAGTTGAGCCGCGCTGCGACCTGCTCGATATGGGTCGACTTACCGGTGCCGTGATAGCCCTGGACCATCACCCGGCGGTTCTTGGCGAAGCCGGCGCAGATAGCGAGCGTGGTGTTCGGGTCGAACACATAGGTCGGATCGAGGTCGGGCACGCGCTCGTCGGCTTCGCTGAACGCGGGCACTTCCATGTCGCTGTCGACACCAAAGGCGTCGCGCACCTTCACCAATTTGTCGGGTGAGGCCATCAAGGTCTCGGCGCGGCTCTCGGGCTGGACGTTCGAAATCTGGGTCATCAGGAATTCGCCTTATGCGAATGGCACGGGCGCCTCAACAATCAGGCAGCGGCCGGCGCCTTGGGCGGCATCGGGAAGAAGGTCAGGAAACGCGCGGCCTTCGCCAAATCTCCCTTCGCTCCGGCAGTTTCGAGCGGTGCTCCGCCGTAAACCGCGCCGGCAATATCGGTCGGTGAGCCGGCGAAGGAGAAGTCGGGCGCCTCGATCTCGCCGCGGCCAATGCGGATGTCGCCGCCATCGCGAATCCAGAAGAACGGTTCGCCGTCGAGCCACAGCTGGACTCGTGCCGAATAATCGCCGGCTGCCTCGGGGCTGAACATGGTGCGAAGCGACAGCATCAGCGACACCGGGCTGAACGGCCGCGTCGGGTCGTGGCGCGGCGAGCGCACGGCCCAGCGGCCGATCGCCTGGAAGATCGGCGCCGCCTCATAGCCCCAAGGAGTGAGCTCATAGACTTGGACCGAAGCCGGCGGCGGGAGCTTTCGCCGGATCAGGATTCCGGCCTCCTCGAGCCCGGCGAGACGCTGGGTGAGGACGTTGGCGCTAATGCCGCGGAGGCTGGCCTTGAGGTCGGTGAACCGGCGCGGCCCAAGCAGAAGCTCGCGGATCACCGGCATCGCCCAGCGATCGCCGATCAGATCCATGCCGTGCGCGGCCGCGCAGGCATCGTCGTAACGCCGTTTGTCCTCGCTTTGCCGCACGTTAGTTACTTTTTAGGACTCACTGGTTGCAATTTATAACTCCTGTGGCAAAAAGCAAGCGAATCGAGTCGCTGGGGAAAAGGGAGCAAAGACATGGCGAGCCCAAGGATGATCTTCGTCAACCTGCCGGTCGGGGACCTTGAGCGGTCCAAGGCCTTCTATTCGGCTCTGGGCGCTCGCAACGAGCCGAAGTTCAGCAACGAGCAGGCGGCGATGATGGTCTTCTCCGACACGATCAGCGTCATGCTGCTCACCCACCCATTCTATTCGACGTTCACCGGCAAGCGCATCGCCGATGCCCATTCGACCAGCGAGGTGCTGCTGTGCATTTCGTGCGACAGCCCGGCCGAGGTCGACCGCATGGTCGAGGCGGCCGCGGCCAATGGCGGCACTGCGGATCCGGGGCCGAAGCAGGACATGGGAGGCATGATGTACGGCCGCAGCTTCGAGGACCCGGACGGCCATCATTGGGAGCCGATGTGGATGGACGCCAAGGCGGCCGACGAAGGCGCCAGCGCCTTCGAGACCGCGGACGCGACCGCGGACCGGCACTGAGGAGGCGAAAATGCCCGTCAATCCAAACGCGACGATCGAGATCACGACTTTCGATTGGGCCCCGGACTTCGCCAAGGGGCTGGTACGTGACCTGCGCGTCCGCTGGGCGCTGGAGGAAGCCGGTCTCGACTACAGGATGCGGCTGTTCGATTTCCAGTCGATCCCGGAAGATTACCTGCGCGAGCAGCCGTTCCATCAGGTGCCCGCCTTGCGCGACGGCGAGGTGCAGATTTTCGAAACGGGCGCGATCGTCCAATATATCGGCGAGAAGAGCACCACGCTCCTGCCGATCGATACGCAAGGGCGCTACCGGGCGATCGGCTGGACCTATGCGGCGCTCAACAGCGTCGAGCCGGCGGTGATGAATCTCGCGACCATCGACCTGTTCTATCCGGACGAACAATGGGCGAAGCTGCGTCGCCCGGGGGCCGAGGATTTCGTCCGGCAGAAGCTCAAGCGCCTGTCCGATTGGCTGGGCGACAAGGATTGGCTCGAGAACCGCTTCACCATCGGCGATCTGCTGATGGTGACGGTGCTGAGGATCCTTCGCCACACCGAGCTCGTCGGCGAGTTCCCGAACCTCGCCGAGTTCGTGAAGCGCGGGGAAGCGCGACCGGCATTCCAGCAGGCGCTGGCCGACCAGCTCGCGGTCTATGCGGCAACCGAGCAAGCAAGAGGAGAAGCAGCATGAGCTATATCGACGGATTCATCCTGCCCCTGCCGAACGGCAAGGAAGATGATTATCGCAAGCAGGCCGAGACGTTTGCGCGCAAGGCCGAACAGCACGGCGCGATCGGCACGGTCGAGGCGCTCGGCGACGGGCTCGAGCACGGCCATACCACCGACTTCTTCAAGGCGGTGAAGGCCGAGGACAATGAGAACGTGGTCTTCTCCTTCATTATCTGGCCCGACAAGGCGACGCGCGACGCGGCCTGGGAGAAGATCATGGCCGACCCGGAGATGCAGCCGGGCGCGATGGAAATGCCGTTCGACGGCAAGCGCATGTTCTGGGGCGGGTTCAAGCCGCTGCTGAACACGCTCGAACAGCAGCAAGCGTAACGAGGCGCTGGCATGAGCGAGAAACTTGTCACCTGCCTTTGGTTCGACAAAGGCGAAGCGCGCAAGGCGGCCGAATTCTATGCGTCGGTGTTTCCCGACAGCCAGGTCGGGCCGGCAATGGCGGCGCCGTCGGAATTTCCCGGCGGGGAGGCGGGCGAAGAACTGACCGTCGAGTTCACCCTACTCGGCCGGAGGTTCGTCGGGCTCAACGGCGGGCCCAATTTCCAGCCCAATGAGGCGGTCAGTTTCATGGTCATAACCGAGGACCAGGAAGAGACCGACCGCTACTGGGACGCGATCACGCAGAATGGCGGCCAGGAAAGCGAGTGCGGCTGGTGCAAGGACCGCTGGGGCTTCTCCTGGCAGATCACTCCGCGCGTGCTGCTCGCAGCCAATATGAGCAAGGACAAGGCGGCGGCGAAGCGCGCCTTCGCGGCGATGATGACGATGAGGAAGATCGACGTCGCCAGAATTGAGGCTGCCGTCCGCGGCGAAACCGCCGATGCGTAAGATCCGCGGAAGCCTCTTCGTCTCGCTCGACGGCGTGATGCAGGCGCCCGGCGGACCGAGCGAGGACCCGACCGGCGGCTTCGAGCATGGCGGCTGGTTGCCGCAATTTTTCGACGAAGAGGTGGGCCAGGCGATCGACGCATTTTTCGGCACCGATTACGCTTTGCTGCTTGGACGCCGCACCTATGAAATCTTCGCCGCTTACTGGCCTTACGTCGGCTGCGAAGCGACCGGCATCGGCGAGATTTTCGACCGCACGGGCAAGGACGACGGCGAAGCCGCCGCCATCGAGCTCGGCGAAGCCTTCACCCGCGCCGACAAATATGTGCTGACGCATGGCAACCCCGACCTCAGCTGGTCCAACAGCCACCGGCTCGGCGGGCTGGACGAGCTACGCGAGGTCCGGAACGGCGACGGCCCCGATCTCCTGATCCAGGGCAGCAGCAGCCTTTACCCGCAGCTGATCCGCGAAGGGTTGCTCGACCAGCTGACCGTGATGACCTTCCCCGTGGTGCTCGGCGGGGGCAAAAGGCTGTTCGGCGATGGCACTCCCGCAAGGGCGCTAAGGCTGGTCGAGCAGCGCGCGACGCGGGCGGGCGCCGTGATCGCGACCTATGAGCCGGCGGGTGAGGTCGAGCATGGCTGGGCGGGACCGCAGTCAACAAGCGATCGCGAGCAGGCGCGGCAGGCAGCGATCGCGGAGGGACGCTGGTGACCCTCGCCCTCCACGGCCACCCCTTCTCGTCCTACACGTGGAAGGCGCTGATCGCGCTGTACGCCAACGGCACCGCGTTCAAGTTCGTGCAGATCGATCCGTCGGTGCCGAAATTTGAAAGCTTCACCGGCACGGCTCACCCGTCGGGCCAGTTCCCGGTGCTCACGGACGGGGACGCAGTGGTGGTCGAGACGAGCGCGATCATCGAGCATCTCGCGGTCCACCATCCCGGCCCGGCACCGCTGATCCCGGCCGATCCCGCCCAAGCCGTCGTCGCGCGGATGATCGACCGCGTGTTCGACAATTATGTGATGGGCAATTTGCAGCGGGTGATGGCGGCCTATTTCGTCAACAGGGACGACCCCGCTGCGGGCGGATTGAGGGACGACCCGTTCGCGCCGGAGGTCGAGGCAGGCAAGGCCGGGCTGCGGCGGGCGTACGCGTGGCTAGAGCGGTGGCTGGAGGCACACACGCTGCCCCCGCATGTCAGCATCGTGACCTGCGCCGCGGCGCCGTCCTTGTTCTACGCCGACTGGATCGAGCCGATCCCCGATCATTGCCCGCGCCTCGCCGCCTTGCGCGCCGAGCTGCTGGCGCTTCCGCCGGTCGCGCGCTGCGTCGAGGACGCGCGGCCCTATCGGCCCTTCTTCCCGCCGGGGGCACCCGATCGCGACTAAGCGAGCGCGGCCGATTTCCTGAGCAGCTGGTAGGCCTCGATCACTTCCCCCAGCTTTCGCTCCTGGCTGCGGTCGCCGCCGTTCTTGTCGGGATGATAGCGGCGCACCAGGCCGGAGTAGCGCTTGCGCAGCTGGTTGCGGTCGGCGTCCTCGCCGAGGCCGAGCACCGACAGCGCGCGCTGCTCGCTCCTGCTGAAACGGGACGGCCTGGCGCGCGAGCGCACATCGCCGAAGCGGGTCGAGATCGCATCGAGCGGATCCGCGAAGTCGCTCCATTTGGGCGGCGGGTCGGCGCCGTTGGCCGCGAACTTGCGGCTCGGCCGCTCCCACCCGCCGAGCGGGCCCTGGGCGCGGCTGATCTCGTCGGGGCTCATGCCGTCGAAGAAATTGTACTTCGCATTATGCTCGCGGACATGGTCGAGGCAGAGGAAGCGCCAGCTGCCGGGGCCGTCGAAATCGGCCGGCTGCAGCGGCGCCTTATACTCGCCCGGCGCGGTGCAGCCGGGGGCGGCGCACCTCGCCCTCGCCCCTTCGACGCGGCCGTGCATCCGTGCTTGTTTCGACGCCATGGAACCTCTCTATATAGAGGCCATGAACGCGTCTGGAACCGGGCCGGTGGCGGCCGAAATGCTTCGGCGCCTCAACTCGGCCCTTTCGCCCACCCGCATCGAGATCATCGACGATAGCGAGAAGCATCGCGGTCACGGCGGCTACAACCCCGCCGGGGAAAGCCATTTCAGCCTGCACATCGAAAGCCCGCTGTTCGCCGGCAAGAGCCGGGTCGAACGGCAGCGGATGGTCTATGCCGCGCTTGGCGAGCTGATGGACGAGCGGATCCACGCCCTCGCGATCCGCGCGACCGCACCGGGAGAAAAATGATGGAGACAATTGAAACGGCGGTTGAGCAGGTCATCACGCCCGTCACGCACGACCTCGGCGCGTTCAAGGTCAACCGGGCGCTGCCGGCACGCGAGCGGACGATGGTCGGGCCGTTCATCTTCGTCGACGAGTTCGGTCCGGCGCGGCTGCCCGCCGGCGAAGGCATGGACGTGCGCCCGCACCCGCACATCAACCTCGCAACCGTCACTTATTTGTTCGAGGGCGCGATCGAGCACCGCGACAGCATCGGCTCCCACCAGGTGATCGAGCCGGGCGCGATCAACCTGATGACCGCGGGGAGCGGTATCGTCCATTCCGAACGCTCGCCGCAGCAACTGCGGCCGCAGGGCCCGAGCCTTTACGGGATGCAGACCTGGCTGGCCCTGCCCGACGGCAAGGAGGAGATCGATCCGGCGTTCCACCATGTAGCTTCTAACGGATTGCCGCTGGTCGAGGAGGCCGCGGCGAACGCGCGGGTGCTGATGGGAACTTTGTGGGGCGCGACCGCAGCAACGCCGCAGCATTCGTCGACCATCTACGCCGACATCCAGCTCGCTCGCGGCGGCTCGATCCCAATCGATGCCGAGGCCGACGAACGCGCGGTGATGTTGGTCAAGGGCGAGGCGGAGCTGGACGGACAGGCGATCGAGCCCTTTTCGCTCTACGTGCTGCGGCCGGGCCACCAGGCGCGCCTTTCCAGCAGCCGCGGCGGCCGGGCGATGCTGATGGGCGGCGAGGCATTCGCGACGCGTCGCCACGTCTTCTGGAACTTCGTCTCCTCGTCGCGCGACCGGATCAACCAGGCGAAAGAGGATTGGAAGGCGCTGCGCTTCCCGCTCATCCCGGGCGACGACCAAGAGTTCATCCCGCTGCCGGAGCGGCCGACCACCGTCAGCTATCCGTGAGCGAGTTCCAAAAGGTCTCGCTTCGGACCGGAGTCACGCTCAACGTCGCGCTGGCCGGTGATCAAACGTCGCCGACAGTGATCTTGCTGCACGGTTTCCCTGAATCTCACCGTACCTGGCGCGAGATCGCGCCGCGGCTTCAGGACCGCTTCTTCCTGGTCATGCCCGACCAGCGCGGGTTCACGGGCTCCGACCGGCCGCAGGAGGTGGACGACTATCGAACGGACGTCATCGTCGACGATATTTTCGCGCTCGCCGACGCGCTTGGCATCGAGCGGTTCGCGCTGGTGGGTCACGATTGGGGCGGCGCCGCCGCCTGGGCGGCGGCGCTGCGCGGCGATCCCCGCCTGACCCGCCTCGCGATCGTCAACGCGCCGCACCCGGTCATCTTCCAGAAGAGCCTGATCGAAAGCGCCGAACAGCGCGCGGCCTCGCAATATATCAACGCTTTTCGCACCCCTCGTTTCGAGAAAGCGATCGAGGCGATGGGCTATGAGACATTCTTCGAGAAGACATTCGGGGGGCATGTCGACCTGTCGATCATCCCGGAAGCCGAGAAGCGCCAATATATCTCCGAATGGTCGCAGCCCGGCGCCATGACGGCAATGCTGAACTGGTACCGCGCGGCGAAGATGGTCGTGCCGCCGCCGGGCGTCACGATCCCTCTTCCCGACTGGCTGCTGAAGCCCTTCGCCAGGGTCCGCGTGCCGACGCTGGTGGTCTGGGGCATGCGCGACAAGGCCCTGCTGCCGCTCCAGCTCGATGGCCTCGACCGCCTCGTCGAGAACCTCGAGATCGTCCGCTTGCCCGAAGCTGGCCACTTCGCGCCGTGGGAAGCGCCGGATGCAGTCGCCGGACCGCTGCGGCGCTTCCTCCAAGGCTGAGCTAACGCGCGCTCCGGGCGATCTGAAGCTCGAGCCGCTTGAGCTCGCGGATCACCCGGTTGGCGTGAATTTCCGGCCACAACGCGAGCTTGATCATCAGGGAGACGATCAGCAGCACCGCCGCCGGCAGGCCCCAGCGCAACTGCGTCACGGGATCGCCCGCCTCGAAGAACTGCCACGCGGCATAAACGCCGGCGACGAAGATCGCCGCCTGGACGATCATCATCAGCACATTCACCCAGCCGAGCTTGCCGCCGAACAGACCAAACGCCTGGCTGAAAAAGCCGGGCTCCTCGCCGATGCTGCGCAGAAGCTCGCGCTCCTCGGCATCGAGCGCCTCGTCGATCATGGTATCCAGGTTACGCATTGTCGTCTCCTTCGAGCGCGGCGCAAAGCTTGCGCCGGGCGTGCATGAGGCGGGTCTTCACGGTGCCCGCGGGAACGCTGAGCGCCACCGCCACTTCGGCGACGCTCATCTCTTCGAGGTAGAAGAGCGCGACGGCGCTCTTCTGGTCGGAAGGCAGGCGGGCGATCGCGACGCGAAGCCGCTGCGCATCGACACCCGCGCCGGGATCGTCGGCCACGACCGCAGGCTGGTCGGCCAGCTGGCCGGCGATCTCACGCTCGCGAACCCTCTCGCCGACATGGCGAGCGCAGCGCCGCGTGACGATTCGGAACGCCCAGGCGGGAAAGGCCCGTTCGTCTTTGAGCCTGCCAAGGCCGCGGACGATTTCCACCCACGCCCCCTGCGCGGCATCGCGGGCGGCTTCCCTGTCGCCGGTGAGGCGCCATGCATGGGCGATGAGCTTTCCGCTCCACCGTTCCACCAGTATCGCGAACGCCTTCCCGTCTCCGGTCCGGGCGGCGGCGACCAGATATTCGTCAAGCAGCCGAGCCCTGTTGCTGGTCACGCCAATCCCCTTTTCAGGAACATAGGTGCAGCGATTGTCCCGGCCGGTTCAATGGCGCGGCGAAAAAGGCCGCCGGGGCTTCCCACGCGCGCACAGCCCCCGCTAGAGCCCTGGCAATGAACTCCGCCACCCGATCCCGCTCCCGCTCCGCCGCGCGCCTCGCCGCGGTCCAGGCGCTGTACCAGCAGGAGATGGAAGGCACGCCGCTGCCGCGCCTGCTCAAGGAGTTCCACGATCATCGGCTGGGCGCGACGATCGAGGACGCGCAATATCATGCGGCCGAGCATGATTTCTTCGACGACATCGTCTTGGGGGCGGACGCGCGGCGCGGCGAAATCGACGCGCTGATTGCCGGCCGGCTCGCGCAGGGATGGAGCCTCGATCGGCTCGACAAACCGATGAAAGCGATCCTACGTGCCGGCGCCTACGAACTGCTCGCGCGGCCAGACGTGCCGATTGCCTCGGTCATTTCCGAATATGTCGACATCGCCCACGCCTTCTACGACAAGCGCGAGAGCGGCTTCGTCAACGGCCTGCTCGACGCGATCGCGAAACAGGCGAGGCCCGCGAGAGCGGACTGATGCGCGAAAACGAGGTGATTGAGCAGCTGCGGCGGATCGCGACCGATCCAGCCGCGCGCGGCTTGACCGATGACGTGGCGCTCCTGGACGGGTTGGTGATCAGCCACGACAGCATTGCCGAAGGTGTCCACTTCCTGCCGTCGGACCCGCCCGCGAGCGTCGGCTGGAAGCTCGTCGCGGTGAATCTCTCCGACCTCGCCGGCAAGGGCGCGACGCCGGCGGGCGGTCTCTTGTCGCTGACCGTGTGCGGTGACGGCCGCTGGGAAAGCGAGTTCCTGACCGGGGTCGAGCATGCGTGCGAAAGCTATGGCCTGCCGCTGATCGGCGGCGACACGATTGCATTGCCCCGGCGAACCGAGCGCGTGCTGGGAATGACGGTCATCGGGCGGTCCGGGCCTAGCGTTCCCTCACGCTCGGGCGGCAAGGCTGGCGACGCGCTCTGGATCGTCGGGGACGTTGGAGACGCCGCCGCCGGGCTTGCTTTGCTCCGCGCCGATCAGAAGGCCGCCGGCCCATTGGTCGACATCTACCGCCGGCCAATTCCCCAGCTCGGAGCGGGACAGGCGCTGGCGCCTCATGCGCATGCGATGATGGACGTTTCCGATGGGCTCCTGCTCGATGCGAAGCGAATGGCCGAGGCGAGCGGCTGCGCCATTCACATCGAGCTCGACGCACTCCCATTGTCACGCGCGTTCATCGCCGAGCGCGGGCAGGGCCTCGATGCACGCATTTTCGCGGCGACCGGCGGCGACGATTATGCACTGCTGGCCGTGCTCCCCCCTGACCTCGACCCGGGAACGCTTTCTTTACCCGTGGGAACGACAATCCGCCGTATCGGCTCGCTTGCCGCCGGTGAGGTTTCCCTTTCCCTTACCGGCGGCGGCGAGGCCGTCGAACTGCCGGAAAGGCTGGGGTTTGAGCACGAGGCTGGCCGCGATCGCTGGAGTTGAGCCGCGCCATTGGCTGATCGGCCTGGCCGGCCTTGCCTCGGGCGCGGTCTTCGCGCTGCTGCTCCATTAAAGCCCGTCAAACCGCCGCGGTTGCCAGCCGCAAAAACGCTCCCTAAACCGGCGCCCGTCTTCAGGGCGGCCAAGGCCCTAATGAGGCCGCTGAGGCCTGCCCAACGGGAGGGAAGCACCACATCATGAACTTGCTGTACATCGCAATCCTCTGCGGTCTGGCCGCCGTGCTCTACGGCATCGTCACCAGCCGCCAAGTGCTCGCCGCTTCGGCGGGCAATGCGCGAATGATCGAGGTTTCGGGCGCGATCCAGGAAGGCGCAGCTGCCTATCTGAAGCGCCAGTACACGACGATCGCCATCGTCGGCGTGGTCGTCGCCGCGATCATCTTCTTCTTCCTCGGCGGGCTTAGCTCCGTGGCCTTCATCATCGGCGCGGTCCTGTCCGGCGCTGCGGGCTTCATCGGCATGAACATCTCCGTGCGCGCCAACGTGCGCACCGCCGAAGCCGCCCGCACCAGCCTGCAGAGCGGCCTCACCACGGCGTTCCGCGCAGGCGCCGTCACCGGCCTTCTCGTCGCCGGCCTCGCGCTGCTCGCGATCGCCGTGCTGTTCTGGTACCTGACCGGGCCGGGCGGCTATCAGCCCAACGACCGCGCGGTCGTAACCGCGCTCACCGCGCTGGCGCTCGGCGCCTCGCTGGTGTCGATCTTCGCGCGTCTCGGCGGCGGCATCTTCACCAAGGCCGCGGACGTCGGCGCCGACCTGGTCGGCAAGGTCGAGGCCGGCATTCCCGAGGACGACCCGCGCAACCCGGCAGTGATCGCCGATAATGTCGGCGACAATGTCGGCGACTGCGCCGGCATGGCGGCCGACCTGTTCGAGACCTATGTGGTCACCGTCGGCATCACCATGGTGATGGTCGCCCTGCTGGTCGACGGTCCGCTGCTGCTGCCGCTGATGATCCTGCCGCTGCTGATCGGCGGCGTGTGCATCATCACCTCGATCATCGGCACCTACTTCGTGCGTCTCGGCGCCAAAGGGTCGATCATGGGGGCGCTCTACAAGGGCTTCTGGGCAGCGACGCTGCTCGCAGTGCCGGGCATCGTCGCAGCGACCTGGTTCAGCCTCGGCGGCGACCTCGATCAGACCATCACGACTGCACGCGGCGGAAGCTTCGCCGCCTGGAACCTGGTTTGGGCGAGCTTCATCGGCCTCGCTGTCACGGCGCTCATTGTCTGGATCACCGAATATTATACCGGGACCAACTACCGCCCGGTGCAATCGATCGCGCGCTCCAGCCAGACCGGCCATGGCACCAACATCATCCAGGGCCTCGCGATCAGCCTGGAATCGACCGCGCTTCCGACCATCGTCATCATCGCGGGCCTCATCGCCAGCTTCCAGCTGGCCGGCTTCCTCGGCGTCGCGTTCGCGGCTTCGGCGATGCTCGCGCTGGCGGGCATGGTCGTGGCGCTCGACGCCTACGGCCCCGTCACCGACAATGCCGGCGGAATCGCGGAAATGTCGGGGCTCGAGGATGACGTGCGCGCCCGCACCGACGCGCTCGACGCGGTCGGCAACACCACCAAGGCGGTGACCAAGGGCTATGCGATCGGATCGGCCGGCCTTGCCGCGCTGGTCCTGTTCGGCGCCTACACCGAGGACCTCCGCCACTTCGGCGCGGAAATCGGCGTCACGGCCAACCTCGACACGCTGTTCAGCCTGTCCAACCCCTATGTGATCGTCGGCCTGCTTCTCGGCGCGCTGCTGCCGTACCTGTTCGGCGCGCTCGGCATGACCGCGGTCGGACGGGCCGGCGGCGCGGTGGTCGAGGAAGTGCGCGGCCAGTTCCGCGACAATCCGGGCATCATGGATGGGTCGGTGCGCCCCAACTACGCGCGCACGGTCGACCTCGTCACCCGTGCCGCGATCCGCGAGATGATCATCCCGTCGCTGCTTCCGGTGCTCGCGCCGATCGTCGTTTACTTCGCGATCGGTGCCGTCGCGGGCAAGGAGAACGGCCTCGCCGCAGTCGGCGCCTTGCTGCTCGGCGTGATCGTCTCCGGCCTGTTCGTCGCCATCTCGATGACGTCGGGCGGCGGCGCCTGGGACAATGCCAAGAAGTATATCGAGGATGGCAATTACGGCGGCAAAGGCTCGGAAGCCCACAAGGCTGCCGTGACCGGCGACACCGTCGGCGATCCGTACAAGGACACCGCCGGCCCGGCCGTCAATCCGATGATCAAGATCACCAACATCGTCGCGCTGCTGCTGCTCGCGGCGCTGGCGGGCGGCGCGCACTAATCGCGCCGAGCAACGATTGGCCCCGCGTCGACATTTCGGCGCGGGGCCGACCGCAATTGCCTCGCCTTCACATTTGCGGCGGCCGCCGCTAAGGCTCCGCGACTTTTTTGCACAACGGAGATGGATCTTTTGGCCAAGGAAGAATTGCTCGAGATGCGGGGGCAAGTTGTGGAGCTGCTGCCCAACGCCATGTTCCGCGTCCGCCTCGAGAACGGCCATGAGATCCTCGGCCACACGGCCGGCAAGATGCGCAAGAACCGCATCCGCGTTCTGACCGGCGACGAAGTGCTGGTCGAGCTGACGCCCTACGACCTGACCAAAGGCCGAATCACCTATCGCTTCATGCCCGGCCGCGCAGGACCGCCCGGCTATACGGGCTAGCCGGTGCGGCTGGTCCTCGCCTCGGCGAGCCCGCGCCGTCTCGACCTGCTGGCGCGCATCGGAGTCACCCCCGATGCGGTCGTGCCCGCCGATGTCGACGAAAGCGTCCCCAAGGGCGAGCTACCGCGCCAGCACGCGCTGAGGCTGGCACGCGAAAAAGCCGCGGCGGTCGCGGTGCAGGAGCCCAATTCCCTCGTCCTCGCCGCCGACACGGTGGTTGCCGTCGGCCGCCGGATCCTTCCCAAGGTCGAGGAAGAAGCGACCTTGCGCGCCTGCATGAAGCTTCTGTCGGGGCGGCGGCACCGGGTGCTGACAGGCGTCGCGCTCGCCGTACCTGGCCATGGCATGCGCGCCCGGCTGGTCGAGACGATGATCGCCATGAAGCGCCTCTCTGATGAGGAAATCGATTTTTATGCGAGCCATGGGGAATGGCGCGGCAAGGCCGGCGGCTACGCGCTCCAGGGTTATGGCGAAGTCTATGTCCGCCACATCGCCGGCAGCTATTCGAACGTGGTCGGCCTGCCGCTGGCGGAGACGCGCGTGCTGCTGAAAAGCGCGGGCTATCCCATTGCCTGAATGGCTGATCGAGCGCGGCATTGGCGAGACCCGCTACGCGCTGGTCGAAAATGGCGAGATCGTGGAGGCACGGATTGAAGTCGAAGGCGGCGTGCGGGCCGGGAGCGTCGATGCCGCGCGACTGGTCAAGGCCGCGCCCCGCAATGCCGTCGCCCGGGATGAAAGCGGCACAGAGTATCTTCTGCCGCGCGGCTCGGCCAGACTAACCGAAGGCGCCGTGCTGAACGTCGAGGTCACGCGCGAAGCCATCCCTGGCGCGGAGCCGTGGAAGCGCCCGCTTGCGAAGCTCACGGATGCCGAACCGCGCCCTGCCCCGACGATCGAGGGACGCGCTCTACCCATTCCGGCGGCGCACGACGCGCTGGCAGAGCTCGGCTGGAACGATGTGATCGACGAAGCGCGTTCAGGACTCGTCCGCTTCCCAGGCGGTGAGCTGCGCATCGCGGCTACCGCGGCGATGACGCTGATCGACGTCGACGGCCATGTTTCGCCGGACGAGCTGGCGGTATTTGGCGCGCGCGAGGCTGCGCGGGCGATCCGCCGGCTCGACATCGGCGGTTCGATCGGCATCGACCTGCCGACCAGCGCTAGCAAGACTGTGCGTCAGGCCGCTGCGGAGGCGATCGACGCCGCTCTGCCGCAGCCGTTTGAGCGCACTGCGGTCAACGGCTTCGGCTTCGTCCAGATTGTCCGGCCGCGCCGCCGGGCTTCGTTAATCGAACTCGCGCAGGATCATGCGTCATTCGAGGCTCGCGCATTGTTGCGCCAAGTCGCGTTCGATCCGGCCGGGGCGAAGCGGCTCGTCGCCCACCCCGCCGTGCTCTCGATCCTGAGCAGCAAGCCGGATTGGATCGACGCGTTTTCCCGTCAGGTCGGCGGGGCAGTCGCCTTGCGCGCCGACCCCGGTCTTCCCATGTCCGGCGGATATGCCGAACCCCTCTGACCCGACCAAGAACTGCCCGCTGTGCGGAGCGCCGGAGCAACGGGATTTCGCGCCCTTCTGCAGCCGCGGCTGCAAGGATCGCGATCTCCTGAAGTGGCTCGGCGAAGGCTATCGCATTCCCGGCCCTCCGGCCGATGTCGAGCAGTCCCTCGGGAGGGTGGACAGCGACGAGGGCGACCGGTAGGGAGCGCGCTCGCTTGTCGGCGACCAGCCTTCAGAAGCGAATGCCCAGGTAGCTCAGTTGGTAGAGCACGTGACTGAAAATCACGGTGTCGGTGGTTCGATCCCGCCCCT
>DATLGK010000012.1:0-1963 GCA_035540475.1 Sphingomicrobium sp.
GCTGACAGCTTGCGGCTGCCTCTTCCCGCGGTCACTCCGGCGTATGACCTGGCTCTGGTGGCCTGGCGCCGTGCGATCGAAGCCGAGAACCGCGGCGCCGCGGCGGTCGCGCTATGGGAGGCACTGGAGTTCTACACAGCCGGCGCAAAGTTGCCAGCGACCTTTGACCGACGCCTCATGGGCAAGGTGGTAGCAGCCGCCTCGTCGGTTCCAGGCCTGATGGACGCGCAAGCCGACCGATTCGGCAAGGTGCTGAGGCAATTCCTGAACATGCCCGATGCCATGGTCCGGCTTGAGCACTGTCTTAAGCGCGACGAGATTCCATTCACCGACGCAGGGCTCGCCGCCATCCGGCGTGTGCGCGAGCCCCGATCGGCGGCGCAGCACGGTCGGCCTTGGACCGACCCGACCGAAGAGGACTTGGAGTTGTCGCTGGGCTTCTTGAACCGCGTACTCGGCTACTGGGGCGATTCCCTTACACGCCCCTGAACTGTACGAGAGTGACGTGGCCCTGCCCGTTACCGCCTTGGCCCCGCGCTCCGCTCGGGCCCGGCGACCCGCTCCTCGTATTCCCCGAGCAGGTCGAACAGCTCGGTCGCCGCGTACTGGCGATCGTAGGTCCCCTCGCTCAACTGGCGAATGACGCCGGCCTCGGCCAGCGCCTTGAGCGCCGCGAGCGTCTGTTGCTGGCTGACTCCGATCGCGGCGCGAGCAGTCGGCGCCGACAGCACCGGCAGGGCGGGCAGCAATGCGATGAGCTTGCTGGCGGCGGATCCGGCCCTCGGCCGACCGGCGCGCTCGCGCCACTCCGCTTGCAGTGCGGCCACCTGATCCGCCAGTTCGATGGACATGAGCGCGGCATGGGCGCTTGCGCTCGCGAACGAGCTGATCCAGTCGGCGACGCGCCCCTCGCGGAATGCGACCAGTCCGTCGATGTAGGCGCTGGGCCGAGCGGCCAGGACGATGCTGATCGGCGGCACGAAGCGAGCGGCGACGCCGCGCCTCCGCAGGACGACGTGGATGAGAGCCCGGCCGACACGGCCGTTGCCGTCGATGAACGGGTGAATGGTCTCGAACTGGGCGTGGGCAATGGCCGCTTGGGGCACTGCCGGCAGGTCGTCGCGGGCTACGAACGCGACGAGGTCCTCGAGCAGCGGCATGACCAGGTCCTCCGGCGGCGGCACGAAGGCTGCGTCGGACGGGTTCCCGAGCCGGCCGCCGATCCAGTTCTGCTCTCGGCGCACTTGGCCCGGGCGCGCCCGCTCATCGCCCGCCATGAGCGCCGCGTGAATGGCCAGCAGGTCGTCGACCGTCACGGGCGCGATGCGGTCGCCGATGGCAATCGCCTCCTCCATCGCCGACACGTTCGCCGCGACGGTCCTGGCGCTGCCCCGCGCCGCCCGGGGATCGATGAGCGCGCGGGCAAGATTGAGCGAGGAGACGTCGTAGCCCTCGATCCGGGACGACGCCACGGCCTCGGATCGCAGGAGTAGCGGGCCGATCGCCTCGAGGCCGCCGACTGATGCGCGCTCGTTAAGCGCCCTGATCGCTGCCTCCGCATCGGCTGAGAGATCGGCCACTTCGAACGGGACGGTCGGGCTGAGCCGCGCGATCTCGTCGGGCACGAATGCCTGGTACAGGAACGAGGCGCGGGCCCGACGGCCTCCCAAGGCGCCAGCGTCTCCCTCCCACCTACGCTCGACCGTTGTCGCCACTCGGCCTCCGCGCTCCAAGAACCCTTCAATGTCTTGGCCTGAATGAAGGGATGTGTATAGAATGCGGCGCTAACCCTTCAATGTCAACCGAACAGTGAAGCGAAGCCCGGCGGGGAGCTCCTCGGCGCGGTCGCCCTGTTCTGGCCGGACCCGTGAAGGTGACGCTGTGGGGCACGCGGGGTTCGCTGGCGAGCGCCGGTCCCGAGACGGTCCGCTACGGCGGCAACACGGCGTGCGTGGAGGTTCGC
>DATLGK010000013.1:0-1614 GCA_035540475.1 Sphingomicrobium sp.
CGCCGGCCAAGACATTTTCCCCCTTTTCCAGCGGGGGAGGTTTCGCCTAAGGCGCGCCAGGACGTGGGGCCGTAGCTCAGCTGGGAGAGCGTCGCAATGGCATTGCGAAGGTCAGGGGTTCGATCCCCCTCGGCTCCACCATTTCTTCGCTAGCCAGTCCGGGGGACGGGCGTCAGCGAAGAACTCGTTCCTGACGGAGCTTCGGCTGGCCAGCCAGCCGCTGAAACGCTAAGCCCGACCTGAAAATCCAGCGACCTGAATCAAATGCGGCGGCGCCTTTGGGGCACCGCCGCACCAGACTTCACCAAGGAAGGTGAATTAGTTCAGTTCGTTGGCGACGTTGTTGAACGTCGTCTTGAGGCCGTTGCCGATGCTGCCCATCGCGCCGATCGCAGCAACCGCAATCAGAGCCGCGATCAGGCCATATTCGATGGCCGTCGCGCCCTTCTCATTCTTAATCAGCTTCAAAAACTTGGCCATCTCAGGTCTCCCACATGGCTGTTCACGCACTTGGGAATATCTCCCCCGCCGCCACGCATGGTCCCGTGCGGCTAACCGGGAATCTGGACTTGAGTGGTTGAAAAAGACTTAAAATCCGATCGAAAACCCTAACTTTCGGTGGCAGCGACAAAAATTGTCAGTTCCCGGCCATTTCCTGCAGCTGCTCGGCGAGGTCGCGAAGCGCCTTGGTCGCCTCGCTCCACTCGGGTGGCAGCGGGCTTTGTGGCTGTTGCTGGCGCCGCTCCTGCGGGCGATCGAAGCGAGTCGGAAGCGCCGGGCCGCGGCTGCGGTCGATGGCGAGCGCCGATGTCATGAAGCTGCGCCAGATGTCCGCCGGGACCGTGCCGCCGCTGACCTTGCCGAGCGACTTGTCGTCGTCGCGGCCGACCCAGACGCCGACCACCAGATTGCCGGCGAAACCGACGAACAGCGCATCGCGATGTTCCTGCGTCGTGCCGGTCTTTCCGAACGTCGGCACGGCGAGCGCCGCGCGCCGCCCGGTGCCATTGTTGGCGGCGGCGTAGAGCAAGTCGAGCATCGGTCCGCGGTCGCGGTTTGCCTGAAGCGTCCCGCGGCTGCGGAAATAGGCCGACAGCCCTTCCTCCCGCGGCGCCTGGGGAAGGCCGCGCGCGGTGATCGGATAGCGGCCGGAGGCGACCGCCGCATAAGCCGCGGTCAGCTCAAGCAGGCTCACTCCCGCGGTTCCGAGCGCGATGCTGGGCTTGTCCGGAAGCGGAGTCGTGATGCCGAGGTCGCGCGCCGCGCGGATGACATTGCCCCGCCCCACTTGCTGCGACAGGCGCACGGTTGCGGCATTGCTCGAACGCGCGAACGCTTCGCGCAATGTGATCCGGCCGCGATAGACGCGGTCGTTGTTGACCGGGTTCCAGCCGCCGATCGCGATCGGCGTGTCGTCGATCATACTGTCCGGGGTCCAGCCGGCGCGCAGCGCGGCAAGATAGACGAACAGCTTGAACGCCGAGCCAGGCTGGCGGCGCGCCTGGGTCACCCGGTTGAATGCGGAGTCGGCGTAATTGCGGCCGCCGACCATGGCGACGACGCGGCCGTCGGGCCGCATCGCGACCAGCGCCGCCTGCGCCGACGAAGGGGCAC
>DATLGK010000014.1:0-10168 GCA_035540475.1 Sphingomicrobium sp.
GACCTGCTTGGCCTGCAGGCGCAGGCGCAGGCCGATTATCGAGCGGCGCTCAGCGGCCCCGATGCCAATGAGGCGCGCCGCCGCCTCGCGCTCAGCCAGGCGATCAGCGGCGATCGCGCCGGCGCGCTGGCTACGCTCGCCCCGCTCATTGCGGCACGGGACCCCGGCGGGCTGCGCACGCGCGCGTTCGTGCTTGCGCTGACCGGCGACAGCAACGGCGCGATGGTCGCGATCGATGCCGCAATGCCGGGCAGCTGGGCGCGCGTCGCTCCGTTCCTGCAGCGGCTGCCGACGCTCGCCCCCGGGCAGAAAGCGGCCGCCGTCAACCTTGGTATTTTCCCCGATGCGGGTGGCGGCGCGGCGCTCGCGAGTGCCACTCCGGCGCCGCTCCCGGCGCCCAATACCGCAGCGACCGCGTCGGTTACGACGGACCGTCTCGCCGGGGTCGACGCCTTGCTCCGGAGCGCTCCACCCGCAGCCGCTCAGCCGATCCAGCAGCAGCCGGCCTATGCGACAAGCAGGCCGGTGCAGGCCGCTTACGCTCCCGCACCCCAGGCGTCGACGACGCAGCGCACGGATGCGATCGCGCCCGGCAAGGTCTGGCTCCAGCTCGCCAGCGGCTCCAATGCCGATGCGCTGGCCGGGCAGTTCCGCCGCATCAAGTCGCGCAACCGCGACCTTTTCCGCGGCATCTCCGGTTTCGTGGCGCACAGCCCCGATCGCGCACGTCTGGTGGTCGGCCCGTTCCGCGGCACGTCCGACGCCGAGATTTTTGCCGGCGACCTGCAGAGCGTCGGCGTCGATTCATTCCGCTGGAGCAATTCCGCAAGCGACAGGATTGTGCCACTCGCGGCCGAATGAAGCTTCCCTTAGGTCTGGCCGCCGATCCGCGAAAGGCGCGCGGCCGACTGCATCATGAAAGCGACAGCGGCCCGCGCGGTCCGCGCGACCTGTTCCAGCGCGACCGCGACCGAATCATCCATTCGGTCGCCTTCCGCCGCCTGCGCCACAAGACCCAGGTGTTCGTCGCTCCTGACGGCGACCATTACCGTGTCCGCCTGACCCACAGTCTCGAGGTCGCGCAGATCGGCCGCACGATCTCCCGCGCGCTTGGGCTGAACGAGGATCTGACGGAGGCGCTCTGCCTCGCGCACGACCTTGGTCACCCGCCCTTCGGCCATGCCGGCGAGGATGCGCTGAACGCCGCGCTCGCGGATGCCGGCGGCTTCGACCACAACGCCCATACCCTTCGCATCCTGAACCGGCTCGAAAATCCCTATCCCGATTTCGCGGGCCTCAACCTCAGTTGGGAAGCGCTCGAAGGCCTTGCCAAGCACAACGGTCCGGTGACCTCGCCGAGCTGGGCCATGGCCGAGGCCGATGCCGAGTGCGATCTCGCGCTCGCCGCTTGGCCGTCCCTCGAAGCGCAGATCGCGGCGATCGCCGACGATATCGCCTATGACGCGCACGACGTGGACGATGGCCTGCGCGCCGGGCTGCTCGACCTCGACGAGCTTCTTACCCTGCCGATCTGCGAGCGCCTGTGGAGCGAAATCGACCGCCGCCATCCGGGCCTTTCCTCCGACAAGCGGCAGCGCGCTCTCGTCCGCGACATGATCGGGACAATGGTCGGCGACGTCCTTGCCGAGACTTGCCGCCGGGTGGGAGAATCCGAGGTCACCACGATCGACGAGGTGCGCGCGGCAGGAACGGCGTTGGTCGGTTTTTCGGACGCGCTTGCGGCCGAGGAGCAGGCATTGAAGCGCTTCCTCTACGCGCGTTTCTATGACCTGCCCGAGCTGAAGCCGGTGCGAAAGGAAGCCGAGCGCGTCGTAGCCAATCTCGCCGCCGCCTATCGCGCCGATCGCTCCTTGCTTCCCGCCGATTGGCGCAGCGGCGGCGAGGAAGTCCGGCAGCTGCGCACCATCGGCGACTTCATCGCGGGAATGACCGACCGCTACGCCATCGCCCGTCACGAGGAGTTGATCGGGCCGGTGAGCCTTGCTGCGGGGCGGTTCTAGATTGCATCAGACCCGGCTCTATGGGACTGGGTTTGGGTGATTTTCGAGCGCTCCAGATCCGCCGGGGACACGCTGTGGACGATGAAGGCGGCCGCGCGCGGGCTGCTGCGCAAGGCTTTGACCCCGAAAGGCGTTGCCACCGTGCGAAGCCTGCGCGCGGGTCGCCTGATCCCGAGTCTTCCGAACAAGGACGAGCGCAGGCTTCTTGAAATCGCCACGGAGTGTCTGGCTGCGGCCAACCGCTTCAACTGGTACGATTCCAAATTTCTCAGGCGGTTCGAGGCGGCCCGGAGGTATCTCGCTATCGTCCGGCCGGATCGGGTTGAGGGGTTCGCCTCGGCCTTCGATGTGCTTCGCACCGATCCCGGCTTCCAGACGAAATGTCTCGAACCGGTATTCGACGCGGCGACCTTCCAGGAGCTGATCGAGACGGTTCACGCCCTGCCCAGGGTCTCGCTTCAGGATCACGAGGCCGAAAGCTTCGGCCGTTCGCTCATTCGCCGCCATCCCTTCTTTACGCGCCTGCAATCGTCGCTGACCGAACGGGTCAGCGAACTGGTCGGCGAAGCCGTGACGCCAGCGTACAATTTCCTCAGCTTGTACGGCGGCGAGGGCCGCTGCGATCCGCATCTTGATCAGCCATTGTCGAAATGGACGCTCGATATCTGTGTCGAACAAAGCGTCGATTGGCCGATCCATTTCAGCCAGGTCGTGGATTGGCCGACCGAGAGCGCCGCATATGGGACGACGATCGACGACCTTCGCGCCAATCCCTCGCTGCGGTTTGAGTCCGTCGTCCTCAAGCCCCACAGCGGGGCGATCTTTTCGGGCAGCTCGCAATGGCATTTCCGCGATCCGCTCAACGGCTCCAAGGCGGATTACTGCACGCTGCTGTTCCTGCATTATTTGCCGAAGGGAGCCGAGCCGCTGGCCGATCCGGATCAGTGGGCAAAACATTTCGACTTGCCGGAGCTCAAGATTCTCGCGGCGGCCGCCCGCTAGCCGGAGGTGACCTCAAAATGACTCTTTGCTTTCCGCACCAATTGCGCGACCTTCACGTCCGGGGGGAGTCTGAATGGAACAAAATCCCTGGAAGACGCCATTTGGGCGCCTCGTCGCGGTGTCGGCTCTACTTGCGGCAGTTGTGGGGTTCTCGCTCGCTGCCGGGGTGATGACCTATTTTCGTACCCCGGCAGCGAATGCGAACGACTACGCCGAAGCCCGATCGATTGCTTCCCCTTCTGACGAAGCCTTCGGTAACGACCCTTCCGAAGCAAAGAATACTTTGGAAGAGGATGCTGGCATTTTGAGCTCCGAAGCAGTGCAAGATGCGACACCGGAAACACGATATTATAGCGACGTAAATGACGGTCCTTTGACCGCGTACGAAGGCACCTCGACAAGCCGCGCTCCTAGTGACGAGGCTGTCGCCGGACAGCCTGACGCAATCGCGCGCGATGAGCCGGAGGTTCAGCAATGAGACTGATTGTTTCTCTTCTCAAACTCTTCGTTGGTACCGCATTCCTTATCTGCACTATCGGCCTTGCATTCATATTGGGAGCATCGCTGATCGGATTCAGTGATGACAGGCTAGCCCTTTTTGGCGGGCTAGGAGTCTATGCAGCGGTTGTTGGTTTCATTGTCCTCGTTCTCTACGTCGGCGTCGTGGCGCTTCTAATCTCAGGTCACGACCGATTGAGCGAAATTGCGGCCTTGTTAGCGGAGCGGAACGAGCTGCTCAGGAACAGCCCCCGAGCGGATTGACTAAGAGCCGACTTCGCAGCGGGGCAATGCTGCGCTAGGGGCGCGGCCAATCACTAGTTTGTTGATCGGGCCAATTCGCACGTGTCTCTCTACGCCCAATATGCCGCACTCCTCGACGGGGTGCTCGACGAGCTCGTCGCCGACGGCGCGCTGCCGTCAGGCCTCGAGCGCAAGAACGTCACCGTCGAGCCGCCGCGCGACCCTTCCCACGGCGATCTTGCGACCAATGCGGCGATGGTCCTGGCCAAGGGCGCCGGCACCAGCCCGCGCGCGCTGGCCGAGCTGGTCAAGCCGAAGCTCGAGGCGCTGCCGCCGGTCACCTCGGTCGAAATTGCCGGCCCCGGCTTCATCAACCTGCGCCTGATGCCCGACGCCTGGCGCGACGAGCTTCGGACCATCCTTCGCGAAGGCGAGCAATACGGCCTCTCGACCGTCGGCAATAACGAGCGGGTCAATGTCGAATATGTGTCGGCGAACCCGACCGGGCCGCTGCACATGGGTCACTGCCGCGGCGCGGTGGTCGGCGACAGCCTCGCGCGCCTGCTCCAGGCGGCCGGTTTCCGCGTCACCAAGGAATATTATGTCAACGACGCCGGCGCGCAGGTCGACACGCTCGCCCGCTCGCTGCACCTCAGATACCGCGAAAAGCTCGGCGATGACATCGGCGAGATCCCGCCCGGCCTCTATCCGGGCGAGTATCTGAAGCCGATCGCCGCCATCCTCGCGGCCGAATATGGCGACGACCACGCCGAAACGCCGGAAGAGGTCTGGCTCCCGATCTTCCGCGACTGGGCGGTCAAGGCGATGCTCGACCTCATTCGCCACGACCTCGGCCGGCTCGGCATCCATCACGACATTTTCTCCTCGGAAGCCGAGCTGCAGCGTTCGGGCGCGGTCGACCAGGCGATGCAGGTGCTGCGCGGCAAGGGGCTCGTCTACGAAGGCGTGCTCGAGCGGCCCAAAAGCCTCGATGAGCATGACGAGTGGGAGCCGGTCGAGCTGACGCTGTTTCGCTCCACGCAGTTCGGCGACGACCAGGACCGGCCGATGAAGAAATCGGACGGCAGCTGGACCTATTTCGGCGCCGACGCTGCCTATCATTGGCAGAAAGCCAAGAACGCCGACCATCTGGTGAACATCTGGGGCGCCGACCATGCGGGCACGGTCAAGCGCGTGCAGGCGGCCGTGAACGCGCTCACCGGCGGCCGCGTCGACCTCGACGTCAAGCTGGTCCAGATGGTCCGCCTGTTCCGCGGCGGCGAACCGGTGAAGATGTCGAAGCGCGCCGGCGATTTTGTGACGCTGGCGGAGGTGGTCGACGAAGTGGGCAAGGACGTTGTGCGCTTCATGATGCTGACCAAGCGCGCCGACACGCCGCTCGACTTCGACTTCGTGAAGGTGATCGAGGCGTCGAAGGACAATCCGGTTTTCTATGTCCAATATGCGCACGCCCGGATCAGCTCGTTGAAGCGCAAGGCCGCCGATGCGGGCGTTGACCTTGCTGCCCACTCTGACCTCTCGCTGCTCGACGAGGAGGAACTGGCGCTGGTCAAGCGCGCCGCCCAATATCCGCGTGTGCTCGAAAGCGCGGCGCTTGCGCACGAGCCGCATCGCATCGCATTCTATCTTTATGATCTTGCGGCGGAATTCCACGCTTTGTGGAACCGCGGCAACGACGATCCCGAGCGGCGCTTCCTGATCGAGGGAAATCCACAACTTTCTCGAGCGCGGCTGGAACTGGCGCTGGGAATCGCGCAGATTATCCGCAGCGGCCTCGACTTGATGGGGGTTGCCGCGACCGAGGAGATGCGCTGACGATGAGCAAGGTCGACGCCCTGCGGTGACCGATTACCGTGCCTATGACGAGCATCTCCCCTGGCTCGAGCCGGTGGAGGACGAGGACGAGCCGCGCGGCATTTCGGCGCGCAAGATGCTGGCCGCTTTCGCGGTCGTCGTCCTTGCCGCGGCCATCGTTGCCGCCACCTTTTTCTGGCTTGGCCGCGAGAAAGGGCCTGCGACCGGTCAGCCGGAGATCATCAAGGCCCCACCGGGCCCGTACAAGGTGAAGCCGCCCAATCCGGGCGGGCTCGACGTACGCGGGCAGAGCGAAACCGCGTTCGAGACCAGCGCTGGCGAAGACAAGGATTCGAGGCTCGATCTCGACCGCTTGCCCGAAGCTCCGGTCGCTAGGCCGCCCAAGCCGCAACCGAAGGAAGAGCCCAAGCGCATCCCTCCGAACGAGACCAAGGAACCGGTCGCGCCCAAGCCCGAGCCGGCGGCTGCGCCTGCCGGCGGGTCGGGCAGCGTGATCCAGCTCGGGGCCTTCGCCAACCAGGCGCAAGCCGAGCGCGCCTGGACGGCGCTGTCGACACGGTTCCCCTCGGTGGCGGCGATGAACAAGCTGATCGTGCCCTTCTCCGGCGGAATCCGCCTCCGCGCCGCCGCTGCCTCGCCGAGCGAGGCGAGACAGACTTGCCAGGCCTTGAAGGCGGCCGGCGAGAATTGCTTCGTCGCGCAATAGAGCGGACTTCAGCATGCAGGCAGCGATCTACGGTCTCGAAGGGCTCGCGCTGAAAGCGGAGGAGCGTGACTTCTTCCGCGACGCGCAGCCGGCCGGCTACATCCTGTTCAAGCGCAATTGCGAGTCTCAGGAGCAGGTGCTTCGCCTCACGGATTCGCTGCGCGAGATCGACGGGCGCGCCGACCTGCCGGTCCTGATCGACCAGGAAGGCGGGCGCGTCGCGCGGATGAAACCTCCCGCCTGGCCGGCCTTCCCGGCGATGGAGCGTTTCGCGCAGCTCTATCAGGCCGCGCCTTCGTCGGCGATCGAGGCCGCGCGCGCCAATGCCCGAGCGCTGGCGCTGATGCTGCGCGCCTGCGGCGTCAACGTGAACGCCTTGCCCTTGCTCGACGTGCGCCAGGAGGGCGCGAGCGACATCATCGGCGACCGCGCGCTCGGCTCGGAGCCGATGCAGGTTGCGGCGCTCGGCCGCGCCGTGCTCGACGGAATGGCGTCGGCCGGCGTGGTCGGGATCGTCAAGCATATGCCGGGGCACGGCCGTGCGCTGGTCGACAGCCACAAAGAGCTGCCGGTCGTGAGCGCGAGTGAGGACGAGCTCGAAACCGACCTCGAGCCGTTCGCGCGGCTGTCCTCCGCGCCGATGGGGATGACCGCGCATGTGGTCTATACCGTCTGGGATCGGGATCGGCCGGCGAGCCTTTCGCCGACCGTCATCGGCGACATCATTCGCGGCCGCATCGGCTTCGACGGCTTCCTGATGAGCGACGACCTTGGCATGGAGGCGCTGCAGGGGGATTTCGCCGCCCGCGCCTCGGGCGTGGTTGCAGCCGGATGCGACGCCGCGCTCCATTGCTCGGGCGTCATGGAGGAGATGGTCGCCGTTGCCTCGGCCGTGCCTGAGCTCAGCCGGCAAGGGGAGTCCCGGCTCGATGGGGCGATGGCCCTGACCCGAGTCGAGCTCGACCGCCTCGACTTCGCCGAAGAGATTGCCACGCGCGACGCGCTGCTCGCCCAGGCCTGACCCACTTCCCGCCCACTTATCCACGATATTTCGTGGATCGAGCGTCGCGACTCTACCACTAATAGGGTAGAATGGGGCCGTGGATGAGGATTTCGACTCGCCTGCCGTCCGCCAGGCCGATGAGCTCACTCTGGCGCTCGACGGCTGGGAAGGGCCGCTCGACCTGCTGCTCAGCCTTGCGCGCGCTCAAAAAGTTGACCTCGCCCAAATCTCCATCTTGCAGCTGGTCGAGCAATATCTCGCCTACCTCGCCGATGCGCGGGCGCTGAAGCTCGAGATCGCGGCCGATTATCTGGTGATGGCCGCCTGGCTCGCTTACCTTAAATCCTGCCTGCTGCTGCCCAAGGATCCCGAACAGGATCCGAGCCCGGAGGAGATCGCGCTTCGTCTCCAGCTGCGGCTGCAGCGGCTCGATGCGATGCGCGAGGCCGGGGCCCGTCTGCTCGGCCGCGACCGCGTGGGCCGCGACGTGTTCCTGCGCGGCGCTCCGGAAGGGCTGCGCCTGGTGCGCAAGGCGGCCTGGCAGGTCCGCGCCTTCGACCTCTATGCGGCTTACGGGGCGGTGCGGGCCCGGACGGCGCCGGCGATGCACGTGGTGCACGCGCGCTCGGTGATGACCCTCGAGGAAGCGATCGAGCGGGTCGGGCGGATGATTGGCATGGCGATCGAATGGACGGTGCTGGAGACATTCCTGCCGCCGACGCAGGATCCTCAGTTCCGCCGCTCGGCATTGGCGTCCAGCTTCCTTGCCGCGCTCGAGCTTGCCCGCCGGGGCCGTCTCGAGCTCGCGCAGGACGAGCCCTTCGCACCGATCCGGCTGAAGGCGGCATAGCGGCATGGACGAGCTGATGCGCGCGATCGAGGCCACCCTCTTCGCTTCCGCCACGTCGCTGACGGTCGAGGAGATCGCCGAACATGTCGGCGAGGGAGAGATTGAGGTCGCGCTTGGCCGGCTCTCCGCTCACTACGAAGGCCACGGCATCGAGCTCGTCGAGCGCGGGGGGCGCTGGCATTTTCAGACTGCTCCGGACCTTGCCCACCTGCTCCGCCGCACGCGCGAGGAGCCGCGGCGGCTGTCGCGGGCGGCTACCGAGACGCTGGCGATCATCGCCTATCACGAGCCGGTCAGCCGCGCCGAGATCGAGGCGATCCGCGGGGTCCAGATATCCAAGGGCACGCTCGACGTCCTGATGGACGCCGGATGGGTGCGGCCGGCCGGGCGCAGGGAGGGCCCCGGCCGGCCTTTGCTCTATGCGACCACGCAGGAGTTCCTCACCCACTTCGGCCTGGCATCGCGCAAGGACCTGCCGGGCATTGACGACCTCAAGGCCGCCGGACTTCTCGATCCGCTCGACGAAAGCATGTTCCAGCTCCAGCTGGACGGCGAACTGGAAAGCGCGGAGCAAGAGGACTAGATAGCCGCTCAAAGGAGCTTTCTGATGGGCGGTTTCAGCCTTTGGCATTGGCTAGTTGTCATCATTCTCGTCCTGCTGCTGTTCGGCCGCGGACGCATCTCCGACATGATGGGGGACATCGGCCGGGGCCTGAAGAGCTTCAAGCAGGGCATGGCCGAAGATGACGCGAACGAACGTCCGGCCGAGCCCAGGAAGATCGACAACCCGCCGATCGACGTGACGCCCGAGCCGCGCCGGACGGAGGATCGGGCGACTCCGCCGGCCGACGACTCCGGCTCCCGACCCTAGTCCCGCAGGAAAGGCCGGTGTTCGGCGTCGACACGTCCGAACTGCTGCTGATCGCCGTTGCGGCGCTGATCTTCATTGGACCCAAGGACCTGCCGCGGGCGATGCGGACCATGGGCTATTGGGTCGGCCGAATTCGCGGCATGGCGCGCCATTTCACGGCGGGCGTCGAAAATATGATGCGCGAGGCCGAGCTCGAGGAAATGGAGAAGGCGTGGCGCGAGGAAAACGAGCGGATCATGCGCCTGCATTCGCCCGATGCTTATTATCCGGAGCCCGGCCAGCCTTATTCGATGCCGCCACTGGCCGAAACCGACGAGGAAGCGGCGCTTCCGCCCGAAAAGCGACCGCTGCCGTGATCGGGGACATCGACGAGACCAAAGCGCCGCTGATGGAGCATCTGATCGAGCTCCGGCGGCGCCTTTTGTGGTCGCTGGCCGTGCTCGTCGCCTTGTTCTTCGGGGCGATGTATTTCGCCGACGCCATTTTCGCTTTCCTGGTGCAGCCGCTGCTCGCGGCCGGCCAGGGGCGGATCATCTTCACCGATGTCTTCGAAGCCTTTTTCGTCCAGGTGAAGGTGGCCTTGTTCGCCGCGTTGATGCTCGGCTTTCCCTTCTTCGCGACGCAGCTTTGGAAGTTCGTCGCTCCGGGCCTTTACGCAAAGGAGAAGCGAGCGCTGCTTCCCTTCCTCTTGCTGACGCCCGTCTTTTTCATCGGTGGGGCGGCCTTCGCTTATTACGTCGCCATGCCGTGGGCGCTGCACTTCCTGCTCAGCTTTCAGGGCGACGTGGGCGGAGTGCAGCAGGAAGCCCTCCCGGGGGTCGGAAATTATCTGAGCTTCTCGACGCGCTTCCTGTTCGGCTTCGGAGTCGCGTTCCTCCTCCCGATCCTGCTGATGATCCTCGAGCGCGCGGGCCTCGTCACGCGCGAGCAGCTGGCCCGCTCGCGCCGTTACGCGATCGTCGGAGCGGCGGTCATCGCCGCGGTCCTGACGCCGCCCGACGTCATCTCGCAGTTCATGCTGCTGGTGCCGCTCTATGCGCTCTACGAGTTCGCGATCCTGGCCATTCGGCTCACGCACTGGCGCGCGGCGCGGACTGCCGCGAAATCAGCTGTGGTGGATGTTCCCCAGACAGAAGAG
>DATLGK010000015.1:0-4272 GCA_035540475.1 Sphingomicrobium sp.
GCGGTCGGGTTCAGCGCCGGCACCGACCAGGGCATCGGCGCGATATTCGTCTATTTCATCGTCCAGAACATCGACGGCTATGTGGTGCTGCCCTACATCGCCCGCCGCACGGTCGACCTTGCGCCCGCGGTCGTGCTTGCCGCCCAGATCATCTTCGGCGCCTTGTTCGGCTTCCTCGGCCTGATGCTGGCCGATTCGATCCTTGCGGCGATCAAGGTCACGCTCGAGCAGTTGAGCCGCTTTCGCAGCGCCGACGACGGCGAGAAGCCGCAGATCGTCTCCGCGGACAGCGCCTAGGGCTGCGGCGGCGGCGGCCCCTGCCCCTGCATCAGCGCTGCGTTCGGCACCACCTGGACGACGTGGACGTCGAACTCGAGATCGGCATTGGGCGGGATCGGCCCGCCCGGCGGCGGCTCGGCGCCATAGCCGAGGCGCGAGGGGATGCGGATCTTGTAGCGGCCGCCCTTCTGCATCCGGGTCAGCGCCTCGGCAAAGCCGGGGATCACCTGGCCGGCGATCATCGGCGCGGGGCCGCGGCCGGCGCTGGTGTCGAACACGGTGCCGTCGGCAAGCCGCCCCTCATAGTCGATGAGGACTCCGTCGACCGCCTTGATATTGGGTCCGGTGCCCGCCTGGACGGTTGCGACCTGCACGGTCTGCCTGCGCACCTGATCGGCCCCGAACCAGGCCAAGGCGACGCCGGCGCCGACCAGCAACAGCAGCGCCAGCCACAGCTTGGTGGAATGGCCGCGGCTGCGGCGGCCTTCGGCGGCGGTGGTGGCCATGGCGGGGAGCCCCTTTTCGAGCGAGGGGGGAGGAAGGCCTAGCGGACGCCTTCGCGCTCGGCGCGCTTGCGCTCCAGCTTGCGGGCGCGGCGGATCGCGGCGGCGCGCTCGCGGGCCCGCTTCTCCGACGGCTTCTCATAGTGGCGGCGCAGCTTCATCTCGCGGTAGACGCCCTCGCGCTGCAGCTTCTTCTTGAGCGCGCGCAGCGCCTGCTCGACATTATTGTCGCGAACGATGATCTGCATAAAAGCCCGTCACACTCCTGGAAGAATCGGCAATTGATCTCAGCTGCGCCCTTGCCTGAGCCAGCCTCCCGCGGAGTGCCGGATCGCCATGCAAAGGCCATTGGCCGCCGAGATCATGTCGCGGCAGCGCGGGTGCGCCTTTAGCAGCGGCCCCCGCCAGGTGCAAGGGAGGAGGCGGTGCGGCCGCCATGCGACGAACTGACGGCTCGGCGCGGTGGACGACGGCGATCCGCAATCAAGGTTATCGGCGATTAACCGTTTGAATGTTATACGATCTTTTCATTCAGCGGGGGCATCCTGAAGATGAGCATGAACCGGAGAGAGATGTTGCGGCTTGGGGCGGTCGGCGTCGGCGGCGTGATGCTGTCGTCCGCGGCGAGCTCGGGCCTGCCCTCGATCCTGTACCAGGCGCCGCGGGTGCCGCTGGTTCCGCCGCCGGAGCCGCGCGCGCTCAACGCGCCGATCGGCATCAACCCGCAATTGTTCGAGCGCGCCAAGGCGGCGCTCGATTCGCACCGTGTGTTCCACCGCGACTTCATCGGCATCGTCGACTTCAGCAAGTCGTCGCGCGAGGAGCGCTTCCACGTCGTCGACCTGCGCAGCGGCCAGGTCGAGAGCTTCCGCGTCGCGCATGGCTCGGGATCCGACCCGAACCACAACGGCTTCCTCGACCGCTTCTCGAACGAGTACGGCTCCTACGCGACGTCGAACGGCGCCTATACGACGGGCGAATATTACCACGGCAAGTACGGGCTTTCGATGAAGACCCGCGGGCTGGACTGGACCAACAACAATGCGGAAGGGCGGGCGATCGTCATCCACAGCGCCTGGTATGCGGAGCCGGGCGTGCTCGCCCAGCACGGCAAGCTCGGCCGCAGCCAGGGCTGCTTCGCCTTCTCGCGCCAGGACCAGCTGCCGGTGATGAAGAAGCTCGCCGGCGGCCGCATGATTTTCGCGGACAAGATCGCCGCGTAAGGACGTCCGGGGGATGTCCGCAGCGTCGATCTGGCGTGGCAGGGAGCGGTCTCGCGTAGCGCACGAGTTCCTCCGGGAGAGGACAGGCGAAGGGCGACCGATCGGCCGCCCTTTTCCCTCGCATCCCGGCCCCGCGCGCGGATGTTGAGCTGATGTCTGCTTTGGGTGGAAAGCGGACATCCCACGTCGTATGCTCAACATATGACTTTCCTGGCCCTCACGCTCCTTGCCTCAGGCGCGGTGCAACTCGGCAATCCATGGCTCACGTTCAGCAAGTCACCAGCCTTTGAGCGTCAAGTCGCGACCGTCGAAGTGGGAACGCTCCCGGGCGGAGGCGACGAACTGGTCCATTGGTTTCGGCGAACAATCCGACCACGAGGTTCGGAAGACGCAGGAGATGCAGAACAAGTCTGGTTTGCTGACACGAAAAGCTGTCCAGCTGCACGCTGGGTTGTGGATGAAGCCAGCAATATAACTCCCCCACGCATCCGTGCGCCGCGGGACCCTTCACAAGGAGATACCATCATTGTGATGGACGGCGTCTCCTACGAAGTTAAGGGCACAGCACGCTACGGTAGAGTCTTCGGCAGCTATATTCGCTTCACCTCGAACGTGGGGACGCCATTAGCTGCTTGGATAGACGAAAGCCTGCGGCGGCTAGCACCCTGCTGGTCAATAGAGCTGCGAGGCCAAACTTAATGTCTGCTTTGGGTCGAAAGCAGACATTGGTCCTAGCGTCTGCAATGGGTGGCAAGCAGGCGTTGGGGTAGGATATGCCTGACGGATGGAAGAACCCACCGGCGATGCACTGTTCTTCGATTACCTGCCGAAGGAGGCGCGCAAGCGGGCTGGCGCCTCTCTTGCCGAACTCACCGGCACAGGCGCACTGCCACCAGCGCCGCTCCGCTCATACGTTAACGTGACCACAGAGCGAGCCTGGTCAAAGCCGATGGCTCGTCTCACTTGTGAGGAGGTGCGGCTACTGTCGGGCGGCGACGAGCGCGTTTGGCATTGGCTGGCGCGGCCGGTTGCCGAGTTCGTCCGTCGCTACCCCGCAGCCGAGATAACGTTCTTTCCGGGTGACCTGACGATGCAGGCGCTGCGTGCATTCCCGAAGATTGCAGAAGTGGACGCCGCTGCCGCGAGGCTGCTGCGCGACGCGGACCTGTCGTGGGCTGCTGACTACTACTCTTCGAACCGGTCGCTTGCGCGGGAAGCTGCGCAACTCGTGGAAGCTGCTAAAACAGCCACGATCTGACAGCTAAGGTCCGCAATGGATCGCAAGCGGACACCGAAGCCCCGTTGCGCATAGAGCCGGTATGCGGCGCCCGGCCGCCCTAGCGAGCCGCGGTCTTCACTGCCGGCGCGCCGGTCGCCTTGCCGTCGAGCGCCGCCAGCACTGCCGCGTCGCGCTTGTAGACGTCGTCGTAATTGACGATCCGCCCGTCGGTCGCGGCCGCGGAGCTGAAGTAGACGATGTAGACGGGCAGCGGCTTGGGGAAGCTCGCCGTGACCGTCTTCTTGGACGCCAAAGTCTCCTTGACCTTCTCGGGCGTCCATTCGGTGCCGCCGTCGGTCAGCAGCCTGGTCGCGAGGTCGGTGATGTGCTGGGTGCGGATGCAGCCGTGGCTCAATGAGCGGATGTTCTGGTTGAAGCGGCTGCGCGCATTGGTGTCGTGAAGGTAGATCGCCCACTGGTTGGGCATGACGAACTTGAGCTCGCCGAGTGCATTGCTGGGCCCGGGCGGCTGGCGCCAGCGCTGGACCTTGCCGTCGGCGCCCTTGACGGGCACGAAGCCGGCCTTGCCGCGCACCTCGGGCTCGATGCTCTTGGGCACTTCCCACCAGGGGTTGAGGACGACGCCGGTCGCCGTCACCGAAAGCATCGGCGTCGGCGTCTTGGTGGCGCCGGCAACGGCGCGCTCGCGCCACTGGGTGGTGCCGTTCTCGACCAAGGCGACATAATAAGCCGGGACGTTGACGATGATGTAGCGCTCGCCAAGGTCGCGCGGCAGCCAGCGCCAGCGCTCGAGGTTGAGGCGGATGCGGTTGAGCTTGGCAGTTTCGGTCTTGGGCGTGACCGCGAGCGCATTCTTGAGGTCGCGGTACTGCGGGTGCGTTGGCAGAAGGCCGCGCAGCGCCTCGGGGATGCGGTGCTGCTGAAGCGCGGTGCGAAGCAGCAGGTCCTGGCGCTCGGCGTCGAGGTCGCCGTCCTTGATGTGCCAGCCGACGCGGCTGTCCTTGCCGCGGACGTGGCCGAGCGCGAG
>DATLGK010000016.1:0-1619 GCA_035540475.1 Sphingomicrobium sp.
CGTCCGAAGTGCAGCGCCAGATCATCGCCCGCGATCTTCTCAAGGAGCGCGGCCGGTGAAGACGCTGCAACCGCCCGGCTGGCCTCGGCCCAAAGGCTATTCCAACGGAGTTTCGGCGCGCGGCCAAATGATCTTCACCGCCGGAGTCGTCGGCTGGGATGAAAGGGAGACGTTCGTCGCCGACACGCTCGCCGGTCAGTTCGAACAAGCGCTTCGCAACATCCTCGCCATCCTCGCCGAGGACGATGCCGGAGCCGAGCATATCGTCCGAATGACCTGCTATGTCACCGACATGGACGCCTACCGCGCCTCGCTCGCCGACATTGGCCGCGCGTGGAAGGACGTGATCGGCGCGCATTATCCGGCGATGGCCCTGGTGACGGTAACCGGCCTGGTCGAGCCCCAGGCGCTGGTCGAAATCGAAGCGACCGCAGTGGTGGAGGAATGATGCGTTACGCTCTAAATCCTCCCCGGAACGGGGAGGTGGCAGCGCGCAGCGCTGACGGAGGGGGCCCCCTCCACCACCCGCTCTTCGGCGGGCGGTCCCCCTCCCCGTTCCGGGGAGGATCGCAATGACGTACGATTCCTTTGTCCGCGACCGCTTGCCGCCGCCCGAGCTGCAGGCCGAATTCCGCTTCGACCTGCCCGAGCTCCAATATCCCGAGCGCCTCAACGCAGCCGCCGAGCTGCTCGCCGGCGGTGAGCCGGGCGCCCTCGCTTTCGTCAACGCGCACGGCCGCTGGACCTATGCCGAGCTCGACTCCTTCTCCGGACGCATCGCCCGGCTGCTGGTCGAGGAAGAAGGGCTGATCCCCGGCAACCGAGTGCTTCTGCGCGGGCCCAATGGCTACACCATGTTCGCCGCCTGGCTCGGCGCGCTCAAGGCCGGCGCAGTCGTCGTCGCCACCATGCCGCTTCTCCGCCCAGGCGAGATCGCCACGGTCATCGACCGCGCCGAGATCAGCCACGCGATCGTCGATTCGCGCTTCATCGGCGACTTCCGCGAGGCCGAGAGCCAGACCCGCTTCGTCAAGCATCTCGTCAAATATGACGGCGACCATGGCAAGGGCGAGCTCGAGCGGCGAACCGCCGGGCTCGAGCCGCTGCCGCCTCTCGATACCGGCCGCGACGACCCGGCGCTGATCGCCTTCACCAGCGGCACCACCGGAGTGCCCAAGGGCTGCGTCCAGTTCCACCGCGACATACTCGCGCCCTGCGACAGTTTCGCGAAGCATTTGATCGGCATGAAACCGGGCGACATCGCGCTGACCAGCGCGCCGCTCGCCTTCACCTTCGGGCTCGGCGCCGGCTTCCTCTTCCCGCTTCGCGCCGGCGCCGCCTGCGCGTCGATCGAGCAGCCGAGCCCGCCGGCGATGCTCGAAGCCATCGCCGAGTTCGGGATCACCCACCTCGCCACCGCCCCGACAGCCTACAAGGCAATGCTGTCGCAGCCCGCGCTCGAAGATGCGCTGAAGAACCTGCGCTACTGCCTGTCGGCCGGCGAGCATCTGCCGGAGGCAACCTGGCGCGCGTGGAAGGAGCGGACGGGCATTTCGATCACCGACGGCATCGGCTCGACCGAGCTGATGCACATCTTCATTTCCGCCGCCGGCGACGAC
>DATLGK010000017.1:0-1608 GCA_035540475.1 Sphingomicrobium sp.
GCGGTCGGCCTCGCCAGCCTGGCTCTGTTCGCCTTGGATCGGGGGCATGCCCTGCTCGATTTCAGCCGCTTTCACTTCGGCACGCTCCCAGCCGGCGACTATCCGCGGCTTCGCCTGACCTTTCTCAACGCCAACCTCGCCTGCAATTACCTGACGGTCTCGCTGATGCTGCTGTTCGCCGCGCGGCAGGCTGACTGGGTCGGCGCACCAATCTTTCACCTGCTTCTCGGTCCGCTACTCATTACCGCGGCAGCGACGATTTCGCCCGGCCTCGGCGGAGTGGCTCTGGCAATCGGCTTGTGGTCCTGGCTGCTGCTTCGCGAGCGCCGCTCGGCAGCCGCGCGCCTGCTCCTGGCCGCAGGGACGATCACGGCGCTGGCGTTCGTCCTGGCGATGGCGGTCACGCCGCTGCTCCATCCGACCGCCCCGTTCCTGATCCAAGTGCCGCTGATCGATTCGACCCTCGCCCCTTCGGGCCGGCTGATGATCTGGATCGACGCCGCCAGGAACTTTGCCGCCGAGCCATTCCTTGGCCGCGGCATTGGCGCGGACTCGGTAGCGGTCCGCTATCTCGACCCGTCCGGCAATCTTCAGCATTTGAGCGATGCCCATAATGTGTTTCTCAGCATTGCCGTCCAATCCGGGATCGTCGGGCTCGCGGCGCTTCTCGCGCTGATCGGTCATGTCCTCTGGAGGACTCTGCCGCTGCGCCTGCCGGCGACTCCGGCCGGACTGGTCCGCCTCGCGGCCGGCCTCGGCCTGCTAAACGGCCTCGTCTACCAGGGGCTCGGCGGCTCGTTCGAGGATTCCCGCCACCTCTGGTTCGCCCTCGGCCTGCTGTTGGCGAGCTCCCGGATCGAGCGCCGAGCAACGACCAGCTGACACCGGTGGCAGTGGTCGCCCGGATACACATTGGATCGGCCGAACCTGCTCATGTATGATCGGATCGAGCCCGGTTCATTTGGCATAGGCGAGAGCGGAGGGGGCGATGGATCTCGGATTGAGCGGCAAGCGGGCATTGGTCAGCGGCGGCAGCAGGGGCATTGGCAAGGCCATCGCCCGGCGGTTGCTCGACGAAGGCGCGCGGGTCGCGATCTGCGCGCGCAATCCGGATGACCTTGCCGCCTCGGTCGACGATCTGCAATCAGTCGGCTGCGACGTCTGGGGCGCGGCCTGCGACGTCGGCGACAAGCAGGGCTACGAGCGATGGATCGCCGGCGCGAGCGATCATCTCGGCGGTGTCGACCTGTTTATCGCCAATGCCTCGGCGCTGGCGCTGGGCGGCGAGGACGCCGATTGGGAAAGCAGCTTCCAGGTCGACCTGATGGGCGCGGTTCGGGCGGCCAACGTCCTCGTCCCGCAGATGGCAGCCAGTGGCGGCGGATCGATGGTCTTCATATCCAGCGTCGCGGCGGTCGAAACGTTCGTCGGCCCGACCGCCTACAACGCCCTCAAGGCCGCCCTCCTCACCTATGGCAAGCAGCTCAGCCAGTCGGTTGCAGCGCAGAATATCCGGGTGAACTGCGTCTCGCCCGGAGCCATCGAATTTCCCGGCGGCGTGTGGGATCACGCCAGGACGGAAGCCCCGGAATTCTACCAGGCGACGGT
>DATLGK010000018.1:0-1719 GCA_035540475.1 Sphingomicrobium sp.
CCATAGCCGTCGGCCTTGACCGCCGCCCCGCAGGCGACCCCTGCCCGCTCCGCCAGCCAGCGCCAATTGTGCTGCAATGCGCTGCGGTCACAGGTCAGCCGGAGCGGTTTGTGGGCGTGAGTCACGGCGGCGGCGATAGCCGCGCGCGTCAGATCAATCCAGCGAGCGGACTCGACGGGTCGGCATAGCGGCGCTTGCCCATCCGCCCGGCGAGGTAAGCGAGGCGGCCGCTCTCGACCGCTAGTTTCATCGCCCGCGCCATCGCCACCGGGTCCCTGGCCTCGGCGATGGCGGTATTCATCAGCACCCCGTCGCAGCCGAGCTCCATCGCCACCGCCGCGTCGCTTGCCGTGCCGACCCCGGCGTCGACCAGCACCGGCACATGCGCGCCCTCGACGATCAGGCGGATGGTGACCCGGTTCTGGATTCCGAGCCCCGAGCCGATCGGAGCGCCGAGCGGCATGATCGCCACCGCTCCGGCGTCCTCGAGCTGCCTGGCGGCGATCGGATCGTCGACGCAATAGACCATCGGCTCGAAGCCTTCTCCGGCCAGCACTTCGGTCGCCCGAAGCGTCTCGCGCATGTCGGGATAGAGCGTCTTCGCCTCGCCCAGCACTTCGAGCTTCACGAGGTTCCAGCCGCCGGCCTCGCGCGCCAGCCGAAGCGTCCGTATGGCATCATCGGCAGTGAAGCAGCCGGCGGTGTTGGGCAAGTAAGTGTAGCGCTTGGGGTCGATATGGTCGGTCAGCATCGGCCGGGCGGGATCGGAAATGTTCACCCGGCGCACGGCGACGGTGATGATCTCCGCGCCCGACGCCTCGAGAGCGGCCGCATTCTCCTCGAAGCTCTTGTACTTGCCGGTGCCGACGATCAGCCGCGAGGTAAAGCTTCGCCCGGCGACGGTCCAGCTGTCGGCGCGGACATCCTGCTGCAAATTCACCTCAGCCGCCTCCGACGAAATGGACGATCTCGAACTGGTCGCCGTCCGCGACTTTCACCGCGTCCAGGCTCGAGCGTGGCACGATCTCGCGGTTGTGCTCGACCGCAACCTTGGCCGGCTCGATGCCGAGCTCGCGAAGCATGGCGGCGATGGTCAGTCCGGCCGGCAGCTGGCGCTGCTCGCCGTTGACCGTGACTTCAAGGCTGGTTTCGACCGACATTGACAATTGGCAGATAGGAAGGTCCACGCCGACACGCAAATGAGCGAGCTTGTCTTCGTCCTCAATGGGCCCAGCCTCAACCTGCTCGGGACGCGCGAGCCGGAAGTCTATGGCTCCGAGACGCTCGACGACATCGCCGCGCGGCTGTCGCAGCGAGCGCGGGAGCTCGGGCTCGCGCTCGACATCCGCCAGTCCAATCACGAGGGCCATTTGATCGACTGGCTGCAGGAAGCGCATGCGATGGGCGCCAGGGCAGTGATCCTCAATCCCGGCGGCTATACGCACAATTCGGTGGCCCTGCGCGATGCCGTCGCGGCCATCGCGACACCGGTGATCGAGGTGCATCTTTCCAATCCGCAGGCGCGCGAATCCTTCCGCCGCCGGAGCCTGGTTGCCGGAGTCGCCAGGGGGTCGATCGCCGGCTTCGGGGCTGACGGATACATTCTCGCACTGGACGCGGCGGCGCGGCTCTGACAGGACGCGCGCCGACAAGGAACAGGGACTCGACCATGGCCGACAGGAAGCAGGGTGGCGGCGCCGGCGACAATGGCGCAATGCG
>DATLGK010000019.1:0-3916 GCA_035540475.1 Sphingomicrobium sp.
GCCGCCCCTTCGCCGCCTCCCTCCGTGCCGTCCGGCTCGCCGCTCGACCCGAACCTTGCCGCGCCTCCCGCTCCCGAAGCCCAGCCTTCCGAAAGGACCTCCCGATGAACCGACTTCGCCTGCTGACCATAAGCTCCGCGCTGGCTTTGAGCGCCTGCGCCGGCAACAAGGCCGTTGAAGCTGCGGCGCCTCCGCCGCAGGGGCGATTTGCGCCCGCCGTACTTGTGCCGGAGGCGGCGCCTCAGCGACAAGCGGTCGCAGCCGTCTCCATTCAACCGATCCCGGCGGAAAGTGAGCGCCTGCCAGTGCCGCCCGCAACCCGCCGCCACGCGGAGGGGCCGCCCGTCGCCCGCGTCGAAGCGGCCAACCGTGCGGCAGTCCGGGAGCCGAGCCGCGACGGCTATGTGAATGCCGTTCAGGTCTATGCGTGGGTAGAAGGGGCGCTCTACCGGCTCTACACCGCACCCGAGCGCGTCAGCGAGATTGCGCTCCAGCCCGGCGAGACCCTGATCTCGGTCGCAGCCGGCGATACCGCCCGCTGGGTGATCGGCGACACGACCAGCGGCACCGGCGCAGCGCGCCGGACCCATATCCTCGTGAAGCCGACGGCGGCCGGTCTCAGGACCAATCTCGTGATCGCGACCGACCGGCGCGTCTATCATGTGCAGCTCGAGAGCACTGCCGGCACGGCCATGGCGAGCATCTCCTGGACCTATCCGCAGGACGCGCTGCTGGCGCTGAGCCACGCTGACGGCGCGAGGGCGTCGCCGCCCGTGGCCTCGGGCGTCGGCGTGGAGGCGCTCAACTTCGGTTATGCGATCGAGGGCGACGATCCGCCCTGGCGGCCGATCCGCACCTTCGACGACGGGAGCCAGGTTTTCATCGAGTTCCCGGCGAGCGTGGCGCAAGGCGAGGCGCCGCCCCTGTTCGTGCTGGGGACAAGCGGCCGCGCCGAGCTCGTCAATTATCGCGTACGGGGCCGCTATTATGTGGTCGACCGCCTGTTCGCCGCCGCCGAGCTGCGGCTCGGCGAGCGCCGTCAGCAGATCGTGCGCATCGTCCGGACGGACACGGACCGGCGCCGCGGGAGGCCTTCGTGAGCGAGACCCCGCTTGCCGCGGAGCCGCCGGCAGCCCCTCCGAAAGAGGATCCCGAAACCCTGGTGCTACGGGGCCGGCCGCGGCCGGTTGTGCGATTCCGGCGCGGCCTCATCATCGGCCTCACAGCGACCGTAGCGGCTGGTCTGGTGACGGTGACCTGGTTGGCGCTCGATCCGCCGAGCTTCCGGCTCGCCGCCGGGGAGGACGCGCAAAGCGAGCCCCTGCGCAAGGGAACCCCGGACGCACTCGCCGACGCGCCGAGCACCTACGGCGACGTCCCGCGCCTGGGCCCACCGCTTCCCGGCGACCTCGGCCGCCCGATCCTGGAGCACCAGCGCAGCCTCGAGCACCCGACCGTGGACCCTGCAGCTCCTTCGGAGGCCGATCGCGCCAGGGCGGCCGCCGAGGCTGAGCGGCAACGCCGCGCCGCCGCGCGGGAGGCGGCCCGTTCGTCGACCGTGATCGTTCAGCTCTCCGGCCGCGGCGCCACCGCCGATACTCGTCCTGAAAGCGGATCCGGTATTCAGTCTCCGGCCGCGCCGAGCTCGGCCGTGCCGCCGGCGACGGACGGCGAAGCCGCGCAGGATCGCCGGCTGTCCTTTGGACAATCCGAAGCCGGCGACACCAACCCTCACCAGCTTCAGTCCGCGCCGTCGCCGTGGACGCTGACCGCGGGAACGATCATTCCCGCGGGCCTGATCACCGGCCTCAACTCCGACCTCCCGGGGACGGTGCTCGCGCAGGTGACGGAGAATGTGCGCGACAGCCCCACTGGTCGCACGGTGCTGATCCCGCAGGGCGCGCGGCTGATCGGCAGCTATGACAGCGTGGTGGCCTACGGCCAGCGCCGGGCGCTGCTGGTCTGGCAGCGGATCGTCTTTCCGGACGGATCGTCGATTCGCCTCGACAACATGCCGGCGACCGATCTTGCGGGCTATTCCGGTGTCGAGGACGGGGTCGATTTCCACACTTGGCGGCTCTTGAAGGGCATCGGACTTTCGACCCTGCTCGGCGTCGGCACCGAGATCAGCCTCGGCAACAGCGAAAGCGACCTGGTGCGGGCCGTGCGTGAATCGACGCAGCAGAATGCCGCGCGCGCGGGCGACCGGATCACGCAGCGCAACCTCGATATCCAGCCGACCCTCACCGTCCGGCCCGGCTGGCCGCTTCGAGCGATCGTCCATAAGGACCTCGTCCTTAGGCCGTGGAGGGGATGACTATGCCGGAACTTCGCCTTCACAAGCTCCCCGACCGGACTCCCGTCAAGGTGACGATCAGCCTTTCGCCCGAGCTCAACCAGGCGCTGCTCGATTATGCGGCGCTCTATGGCGAGGTGTACGGCCAGCCGGAGCCGGTCCAGGAACTGATCCCGGCCATGCTGGCGAGCTTCCTCGAAGGGGACAGGGCGTTCGCCCGCCGGCGGCGCGAACAGGGGAGCCGCGGATCATGAGCGCGCCTTCCAGGCGTTCGGCGGCGGAGCCGATCAGCGTCAGGATTCCGGAGGCGGTCAGGCTGACGGGGCTGAGCCGGTCGCGCATCTACGAGCTGATGAAGAGCGGCGACATCGAATTCGTGAAGGTCGGCAGTTCCACCCTGATCCTGGTGGAGAGCCTCCATGGATTCATCGATCGACAGCGCCGCCGCGATCGAGAGCCGTAAGGAGGAAAGGCACTTTGCGCCTTCCGGCAAGCTGCGGGCGCCCTCGATTGCTGCAACTCGAAGTCCGAGCCGGTGCCGGAGGTCAGATCAGAAGGAAGCAGCCCCATAGAAGCGCTCCGGCACAATAGAGCTCATGGGGCCGCGCTTAACGGGCCGGCATTTGGCCATGGGGCACATTGATGGTTCGCGATTTTCTCTGCGGCGGATAGGTGTGAAAGGATCCATTTCTAGGGCCGCGCGAGCCGGAATCGAGAACCCGGACAGGCTCATCAAGATCCAAACTTTCGTCTCACGAACGCCCAGACGACCATTGCCAATGCCAGCCCAGCACTTAGAATTGCCAGTAGGGGCATGTGATCGGCCAGGATGGCCGCGGAGATAAGCAGGGCGGCAGGGATGATCGGAGGTTCCGAGCGTCGATCGCGTCGCCCAATCTCCCCAAGTGCTCGTATGTCCTTCGCATCGATGCTCACCGGGATCGTTCCGGTCCGCGCCACCTTTTCGATCTGGCCGATGATCTCCGGCGTGCTCAATGCTGCGCGGCCCAGCGCCGCAGCCAGCTTGCGGGCCTCCTTTCGTAGCCGAACGAGGCTGGTGCGCTCGGCAATCAACTCGCGGGCGATCGGCGCGAGTTCGGCTGCAATGTCGAATGAAGGGTCGATGCGCCTGACAAACCCCTCCGCCGTCAGCAGCGTGCGGAGTACCAGCGCGAGGTCCGGAGGCAGAGCGAGTTGGAATTCGCGCAACAGCGCGAAAACCTGCTGGAAGGTCTGAGTGAGATCGATCTGGTCGAGAACAACGTTCTTGAAGCTGTCGATCAATTGGGCAAGTGCAAGCTCCAGCCGCGGGCGCTCGACATCCGGATCGCCCGCCCACAGCATGAGGATGTCGGCGACGCCTGCGACATCGTCCGCGGCAATCGCCAGAGCAAGCCTGACGAGTTCGTCGCGGCGTTGCGGAAGCAGGGTTCCGATGGCGCCGAAATCGATGAGCCCCAGCGATCCGTCCTCGAGCACAATCACATTGCCCGGGTGCGGATCGGCATGGAACTGCCCGTTGAAGATGATCATGCGCAGCATCGCCTGCGCGTAGGAACGGGCAATGGCCTGGAGGTCGAGGCCAGCGGCCCTTGCGGCGTCGAGGTCGCTGGCCGCGAT
>DATLGK010000020.1:0-1774 GCA_035540475.1 Sphingomicrobium sp.
CCGGACCATATCGCGCTCACCTACATCAATTGCTCGGCGGCGGTGAAGGCCTTGAGCGACATCATCGTCACCAGCTCCTCGGCGCAGGTGATCCTCGATCAGATCCCAAAGGACCAGAAGATCATCTTCGGTCCCGATCGCCATCTCGGCGGCTATCTGGCGCGCAAGACGGGGCGCGAGATGCTGCTGTGGCCGGGCATCTGCATCGTCCACCAGGCGTTCAGCGAGACCGAGCTCCTGAAGCTCAAGGCCGAGCACCCCGGCGCGCCGGTCGCCGCCCATCCCGAATGCCCGCCGCACATCGTCGAGCATGCCGACCATGTCGGCTCGACCCGCTCGATCCTCGACTTCGCACTGAGCGCGCCGGCCAGCACGATTTTGGTCGCGACCGAGCCGCACATCATCCACCAGATGGAAAAAGCGGCGCCCGACAAGCAGTTCATCGGCGTCCCTGGGGGCGACGGCAACTGCAACTGCAACATGTGCCCCTACATGGCGCTGAACACGCTCGAGAAGCTCTATGTGAGCTTGCGCGACCTCGAGCCGCGCATCGAGCTCGAGCCCGAGATCATGGAGCGCGCGCGCGTACCGCTCGAGCGCATGCTGGAGATGGCCGGCCGCACGGTGGGTCAGGGCGACGTCGGCCGTCCCGACATTGACGTTCCGATCGACCCGGAAGACATCGACTCCACGATCAGCGGGGACTGAAGCGGGCCTCGGGCATGCTCAGGGCACATCGCTATCGAACCCTGGAATGGGCCGGACAAAACCTTCCGGCGTCCGGCACAATCCGCCGCTGAGGCTGGTGCCGGGCGGGCAATCGCGCGGGTCCTCGACCGGCGGCGGCGGAACCATGCCGCAGGGGTTGTCGATCATCCGCGACGGGTCGCCGCCTGGGCCGAGATCGATACCCGCTCGGCACGCCTGCACGCGCTTGAGCGCTTCCTCGGGCGGCACTCCGTATCTCTCGGCGAAGTTGCGTGCCGCGGCGCGATCGGCGCCAGCCTGGCTCGCGGCGACGCTCTGCACCAGGCCAACATAGACGGGGCTGCCAGGCCCGCATCTGGCGCGTAGCTGCGACAGCACTTCATCGCTGCCCAGCCTGACGGTTCGGCCTTCCCACCAGATCGGCTCGCCGACTTTCGCAGCGGGTGCTTCGGCATAGACGATCGCCGCATCGCCATCGCGATCGCGCACCAGCCGGGCGCCGGGCGGAAGCACCACGAGCGGCGCATCGCGCCAGTCGAGCCGCAGGCAGCCGTCGCGCACGAGGATCGTCGCGAAGTGGCGGGGAGGCATACCTTCGACGGTGACCAGCTCGTTCCGAACCTCCATCGGCAGCGCCCGTGCGATCAGCCGGATCGTGTCGCCGAGCGCCGCATCGATCGCCGGGCGATCCACCGGCTCCCCGGGCCCAAGCAGCTCGACCGCGAGCGGCGCCGGCGGCTTCGACATGGGCGCGGTCCATTCGCGCGGGAGCATCGCGGCCGCGGCCAGCACCGCAGCCAAAGCCAGCAGGGCAAGAGCGCTCCGCAATGCGGTCCGCCTGGCCGGCGTCGGCGGAGGCTCAGCCCCCGGCGGGTGCATCAGGCGCTGGTGAGGCGGCGGCGTCGATGGTCGTCGCCCCGGGATAATGTTTCTCGAGGTGGCGCTTGATGATCCGCAGGTTGCGCGTGTTCGAGCGGAAGAAGAAGTCCGGCACCGCGCCGACGAAGGGGATCAGCCCGAGCAGCCAGTCGACGCCGATATTCCCTGCCATCCGCGTCATCTGCCA
>DATLGK010000021.1:0-14172 GCA_035540475.1 Sphingomicrobium sp.
GGTCTGGATGGCGGCGCGGTTGAGGTTGGCCGGGAGGGCGACCGGCACGCCCCAGGGCAAGTCGCGCTTCCACCCCGCATTGCGCAGATAATTGGCGATCGAGGCGAAAGCGTCGTCCTCGTTGCGCCAGATGTCGGCATAGCCGTCGCCGTCGCCGTCGGCGCGCAGCCGCAGCGCAACGGTGGGCATGAACTGCGGATAGCCGGTCGCGCCGGCGTAGCTGCCTTTGAGCTGCCAGCGCTGCACGCCCTGGTCCATCAGCTTCAGTGCGGCAATGAACTCTTCGGTGAACATCTCGCGGCGGCGCCCTTCATAGCCGAGCGTCGCGAGCGCCTCGAGCAAGTCGAAGTTGCCGGTGACCGTGCCGTAGCTGGTCTCCTTGCCGTAGATGGCGATGATCACTGCCGGATCGACGCCATATTGCGCGTGGATCCGCGACAGGTTGGTCCAGTGTGTCGCGTAGCGGTTCTGGCCGCGGCTGATGAGCGAGGTGGTGATGTGCCGCTGCAGGTAGGGGCCGAAGGACGGGGCGAATCCGGGGGTGGGTGCGACCGGCTGCTGCGCCTGGTCGAGCTGCATCACGCGCTGGTTGAGCCGCAGCGTCGGGATCACCGCCTGAATGGTCGCTTCGCGCACGCCCGCGCTGCGCGCGCGGCCGATCAGATAGGCCTTCCATTGCTCGAACGGGTCGGTGCGCGGCGCCAGTTGAGGCTGCGTGACCTGCGCAGCCGGCGGGAATTGGGCCTGTGCGACCTGCGGTGCGGGAGCTGCCGGAGGCGCCGGCGTGATGGGCCCAGCGCGATCGGTGCCCGAGCTGGCCGAGCTCAGCGACAGTGCCGAAATCCCCACCCACCCCCATATGCTCAATTGCCGCACTCCACCTTCCTCACTACATCCGAGGCTAGTCGGGATAACCCCCGGGGCGCCAGTTTCGTTCACCGCGCCGCTTGCACAGCCCGGCGCTCCAAGCGATATCGACGCCCAGCTTAAGGAGACGTGGCCGGGCCGTTCAGGGCCCGCGCCGGAGAGGTGGCCGAGTGGTTTAAGGCAGCGGTCTTGAAAACCGCCGTGGGTTCACGCCCACCGTGGGTTCGAATCCCACCCTCTCCGCCAAGCCATTGGCATCATAAGAAGAATCTGCTTATCTGCCGTGGGGCTCACATTCAGCTTGCATTCACGCTACAAATGTAGCACTCTACAAATGTAGCGCGGCGATTCTGTCGCGTTCGGGATTAGGATGAAGACATGCTCAGCAAGCTTCCGCCCCGCGAACGGCAGATCGTCGACATTCTCTACCAGCAGGGCCCCCTGCTCGTCGCCGATATTTGCGAGGCTCTCCCCGACCAGCTCAGCGGCTCGGCGGTGCGCGCGATGCTCAAGCGGCTCGAGGACAAGGGCTATGTCCAGCGCAGCGAATCCGATCGCGGCTTCCTCTACAGCCCCGTCGTCGCCGATACGGTGGCGAAGAAGTCTGCGCTGAGCGAGATCGTTCGCGTGTTTTTCAACGGATCGCCGGCGAGCGCCGCCTCGGCACTGCTCGGAATGTCCGGAAAGCTGCAGGAAGACGAACTCGACCAGCTCGAGGAAATGATTGCGCAGGCGCGCAAGGCCAAAGGGGGCAAATAAATGTCGGTCCTGATCGCAATCGCGCTCAAGTCGCTGCTGATCGCAGGACTGACGCTCGCGCTTCTCGCGCTGCTCAAGCATCGTTCGGCCGCCGAGCGTTCGTGGGTCGCGCACATCGGCCTCTTCGCGCTGGTCATCATGGCGCTTGCGCCGCTGGTCCTGCCGTCATGGACGGTGGAAGCGCCTGCGCTATTCCGGGAGACTGCGGCGTCGCAGTCCGCGACGGCTTCGCCAGCTCCATCGCATAACGCGGCCGCCCCGGCGGAGCTGACCGCGCTTCCCGCGACCCAGGTTGAAGCGGCGGCGGGACCGTCGATCAGCGGTGCCGCGGCCGCAGCGGCGATCTATGCGGTCCCCGCAGCGATCCTTCTTTTCATCACTTTCCTCGCTCTCGGCCGGCTGATTGCGCTTCGCGCCCGCGCCGACGTGCTGGTTGACGGCCATTGGCTGAGCGCGCTCGCCCGCGCGCAGCGGCGGATGGGGTTCAAGCACGGGACGGCTTTGCTCACCAGCAACGACCTCGCTTCGCCGATCAGCTGGGGCCTGATGCGGCCCGTGATCCTGCTCAACAGCCGCGCCGTCGAGGCCACCGACGAAGCCGAGGCGATCATCGCTCATGAACTCGCGCACGTCGCGCGCATGGATTGGGTGAAACTCCTCCTCGCCCGCATCGCGACCGCGCTCTTCTGGTTCAACCCGCTCGTCTGGGTGCTTGCCCGCGAGGCGCACCAGCTGCGCGAGGAAGCCGCCGACGATGCGGTTCTCGCGGCGGACATCGCCGACACCGATTATGCCCAGCTTCTGGTCGGTGTGGCGCGGCACGAATGCCCGGGCCTGCTGCTCGGCGCGCACGGAGTCGCGCCCTCGAAAAGCTCGCTTGCGCGCCGCGTCGCCCGAGTCCTCGACGGCAAGTCGGTGCGCGGCCCAGTCGCGCGCAGCTTCGCTGCCGGCGTCTTCGCCGGGGCCGTGCTCGTCGCCGCTCCGCTTGCCGCGCTGACCTTCACGCCGGCAACACCTGCCGCGCAACCTGCGGTCGCGGGTGCGCCCGATCAAAAGCTCGCCGCCGCCGCTGCCCGCCCGGTGCGGCCGGAGATTCCGACGGACATTCCGAGCATCATCAGCCAGGGCGTAACCGCCTCGGTGCAAACCGCCGTCGCGGCGATCAAGCCGAAGCCGGTCGCCGAGGTGCAGACCGCGGATATCGAAGTCACCGCGCCGAGCGGCGCCTCCGTGAAATCGAGCAACGGGGTGATGGTTTCGCGTTCGCCCAATGGCGCGACCGTGACTCTCTATCCGCCGGACGCGCGCGGCAAGCGGCGCATGGTCGCGGTGGCCCCGAACGGCGCGACGGCTGTGACCCATGTCGCCGCCGACCATGAGTCTTTGGTGCCCGCCCCCGCCACGCCGCGCACCCCCCGCGTGCCGCGTCCGCCGCGGGAAAGCGCGATTGAAACAGCGATCCAGATGAAGGCTGTCGGCCTGACGCCCGAATATGCCGCGGCGCTGCGGGCTGCCTCGCCGTCCCTGCGCAACGCGACCACCAACGATCTCATTCAGCTCAGGGCCGTCGGCGTCACCCCGGATTATGCGCGGGAGATCGCCCGTGCCGGCTATGGTCACCTTAGCGCCGACGAGCTCACCCAGGCGCGAGCGGTCGGCCTCACGCCCGAATATATCCAGGCGATCCGCGCCACCGGCGTCCGCGCCTCGCTCGACGATCTGATTGAAATGCGGGCGCTTGGCGTGAGCCCGGTCGAGCTGTCGCGAGTCCGAAGCAGCACGCCAAGAGCGGGCGAGCGGGTTCCGCGGCCGCCCGGGAGCTCCGAGGACTAAAGGGGCTCCGCCCCCTCCCCACTGCCCCAATTGCCGAGTTTTGAAGCGCCTGGCCCGGGCGAACGGGCGAGCTTTGTCCAAATTCTCGAAGGAGACGAACGATGAACCGTCCTCTCGCTTTCATTTGCGCCTTGTTCCTCACCAGCCTCAGCGTGTCGTCGGCCTGCTTTGCCGGGTCGCCGACGGATACGCTGCGCTTCACGCTCGAGCCGGCCCGCGGCAGCTCGGGCAAGATCCAGGCGACCTTCCACAGAGGTACCGATCCGCGGAACGTCAGCAATTGGTCGACCGGTTTCATGCCGTCGGACCTTATCGGGCTGGAGGTGTCCCCCTTTCATGCTCCCGGCTCGCGGCCGCTTCGGTTCGCCATAGTCCGCGAGGCAGGCCGTCTCGATTGCGCGGGGACTGGCGGCGGCAGCCGCGCCAGCGGCACCTGCCGGTTTACTGCAGACGCGGGTTTCGCAGGCTTGCTTGCCAGCCGCGGGATTGGCCGCCCCACCGCCGAGCAGGCGTTCGGCCTGATGGCCGTCAACGTCCGCCGCGAGCTGATCGAGACGGTCGCCGCGGCGCGCTACCCGACGCCGTCGATCGACGATCTGATGGCGCTTTCCGCGCTCGGCGCGAACGCAGCCTATATCGCCGCCATGTCGCGTGCGGGCTATCGGCCTCAGTCGATCCAGAAGCTGATCGAATTCAAGGCGCTCGGCATCACGCCCGAATGGATCGCCGGCTTCGCTCGCGTCGGCTACGCCAACGTCCCCGGCGACGGCCTCGTGCAGATGCGCGCGCTCGGCATCACCCCCGAGTTCATCATGGGCTTCCAGCGCATCGGCTACACGAACCTTCCGGTCAGCAAGCTGGTCGAACTGAAGGCGCTCGGCATCACGCCTGAATTCGTTCAGTCGGTCGTGCGCGCCGGCGAACCGCTGCCGCCGGTCAACCGCCTCGTCGGGCTCAAAAGGTACGGGAGCCGGCGCTAAGTCGCCGCCGTTCGTCTGTTCCAGCCACGCTCCTGTCGAATCGTCGGTCGATCAATCGAAGCTGCATCGCGCCGCGGTTCGTGCCCACGCATGGCCAGGCGCAAGAACATAACAAAGGACCGATCATGGTGTATCGCCCAATCCTGCTGACCGGTGTCGCAGCACTTGCTTTTACCTTATCGTCGCAGGCGCCCGCGCAGACGACGCCTGGCGATGCGCAGCCCGCGGCCGGCACCCAGGCGACCCGCATCACCAGTTACGAAGTCGCCTATTTCGCCCAGTTCGCGCCGCGCAGCGCGCTTGACATCGCGCGGCGGGTTCCCGGCTTCAACCTCGACCTTGGCGACAATGAGGTGCGCGGCTTTGCCGGTGCCGCAGGCAATGTCGTCATCAACGGCGCGCGCCCCAGCTCAAAGGCGGAATCCCTCGAAACGACGCTGGCGCGCATTCCCGCCCAGCGCGTGACAAAGGTGGAAGTCGGGCCCGGCGACCTCTACGGCGCGGACTATTCGAGCAAGAGCCAGGTGCTCAACATCGTTCTGTCGGCGGCCGGCGGGGTCGACGGCAATGTCACGGGCTCGGTTCGCCGCTTGTATACCGGCACGCTGGTTCCCGACGGCTCCGCCTCGGCGCTGATCCGCACCGGGCCGTCCAGCATCAACCTCTCGGCCGGCTTCAACAACAATGAAAATGCCGAGGAAGGCACCGACACGCTTCTGCTGGTCCCGGGCGACGCGCTGCTCGAACATCGGCGCAAGTACAACACCTACAGCGACTTCAACCCCTATGTCTCGGGAAGCTGGGCGCTCGAACGGGCAAGCGACAAGGCGCTGCGAGTCAACGCCCGCTGGTCGCCAGGCCAGTTCGACCTCGTCCAGCGCAACCGGGTCACGCCGGCTGCCGGTGCGCCGCGCGACGACAGCCTGCTCCAGGATTACGACAACCCCGTCTTCGAACTTGGCGGCGACATCACTCGTCCGCTCGCCGGCGGAGCGGTCAAGCTCGTCGGCCTTGCGACGCGGCGCAAGCGCAACAATTTCGATGCCTATATCCAGCGCAACGGTCTTCTCAGCGACGGCGCGGTCCAAGTCGGCGGCTTCGAGCAGACGCAAAAGGCCCGCCGCAACGAGACCATCGGCCGCCTTACCTGGACTCGGCAGGGCCTCGCCGGTTTCTCGGTCGAGGCCGGCGCCGAAGCCGTGCTCAACACGCTCGACAGCCGGCTCAATCTCGTCGTCGTCGAACCCGATGGATCGCGGACGCCGATCGACCTTCCCGTGGCCAATGCCGACGTGAAGGAAAAACGCGGGGAGGCGTTCATCAACGTCGGGCGCCAGCTTTCGCCCTCGCTCCGCCTCGATACCAGCCTGCGGGCCGAATATTCGCATTTGACGGTGACCGGCGACGCGAGCGCGGATCGCAAGCTCCGCTTCTGGAAACCCGGCGCCACGCTCGACTGGAAGCCGGGCGGCGGCTGGCACACCCAATTTTCAATCAAGCGGACCGTCGCCCAGCTCGACTTCTATGATTTTGTCAGCGTCGCGGAACTGTCGACCGACCGGGTCAACGCGGGCAATCAGAATCTCCAGCCGCAGCGGGCGTGGGAGTTCCGCGCGACCGTGGACCGCCCGTTGTTCGGCGACGGGCTGGTCAAGCTCGACCTCGGTTACGACCGCGTCAGCATGCTTCAGGACCGCGTGTTGATCTTCGATGAGGCAAGCGGCCTCTTCTTTGACGCGCCTGGCAACATAGGCAACGGAACGCATGCCTTCGCCAGGCTCAATGTCGACGCACCCCTTGGCGGCCTGTGGAAGGGTCTTCGCGTCAAGTTCAACGGCACGGTCCGCCGGACTCGCGTGAAGGATCCGATCAGCGGCGAGATGCGGAACTTCACCGGCTTCTTCCCGGATTGGCAGTGGAACGTCGAAGCGCGACGCGACAGCGGGGCCTTTTCCTACGGCTTCTCCGTGAGCGACCGCGACCGCTTCACCTTCTTCCGGACCGACGAGCTCGATACCAACTATAATGGCAGGCCCTACGGCACGCTGTTTGTCGAATATCGGCCGAGCGCACGCACCTCGATCGCCTTCGACATCGACAATGCGCTCGACACCAGCGGCAATCGCCAGCGCCTGCGCTTCATCCCCAATCGCGCCGTGCCGGCACTGACCATCAACGAAATCCGCGAGCGCAACCGGCACCTGAACCTCGGCCTGACGATCAAGCAGACCTTCGGCGGCGGGGCCAAGTAGCCCGCACAGGGGGTTCGCTGTTTCGGCCCACACAAAAGAAAGAGGCTGGGCGTCGCCGCCCAGCCTCAATCTCCTTCGGCGTCGCTGTCCGTTTAGAAGCGGAAGCTCGCCTGGATCAGCCCGCGCTTGTCCGACAAGGGCGCGCTGCCGGCAGTCGCCTGGCCGGTGAGACCCAGGCTGAATGCGCCGCGGGTCATTTCCACCCCGCCCTTCATTTCGACCCAGCCGCTGCCGCCGTTGGTGAGCGGAAGGACGAAGTCGTAATCGGGCGCAGCGGCGAAGCTCACGCTGAGGCCGTTTGTGCGGCCGGACAGCAGCCGCACATAGTCGGCCTGGACCTGCGGACGGACAGTCCAACCTGCGAACTGCGTCGTGCCGTCGAGCTTGGCACCAAGGCGACTCTCGATCCGATTGAGCTTCAGGCTGTTCAGCTCGAGCGCGGTTTCCCCGCCCTGCTCGCGGAAGCCGCCGAGCGACATGTGGCTCGCGCGCACCTGCGCCCGCGGATTGAGCGCAAGGCCGCTGCCCAGGCTGGTGCGGAAGCCGCTTTCGACCGTGGCCGTGTACCGGCTCGAGCGGCTAGCGCCCGACAGCTGGAACATGGACACCGTGTCGCTCGCCATGCGGATGCTGGTCGTGCTTGCGATGTCGGCCGAGACCACGCCGCCGACATAGGCGGACTTGCCGATCGGCTTGCTGGCGTAGGCCGCGGCCTGCATCAGCTTGGTCCGACCGTTGTCGGTCGCGGCATTGGTCGTCGCTTCGGCGTAGCCGACGGCCGTTCCAACCATCACGTCGCCGAACGGCGCTTCGACGCCAGAAGCGAAGTAACGGCTGTGCTGACCGGCCTCGAGGCTGCGCGAATTGCCGTAGCTGGAGCGGATGTTGTCCCCTCCGGCGACCGCGAAGCCGCTCAGCTTGCCGCTGATCGGAACGGTCGCGCCGCTGCCGGTGCTGCGCAAGCCGAGGATCGCCTGCGGTGACGTCGGCTGATAGCCGGCGACCATGGCCATCGGCGTTCCGCTGAAGCTGAAGCCCGACGCCTGGCCGGTGCCGAGCAGCGACAGGCGGTCGCTGATGTTGCCCAGCATCTGCCGGCTTTGACGGTCCTGAATCAGCTGCGTTTCGCCGAAGATCTGCGGCGCCATTGCGTTGAACGTGGCGTTGAGCTGCGCCCCGTTCATCCAGTCGATGTTGCCGTAGAGGTTCCACAGCTTGTCGTAGAAGCCGGTACGCAGCTTATCGAGCGCATTGGCGAAGGCGATCGCGGTTGCGTTCTGGCCACTCAAGACCGTCACGAGGCTTTTGGCGCGCAGAGTCGCCGTGACCGCGTTCGCGCTGTACGTCAGCTCTGGCCGGAGCACTCCCTGGAAGGTGTAGACGCTGCCGAATGTGCCATCCACGCCCCCCTGAGCGCTGGCGATCACATATTTCTCGCCGTCGCGCGGTGCCGGCCCATCTGTGACTTTGTTGAACACGACGTTGCCGCCATTGAGTGCGAGGATGCCGGTTCCCGCGCCGTCCGCGACGACCTTCAATTCGTCGGCCTTGCCGCGCTGGGCGTCGATGAACAGGCTGGAACCGGAACTCAGGATCGCATTGCCCTGGATCGTAAGCGTACCGATCTTGTCGCCTCCGCCCGGTGCGACATAGGCTGCCGCGACCGTCACGAAGGGCGCACGGATTGTTCCCGTGCCGGACAGGAGGCCGGTGCCAACGAAGTAATCGCCGCCGGACTTCAGCAACCCGTCGACCTGGGTCCAGCCCTGCCATTGGGTGGCCTCGCCGAAGACGTTGAGCTTACCGTTCGCCCCGACCGTGAGCTTGGTCGCGTTGCCGTCGAGCGTCAGCCTGTCGATCGTCCGCTCGGACGACAAGGTGGTCGTCCCGGCTTCCGACAGGGTCACGTCGAAATAGCGCGCCTTGACGGTCAAAGCGGGGTCGGCGTTGTTCACGGGATTGACGTTGTCCGGGATGAAGTTCGTGGTCCCGGGGCCCCCAGCGATATAGATCGGGTTGCCGTCACCGACGGGTACCGGCGTAGCAGTGTCGTCGTCCGCCAGGTCGGTGCAATCATCCAGGAAACAGACCTGGCCGAATTTGACGGTATTCGGCGAGACGCCGAGCGCCGGAGTATCCGGGAGGCTGTTCGCCAGCGCTCCGCCGGATACGATCGCATAATTGGGATCCATTACCTGGACCCAGTGCGACGCGTCTTCCCAATTGCCGTTGCCAGCCTTCGCGCTGGCATAGACGTAAGGGTTGTTTTCGACGATCACGTCCCAATAGAGGAACAGCGGCTGATAGAAGCTGTGCGTTCCGTAGGTTCCGAAACGCTGCCCGCTGTGGAAGCGCGAACCGCCCGAAAGCACGCCGACGACCACCGGCTTGGAGAACTTCTGATCCACCACGAGCGGACCGCCGGAATCGCCGGGCGCCGTCGTGCCTTCGCGCGGCAAGGCGGCTCCGTTGAAGATGTCGAAATCGTAATTGTTGAAGGCGCCCGTATAGGCGGCCTGTCCAGCCGGACTGTCGAAGTCCAGCATGTAGACGCTGTTTGAATTGAGACCCGCCGAGCCTGGACCGAACAGCCAGATGTTGCGGTCCTGGATCGAGCCCAGCACGTCGAGCGAATTCTCGACGATCCGGCGCCGATAATCGGTCACCCCAAGGCCGTTGCAGTTCGTCGTGCAGGCGGTCGGCCCTTGCACGCTCGCCGCGGTTCCGCTCTGCCCGTAACCGATGCTGAGCGCGTGCGTTGCTTCGGTCAGCGGGCTGAACAGCATCGTCCAGGTCGGGACGTTGAACGCCGGCGTGTCGAGCGTCGCGAGGGCGACGTCGGCAGCGATAAATCCGTTCGAACCCGGGGTCGACAGCGAGCGCGGATCGTACCAGACCTGGTTGGCGTTATAGATGTAGCTTGCGACGTTGGTCGCAAAATTGCCATCGCGCCACAGCTCATAGGGGCCAGTGCCGACCGCGCAGCCGTTGACCGTCACGCCTTGGCACCGGTTGGTAGCGCTGAAGCCGAAGCTCAAAGGGACGCCCTGCGACGTGAGAAGTGCGCCGCCCGTGCCGAAGTTGCCGTTCACGCCGCCGCTAGTGCCGGTCTGGCTCCCATACATGTGCGCGGGGCGGGTATTCACGCAGTGAGCAGCGAAAATCACCGTACGAGGGTTGATCAGCGTGCCAGTGCACAAACCGAGACCCGCCGCCGTGGGAGAAGACTGGACGAAAGCGATCATCTGGCCAACGCCGTTCACGCCGCTGTCGAGCGAACCGCCGGGCGCCGGTGCATTGGGATCGATGTCGTTCCTGGAGACGATCCCCGGGTAGTCCTCCACGGTCAGCCCGTCGGGTGCGACCTGGCCGAAAGCCGGCGTCGCCGCGGCAACCGCGCCGAATGAACATGCAGCAAGCAGCGCGACGCGGGTCGCGCGGGTACGATCAATTTTCACAGGCCCCTCCTGATGTCGAATCGGGAGCCGGACGCTCCCCTCCGACTCGCCAACTTATCGTGGTGAATCGAATCGCAAAGAATTTTCTTAACTGATCATTCATAAATTTTTGTCCCGTTACGGGACGGCCACAACTCTATGAGAACGCTAAGGAATTTCCCGCAGTTGGAAGCTCGCGCGGTGCCGCGAACTGTCGGAAAGCCGACAAAAAGGAGGACGAAAGCCGGTTTCTGCGCGCCGTGACGGGCCGCGCGAGTTTGCGTATTATTCCTGCGCCGACGCGTTTCCGGCCGCTCATCGCTGCTGCTTGCAGGTCTTTTGCAAGTGGGCCGCCCCCTGTCTAAAGGCGCGGTCAATCTATACCTTCTTTGGAGTTCGCCGTGGCCGAGCCAGCCATCCTGCCGTTCGATTGGCAGGACCCGTTCGATCTCAACCATCAGCTGAGCGACGAGGAGCGGCTCGTCCGCGATACGGCCGAAGGCTATGCGCAGGAAAAGCTGCTGCCGCGCGTCACTTCGGCCTATCTCGACGAGCGGTTCGACCGCGAGATCATGAGCGAGATGGGCGAGCTCGGCTTGCTCGGCGCGACCATCCCCCACGACTATGGCGGCGCCGGCCTCGGCTACGTCAGCTACGGCCTGATCGCGCGCGCGGTCGAGCGGGTCGACAGCGGCTATCGCTCGGCCTGCTCGGTCCAGTCGAGCCTCGTCATGTACCCGATCTTCGCCTACGGCTCCGAAGAGCAGCGGCAGAAATATCTGCCCAAACTCGCTACCGGTGAGTGGATCGGCTGCTTCGGGCTGACCGAGCCGGATTCAGGCTCGGATCCCGGCAGCATGCGCACTCGCGCGGAGAAGACCGCGGATGGCTATCGCCTCACCGGCACCAAGATGTGGATCACCAATTCTCCGATCGCCGACGTCTTCGTGGTCTGGGCCAAGTCGGACGCGCACGATGGCAAGATCCGCGGCTTCGTACTGGAAAAGGGCGCGAAGGGTCTCTCGGCGCCCAAGATCAAGGAAAAGCTCTCCCTCCGCGCCTCGATCACCGGTGAGATCGTGATGGACGGCGTCGAAGTCGGCGAAGAGGCGCTGCTGCCCAATGTCGAAGGCCTCAAGGGACCGTTCGGCTGCCTCAACCGCGCGCGCTACGGAATTGGCTGGGGTTCGATGGGCGCGGCCGAGGCCTGCTATGCCGCTGCGCGCCAATATACGCTCGACCGCAAGCAGTTCGGCCGTCCCCTCGCCTCCAACCAGATCGTCCAGCTGAAGCTCGCCAACATGGCGACCGAAATCACGCTCGGGCTTCAGGCGGCGCTGCGTGTCGGGCGCAGGCTCGAGGCCGGCGAGCTGATCCCTGAGACGATCAGCCTCATCAAGCGCAACAATTGCGGCAAGGCGCTGGAGATCGCCCGCATCGCCCGCGACATGCACGGCGGCAACGGCATCTCCGCCGAGTTCCACGTCATGCGCCACGCGGCGAACCTCGAAACCGTCAACACCTACGAAGGTACCCACGACGTCCACGCCCTGATCATGGGCCGCGCGATCACCGGCTTGAGCGCATTCTAGCGAACCCGCCGTTTTGCGAATAAGGTCGCCGTTCAAACGGGGGGTATTCGCATGATTGGCTGGATTGTTCTGGCGCTTGTCGTCCTTCTGCTTCTGTACGCAGTGGGCGTCTACAACCGGCTGGTGCGGCTCCGTGCGCTGGTCAGGGAAGGCTTCAGCGGCATCACCGTCCAGTTGCGGCGGCGCGCCGATCTCATCCCCAACATCGTCGAGACGGTCCGGGGCTATGCGACCCACGAACGCGCGGTGCTGGACGAAGTGACCCAGGCGCGGGCCGCAACGATCAATCCTAGAAGCGTCGAGGCGGCGGCTCAGGCGGACGCGCACATGACCGCGATGATCGGCCGCCTGTTCGCGGTCGCCGAGGCCTATCCGCAGCTTCGCGCCAACGAGAATTTCCTTCAGCTGCAGGACCAGCTTTCGCAGATCGAGACCGAGCTCCAGGGTGCCCGCCGCTATTACAACGCGACCGTGCGCGACCTGAACTCCACCGTGCAAAGCTTCCCGCCGGTGCTGATCGCGCGCCCGATGGGGTTCAACGAGGAGCCGTTCTACCAGGACGAGGATCCCGCGATCCAAAGCGCACCCAGGATCGCGTTCGACCGACCGGCTGCCTGACATGCGAGGCGCCCGGCGCGCGATCGCTGCGCTGCTCCTGCTTGCCGCCTCCGCTGCCGCGCAGGCCGAGGAGCGCATCCTCAAATATGTCAGCGACGTGCAGATCGAGCGCGACAGCGCGCTCGCGGTCACGGAAACGATCGACGTCCAGGTCGAGAACAAAGCGATCAACCGCGGCATCTACCGGGATTTCCCGACGCGCTATCGCGGCCCGAACGGCAGCCACATCCGTGTCGGCTTCCGCTTCGATGGCGCCACACTGGACGGCGCGCCCGTCCCGGCCGAAGTCGCACCTCACGGCAATGGCGTCAGGATCAAGATCGGCGACCCGGACCGCTACGTCCCGGTCGGCGAGCACCGTTATGTGATCCGCTATCGCACGACGCGGCAGGTCGGGCGCTTCGCCGGCTATGACGAGCTCTACTGGAACGCGACCGGAAACGGCTGGATGTTTCCGATCGACGAGGCGGAGGCACGCATTCGCTTGCCCCAGCCGGCACGGTTCGGCCAGCGCGCGGCCTATACGGGCCTGCAAGGCTCCACCGAATCCAATGCCGAGGTGATCGAGGAAAAGCCCGGCGAAATCCGGTTCGCGACGACGCGGGCGCTCGGCCCCTACGAAGGCCTGACGGTCGCCGTCGCCTTCCCCAAGGGCGTGGTCGCCGAGCCGAGTTCGGAGAGCCGCTTTCGCGACTGGCTAGCCGACAACGGCCCTCCTCTCGTCGGCGGGCTGGCCCTGCTTGGCCTGTTCGCATTCTATCTCTTCGCCTGGCGCCACGTGGGCCGCGATCCGCCCGCCGGCACGGTCGTGCCGATCTTCGCTCCGCCCGACGAATTAAGCCCGGCCGCGATGCGCTTCGTGACGCGGATGGGCGCCGACAACCGCACCTTCGCGGCCGCCTTGGTCGACATGGGCGTGCGCGGGCATGTTCGTATCGTCGAGGAGGACGGCGGCTGGTTCGGCAAGGACAAGCGCCGGATCGAGCGCCGCGCCAGCACCGCGCCCTTGCCGCGCGACGAGGAGGCAGCTCTGCGCGCGCTTTGCGAGACCGGTGAATCGGTGCTGATGGAACAGAAGAACCACGCGAAATTCTCATCCGCGAAGAAGCATTTGGTCGATGTGCTGAAGGATCAGTATGAAGGCCGCTTGTTCAACAAGAATTGGGGCTGGGCGACTGCAGGGCTGCTGTTGTTCCTCGCCGCGCTGTGGCTGGTGGCTGCGTCGATCGTCGCTGCGATGGGGCTTTCGGTCGACATGGTTCTGGTCGCGCTCGGGGCGGCGGTGACCAGTGCGCTGCTGATGCTCTGGGTCCAGACCGCAACGGCGAGCGGAAAATGCCTCGCCAGCGGTCTTGCCGTGCTGTTCGGCGCATTGGCTTTCATGACCGGCGCCCCGGTGCTGTTCCAGGCGCTCGGCACGGGCTGGCTGCTGCCCTTCGTCCCTACCCTGCTCGCCTTGCCCGTCGTCATCTCGGCATTCTTCTGGATCGACGCTCCCACCAAGGCGGGCCGCGCCGTGCTCGACCGCATCGCGGGCTTCAAACACTATCTGTCGATCACCGAGCGGGAGCGCCTCGACCGCATGCATCCTCCCGAGGATACGCCCGAGCTGTTCGAGCGCTATCTCCCTTATGCGATCGCTCTGGGCGTCGAGAATCGCTGGGCCAACCGCTTCGCGGGCGTCCTCGCCGCAGCCGCCGCGCAGGGCCATCAGGGCTTCGGCTGGTATTCGGGCAGCAGCAATCCCTGGGACAATCCGGGCGGCTTTGCCAACAGCGTCGGCTCGTCCCTCGCCAGCACGATCAGCTCGGCCTCAACCGCGCCGGGATCGAGC